>NZ_RKSM01000001.1:1579733-1895679 GCF_008729015.1 Haloarcula sp. CBA1129
CGCAGGGAACGCCCATACACCCACTCCCAGACCGTGGGCGGTAAGCCTGACGCTTCGCGCCCTTTATCCCCGACGACGACCCACTCCGAATATGCTCACATTCGTCGGGCTGGGCCTCTATGACGAGCGCTCAGCCACGGTCGTCGGCCGCGACGCCATCCGGGACGCCGACCGCGTGTTCGCCGAGTTCTACACGAGCCGGCTGATCGGTACCGACCTCGAAACGCTGGCGGACACACTGGACACGACTATCGAAGTCAGGGATCGGGCCGGAATCGAGCAGGACCCCGAACCGATTCTCGCGGCCGCCGAGAGCGAAGACGTCGTCTTCTGTACCGCCGGCGATACGATGGTCTCGACGACTCACACCGACCTCCGGCTCCGTGCCGAGGACCGGGGCATCGAAACTCGAATCGTTCACGGAACGACCGCCCAGACAGCCGCCGGCTCGCTGACCGGCCTGCAGAACTACCGCTTCGGGAAGGCTACGACGCTTCCGTTCGAGGACGCCCACGGCGGCGACGGGGTTCCGGACAGCGTCGTCGCCACCATCGAGGACAACCGAGAACGTGACCTCCATACGCTGGTCTACCTCGACATCAAGGTCGACGACCCACACTGGGATGAGAGCGACGACACGTACATGACTGCCAGCCACGCCGCCGCCCTGCTATCGGAGCCGCTCCCGGACACGCTCGGCGTTGTCGTGGCTAGAGCCGGCAGCCCGGACCCACTCGTCGTTGCCGATACCCTCGACGAACTCGCCGCGCAGACGTTCGGCGACCCGCTCCATCTGCTCGTGATTCCCGGCTCGCTGCACCCGCTCGAAGCGGACGCTCTGGAGTCGCTTGCTGGCGCGGACTTAGAGTAACATCCGACTGTCACACAACGCGGCTCAGTCGTCGCCGGGCGTCGCGGGACCCGACTGATTCTTTTCAAATGCCGGACCGAGGTCGTACTCCGTGCCGGTCACCAGAAACAGGAGGTCCTCGACAATAACGGTGAGTTCCGGTAGCTCCCGCATCAGTATCCACGTAAGCCCGACGAGGACGATGACGGAGCCAAACTGCGCCAGCATCCGGTCGACGATGTAGTAAGACACGAGCTGTGCGTCGCTCAGACCGAACAGCGCCATGACCGTTCCCGGGAAGAACTGTGCCTTCTGGAGGCCAAACGCCAGTGCGATCCCGAGATTCCGGACCAGATTCAAGACGTAGATGATACCCACTGCCGCGACCAGCACGCGAAGCTTCCGTCGCCACGGCGCCGCGACCGCCAGTATGCCGCCAGCAAAGATAGAGATGCTGCCGATACCTGTACACGCCAAGATGATAGTGTACGTTATCGGTCGCTCGTTGCCGTCGAACCAGAACGTGTTCTCGTAGGGGTACTGTTTCGACGTGATGTCGATGCCGTTGTGCGAGAGCCCGTCGACGACCACGGGGTCGTAGCCGATGAGCGTCATGAGGAAGGCGACCTGATCCGTGACAATCTCGATGATGGTCTGGCGAAGCGGCCCAATGGTAAGGAAGGGGACGTAGATGACGCCCATGAGGCCAATAGCTCGGGTCAACACCAGCAGCGACTCCCGGCCGTTCCAGAGCAGATAGCCGGTGTACAGCGACAGCGGGACGGCGATGACGCTTCCGAGCCCCTCGACGACGCTTTTCTGTATCAGGATGAAATGTGGAGCTAGAACGAGCCAGTACGCCGCAAACAGCCCCCAGCCGATGGTCCCGACAGGGCGGGCCAGTCGTTCGTCGTACTGGGCGACAGCAGCGCTCCCAAGAAACGCCACAAGAACGAGCCACATCAGCGGCTCCGAGACCGTGACCGGATCAAAGGACAGTCCAGCGATGTCGACGCCTGCTTGCAGGACTGTCTTACTCATTGCTCGTACGTTAGCCAAACCGGCCTATATGTTTTGTCGTTGCGCTACTGTGCGGTGTCGGCGTCAGACCGGCCTACAGAAGCGCTGCCGCTAACCAGCGTAGCGTGCGAAAGAAAGAACGGTGTTCAGGGACCAGAACTGCTCTGGTTAGTTGTCGCGTCGGACAGCGAGGAGCGCAGCGGCGACCAGCGCGATGAGCGCGATGGCTGCCGTGAAGCCAGGACCGGACTCTTCCGTGGTCTCGGCTTCCTCAGTGCTGGAGTCCATGGTGGACTCTTCGGTCTGCTCCTGAGTCTGCTCTTCGGTCTGCTCCTCGGTTTCGGTTTCCGTCGGCTCTTCGGTGGCCGTCGGTTCCTCAGCACCAACAGTCACGTTCGCACTGTCCGTCACGGCGGAGCCGTTGGCGGTGTACGGACCGTCAGCGCCGGGGAAGTTGTACGCTTCGTTGCCGTTGGTGTCGAGGTGCGGCATCGCGACCGCGGTGAAGTCCTCGTCCATCGACTCGTCGAGCGTGATCGTGATGTCCTCGTGGCTGCCTGCTTCGAGGTACTCGGAGTTCCCGACGACGTCGCCGGATGCGTTACCGGCGTGGATTGCGATGAAGCCACCGGCGGACAGCTGTGCGCTGTCGACGACGACTTCGCTACCGTCGGATTCCTGATCACTGATGCTCACGGAGGCCGTGGCGGCATCGGTGATCTCTCCGTCTTCCTCGTCACCCAGCTCGTCACCGTTCGTGTCGAGGAACTGAGCGGTGAAGTTCGTACCGGCGGACTGCTCACTGAAGTCCAGCGTTGCAGTGTACGTGTTGTCCGGTTCGACAGTCACTTCAGGTCGCTCGAGGAACGGGTTAGACTGGCTCTCGGATTCGACTTCGAGCTCGACCTCTGCACCAGGTGCAACCGTGGTCGTGCCAGTGATCTGCTGGTCAGTGGCAGCCTGAACCGTCACTAGGCCGTTGGTCGTGTCAACGGATGCATCCCGTTCAACGATGCTGTAGTCGTCTTCAACGCCATCGTTCTCATTATCGAATGCAGCGTACGGCGTCACGCTGAAGTTAGCCGTGATCTCGTCGGTGTCATCTTGGCTGCGGACAGAGTTGCCGCCAGCGTACTTAGCATTCGCCGTCTTCACACCGACGAAGTACGTGTTGTTGTCGGGGTCGTCGACAACAACAACGTTGGAGCTGTTGAGGACCATTTCCTCATTGTCGACGTTCGCACCAACGTTGGTCTTTTCGACCGAGAAGTTCAGTGCATTAAGACCCGTCATCGGCGACTTGTTATTGACGGGCTTGTCTTCGTCGATTGTGTTCTTCGCACCGGCCCGCAGGAATGCCTGCGTGACATCGCTCGAACCGTTAACTTCCTGCTCGTATTCGAGGGCACCCTCGATACCGGAGGCGGACACCTCGTGGACGACGATCGACTTGTTCGCGATTTCGTTTGCCTGCGTCAGGTTCTGGCCGATACGGTCGCGGATATCGATGTCATCGTCATCGAGTTCAGCGTCGCGAGGTGCGACCCAGCTACGCATGCTCTCAGTCGAGCGCTCACTCAGTCGGAGCGTACCGACAGAATCAGCGCTACTGTCCTGAGACGTACCTGCAGTGGCGTTCAGGTTGTAGCTGGAAGGCTCGATCGTTTCGTCGTTGAGACTACTACGATCGTTGCTTGTGAATGAACCATGCTCGTTGACATTGTTAATCTCGTCGTCACCCTCTACGTAGAGGATGTCGTCCGCGGAGATGCCGATGCTGTCATCGGAAAGTCCGGCGAGATAGCTGTTGAACGAGACGGTCACTTCACCGTCACCGTCGTCATCGTCAATCGTGCCGGAGATTGCGTAGTTGTCGTCGTCGTCGTCGCCGACGAAGACAACAGCTTCGTCTTCGTTGTCGAGCTGGTACGTGATGTTAACCACGTCGCCGCGTTCGTCGTTGACAACGCTGCTCTCGAAGCTAACGTCTCCGTCTTCAGATTCGGAGACGTTAATCTGGTCGGTGCTGACCGTGATGTTCGTCTGTCGGTCAGTGACTTCGACCGTGTACGGGCCATCGTCAGCGTCGAAGCCGTTTGTCTGGTTGATCGGTTTGAAGATGAACGGAGTGTCATCGTTGCCTGACAGGGTGTCGATCTTCGATGAAACCCTGTCACCGCTGTCGTCATACAGCGTCGCGTTGGCTTCCTCGCCACCACGGTTGATCGTTGCGTTGACAATGATGTCGTCCTCATCAGTGATATCATTGTCATCAGCTTCAACGTTCAGGTTGAGGTCGCTGACTTGGAAGCCCGCGCTCTTACCAGCAATAGTGACATTGTATTCTTCACCGGTATCGAGATCCTCAGTGTCGTAGCGGTAGACATCGCTATTCGAATTAAGCGAGTCAGAAGCAACGAGCGAGCCATCGTTGACTTCAATATTGAAGCTGTCACTGCTCGTGCTGTCTCGCTGGATTGCGAGCGTTTCGCCACGGAACACGTTGACGTAGTTGAGGTTCGTCTTTGGGCCGATGGTAGTGCCGGCCGTGAGCGTCTGTGACGTCACGTCGATGTCCTTTTGGACCAGATCGACGTTGTCGCCACCAGTCGCAGAGACACCGTAGATTCTGACATCTACCTCAGCGTCAGGCGTGATGTCTCCATCAAGCGGAATCTCAAGCTGCTCACCGTTTTGAGTAACCGTTGTTCCGGTGGTAACGACATCGCCGGGGTTCGTCACACCGTCAACCACAACTTGGACATCACCATCATTGGTGTCGTTGGCGACTGTGAGGGTGTTAGGGTCGTTTATTGAATTGTTCGTTACTACTTCGATTATATCTCCGCTATCGGAGTTGTACTCCGTTGCCTGCTGGATCTCGACGTTCGCGGCGGCGGCTGCGCCACCGGAAAACGCGATGGTCCCGGCGAATACCGAGAAGACCATCAGCGCTGTCAGGAACAGGCTGCGGATTTTTTCGTTTGTATCTGTCATGTTTGTGTTTGCTATCGGGCGACCCCAGCAGTTTTCCACGTGGTCGGAACGCGGCCACCGAGGCCACGCATAGACCGAACCGGCGTACTCACTTCTGGCGTCATGGGTAGGGGTATCGGTACATTGCCCGAAGTGTGGTAAATGCTTTGTGGAATAAAGCTGGTAAGTATATTACAAGTAGTAGTCAGCCAATAATGTTTTTGCACATACATTTAACTTTGACATGGTATTTTAGTTCACTTGTCAGATGATTGGATGGTCACAATCCGGTCGAGACATGCCTTTACCCGCTGATTCGAGTGCGGGTTGCCTCACTGCCTTGCGGGAAAGAAAGCCCCGATGTTGCTGTGACCTGCGAGAGCTATCCGGGGCCACGAACGTGAATCAGGATCGGCTAGCAGTGATTGCTACGCGGGTAATACTGAAAGTAGAGCAGAGTATCAGGATGAAATATAGTTATACTGTCAGCGCAAGGCACGCCACAGACTGTCGTATCTCGCTCCGAACTGCATTTCGAAGAGTGAGTCAGTGTTCGACTATACCCAGTCATGACTGACGGCCGGCAAGTAGCTGTGGGGAAGCGGACAGCAGAATCCCGGATCGGGAACCAAGCCGCGAGTCAGTGACGGTGTACGGACTGTCGGCACTGCTCACATGCGCGCGAAAGAAAGAACGGTGTTCAGGGACCAGAACTGCTCTGGTTAGTTGTCGCGTCGGACGGCGAGGAGCGCAGCGGCGACCAGCGCGATGAGCGCGATGGCTGCCGTGAAGCCGGGACCGGTCTCTTCCGTGGTCTCGGTTTCGGTGTCCTCAGGCGTGTCCTCAGGAGTGTCCTCGGGCGTGTCCTCGGGCGTGTCCTCAGGCGTGTCCTCAGGTGTGTCCTCAGGCGTGTCCTCAGGCGTGTCCTCAGCACCAACAGTCACGTTCGCACTGTCCGTCACGGCGGAGCCGTTGGCGGTGTACGGACCGTCAGCGCCGGGGAAGTTGTACGCTTCGTTGCCGTTGGTGTCGAGGTGCGGCATCGCGACCGCGGTGAAGTCCTCGTCCATCGACTCGTCGAGCGTGATCGTGATGTCCTCGTGGCTGCCTGCCTCGAGGTACTCGGAGTTCCCGACGACGTCGCCGGATGCGTTACCGGCGTGGATTGCGATGAAGCCACCGGCGGACAGCTGTGCGCTGTCGACGACGACTTCGCTACCGTCGGATTCCTGGTCACTGATGCTCACAGTGGCCGTGTCCGCATCGGTGATCTCTCCGTCTTCCTCGTCACCCAGCTGATCACCGTCGACATCGAGTGTCTGAGTGGTGAAGTTCGTCCCTGCCGAGTAGTCACTGAAGTCTGCCGTGGCAGTGAACGTCCCGTCCGTGTCGACAGTCGCTTCGGGGCGGTCGAGGAACGGGTTAGATTCACTCTCGGACTCGACTTCGACCTCAAGCTCGGAGCCAGGGGCGACCGTGGTGGTTCCGGTGATTAGCTGGTCAGCAGCAGCCTGCACCAGAACGAGACCGTTGGTCGTGTCGATAGTTGCATCGCGGTCGACGATGCTGTAGTCGTCTTCAACGGCGTCGTTGCTGTCGCTCAGGCCAGTATCCTGCGACACAGTGAAGTTGGCCAGTAGCTCGTCATCTTCGTCATCGGCGCGGATCGGTGTGCCGCTCTCGAATTCCGCGTTCCGTGTCTCCACAGCGACGAAGTACGTGTTGTTGTCGGGGTCGTCGACAACAACAACGTTGGAGCTGTTGAGGATAAGGGGGTCCTGATCTGCGTTTGCACCGACATCGCTGCGGTTGACGGTGAGGTTGAACGCGTCGTTGTTATTAGCGCCGCCAGCAGTCGACCGGAGGAACGCTTGGGTCCCGCTGGAGGAGCCGTTGACTTCCTCTTCGTAGGCGAGCGGGCCTTCGACACCGGAAGCAACGATCTGGTGGACAACGAGGTCACCGTCAGCGATGTTGTTCGATTGGGTCAGGTTCTGGTCGATACGATCACGAATGTCGATATCGTCATCGTCGAGCTCAGCGTCCTGTGGAGCCACCCAGCTACGCATGCTCTCAGTGGAGCGCTCGCTCAGTCGGAGTGTTCCGACGGCGTCAGCGCTGTCGTCCTGAGATGTGCCTGCAGTGACGTTCAGGTTGTAGCTGGAGGCTTCGATCGTCTCTTCGTCAAGGCTACCACGGTCGAAGGAGCCGGCTTCTTCGACACCAGTGATCTCATCGTCACCCTCAACGTAGAGGATATCGCTGGCGTCGACATTGGCAACGTTGGCGCTCGTGCCGGCGAGATAGCTGTTGAACGAGACAGTGACTTCGCCGTCACCGTCGTCGTCCTCGATAGTGCCAGAGATTGCGTAGTTGTCGTCCTCGTCGTCGCCGACGAAGACAACAGCTTCGTCTTCGTTGTCGAGCTGGTACGTGATGTTAGCCACGTCACCGCGCTCCTCCTCGACGACACTGCTCTCGAAGCTAACGTCGCCGTCTTCAGCTTCGGAGACGTTGATCTGGTCGGTACTGACCGTGATGTTCGTCTGTCGGTCAGTGACTTCGACCGTGTACGGGCCATCGTCAGCGTCGAAGCCGTTTGTCTGGTTGATCGGTTTGAAGATGAACGGAGTGTCATCGTTGCCTGACAGGGTGTCGATCTTCGATGAAACCCTGTCACCGCTGTCGTCATACAGCGTCGCGTTGGCTTCCTCACCACCACGGTTGATCGTTGCGTTGACAATGATGTCGTCCTCATCGCTGATATCATTGTCATCAGCTTCAACGTTCAGGTTGAGGTCGCTGACTTGGAAGCCCGCGCTCTCATCGCCAATCGTGACGTTGTATTCCTCACCGGTATCGAGATCCTCAGTGTCGTAGCGGTAGACATCGCTATTCGAATTAACCGAGTCAGAAGCAACGAGCGAACCATCGTTGACTTCAATCTCGAATTCGTCACCGGTGGACGTGCTGGATCGCTCGATTGCGAGCTTCTCACCACGGAACACGTTCTGATAGTCGAGGCCAGCTGAGGTGTCGCCATCGGCCGTGATCGTCTGTGACGTCACGTCGATGTCTTTCTGGACCAGATCGACATTGTCGCTACCAGTGGCAGAGACACCGTTGAGTCGGACATCTACCTCAGCGTCAGGCGTAATGTCTTTCTCGAGGGTAATCTCGATCTGCTCACTGTTCTGGTTGATATTACCTCCATTCTGGCCAGTCTCAACGTACTCGCCCGGATTGTCCACACCGTTAACCACGACCTGGACATCACCATTATTGCTTGAGTTGGCGAGTTGCAGGGAGGTTTGTATTGAATTGTTCGTTACCACTTCGATTGTATCTCCGGTATCGGAGTTGTACTCCGTTGCCTGCTGAATCTCGACGTTCGCGGCGGCGGCTGCGCCACCGGAGAACGCGATGGTCCCGGCGAATACCGAGAAGACCATCAGCGCCGTCAGGAACAGGCTACGAATCTTGTCTGAATTTCCTGTCATAGTTTGTGTTTGCTATCGGGCGACCCCAGCAGTTTTCCACCTGGTCGGAACGCAATCACCGTAATCGCGTGTAGACCGAACCGGCGTACTCACTTCTGGCGTCATGGGTAGGGGTACAGTCTAAACGATAGGTGTCTATTACAAATGTTTTGTGATTAGGACATTCAGATGTCATGAATGGTCATGCTCTGAAACGACATTCGGGGCGATTAGAGATTGTGTGAGATGGTTACAAAGTATGAGATCTAGCTGTCATTCTAGCGTCTACCGTCTGAGTTCCAAGAATACCTCCCCAGAAGAATCGCCCCCTGACAGCCACTGGATGAGAATAGAAGAGGATTGAACGACCACTACCGACCGGGAGCGTCAGTTCGTCACGATCTCGATTTCACGGCTGTCGGGGTCTTTGGTGAACGCGTAGCGGTCGTCACAGCTCTCTGGATCGCGGTAGTCCTCAGCGTGACGACCCATTAGTGTCTCCCACGCGCCATGGAGGTCATCGGTTCGGACTGCGAGATGCCCCCAGGCGTCGCCGAGTTCGTAGGACCGGCCGTCGTAATTGTACGTGAGTTCGACTGACATCGCCTCGTCGGGGGCCTCCGCGGGCTTGAGGAAGTACAGCGCGAAGTCGTCGAACTCCTCACGGCGGAACAGGTCGTAGTCGAGCTTTCGAGTGTACCAGCCGATAGCCTGCTCGGCGTCTTCGACGCGGATCATGGTGTGGTCGAGCGACCACTTTGCGCCGTGGTCTCGCTCGACGATTTCGATTTCGTGGCCATCAGGGTCTGTGACAAAGGCGTAGGAGCCGCCACAGGAGTCTGGGTCGCGGTAATCCTCGACGCCGGCGTCCATCAGTTCGTCGTAGGCATCGTACACATCGTCACAGCGGACGGCGATGTGTCCCCACGCGTCGCCCATCGTGTACGAGCGCCCGTCGTGGTTGTACGTGAGTTCGAGCAGCGCCCCCTCGTCGTGGGCATCCTCCGGACCGAGGAAGACGTTCGTAAAGGTGTCTGCCTCCCAGCGGCCTTTCTCTTCGTAATCGAAATACGTCTGATACCAGTCCAGCGATGCGTCCAGATCCTCGACACGCATCATCGTATGATCAAGTGACCACATACACAGCACATGGTGCGAGCGAGCGAAAAGGCTACCGCCACAGGTGCTTCCGTCCGGCTTCGATACCGCAGGTCACCGCGTCGCTGTATCGCCCCAGATGGCCGGCAGGTAGTACCACCAGACCACGGCAAGCAGTACGATGGAGCCGACCGGGACTGCCACGTAGTTGAGTCGCCTGTTGAATCCAAAGAACACGGGAATCTGAGTTAGACCTGCACCTGCGAGAGCGAGGGCGGTGATTCGGACGTCCTCGCGCCAGACAACGCCGACAACGGCGCTGGCCAAGGCAAAGGCATACAGCAAGACACCCGAACCCCACGATTCGATAAACTGTGGGAGTGCGCCGGTAAATCGGATGAAGTAGCTATAGACTGAGAGCAGTTCCGGCGGGTTCGTGTTGAACAGGCCAAACGAGAAGACGAGTGTCAACTCTGCCCCGATCAGCACCACTGTCCAAGGGACGAGGCCAGCAACGACGACGGCGATAAGACGGCGTCGGGGACCGTGGTCCATACGTGGTGGCAGGACTCTAGACCCATGAACGCATCTACTTCATAAACGGCGAACTCGGTGGACTTCCTTTGAAATGTGGCTTCCACGCACGCGGGCGCGGTCGGGTATAATCACCGATTGGCGACGATCCGTAGGATGTCTTCGTCCGCGAGTTCGTGGTCGCGACCGACCTGCTGTTCGTCGTGCTTGGCACTCGGGCCGGTCACACGAGCGAAGCGGAAGCGGTCGTCAAAGCTCCCACCGAGCTTCTCGCAGGCGTCGTCGACGGTATTGCCTTCCCGGAGTATCAGCGGTTCCTCACGGTCGACACCGCGGCCCGGCTTGTCCATGTAGATCCGGATCAGGCCGAGCTCCTCCCAGATGCGTTCGGTGAGGCTATCCAGTCCCTTCTCTTCCTCGGCGCTGATGAAGATCGCTTCGTCGGGATCGATATCCCGCTCACGGAGTTCGTCTTCGACCTTTGGAAGGTAGTCTGGTTCAATGAGGTCGGCCTTGTTGACGGCGACGAGGGAAGGCAGATAGACGCGGTTGTCCATCACGCCGTCGATGAGCTGATCGATGTCGATCTGCTCGCCGATGGTCACATCGGCGTTGACGTAGCCGTGCTCGCGCAGGACGGCTTTGACGGTCTCGTCGTCGAGTTCGACGCCCGAAGCCGTGTTGACCGAGATCCCGTCCTTGCCCTTCTTGCGGACATTGACCCACGGTGGGTTCTGATCGAGTCGAATCTTGTTCTTGTACAACTCCTCGCTGAGTCGGTCATACTGATCGATCTCGAAGACGGAGATGAGGAAGACGATGAGGTCCGCGGTCCGGACGACGGACAGCACTTCCTTGCCGCCACCTCGGCCACCGGCAGCGCCCTCGATGAGTCCGGGAACGTCGAGAATCTGGATGTTCGCACCTTTGTACTTGAGCATCCCCGGATACACGTCGAGCGTCGTGAACTCGTATGCGCCGGTCTCGGACTCGGCGTTGGTCAGCGCGTTCAGCAGCGTCGACTTCCCGACGCTGGGAAATCCGACGAGCGCGACGGTCGCGTCGCCGTGCTTCTCGACGCCGTAGCCACCGCCGCCGCCCGAAGAGGCCTGCTGTTCAAGCTTTTCCTTTTTTTCCGCGAGCTTGGACTTCAGCCGACCGATATGGGCCTCTGTAGACTTGTTGTAGGGAGTGCTGGCGATTTCGTCTTCGAGTTCCTGAATCTCCTCTTCGAGCCCCATTAGGTGTATGTCGGCCCCTCACACCGAATAAGGCTTTCCTCCCTCGCCGACGCCACCTCAACGGTACGCACACTGGCCCCATCCTGCTGTTCAGAATGGTCAAACGCCCCTCATGTAATTCGACACACCTATAGGCTCCCCTCCGTCATATGTCGATAATGGGAGCGGCGAGTCGGTTTCGCGACAGCACGCAGATACTGCTGCCAGTCGGTGCACTCGACGGGATTCGCGAGGAGTTGGAACAGCGATTCACCCTGAGCGTTCATCAGGAAGGTGAACAGATTCGGATAATCGGCTCCCCGGTCGAAATCAAAGACGCAAGCGATTTTCTCGCACGACACGGCGTGACGTTCGCCTGAGTTAGCGGGGAGCCTATTCTTTGTCGAGATGGCCGGTCTGTCGAAAGGTTCCAAACGGTGAGCGTGCGTGTGGAGGCCTCACGCAGCGATCCGTGAAACGCAATCCTTTAAACCGCCGCGAGGATTCCACTATGTATGGCTGGAACTATCGAAGTCCTCGTTCCCGGTGGGGAGGCCAACCCTGGCCCGCCACTCGGTCCGGAACTCGGCCCGACACCGGTGGACGTGCAGGCAGTCGTACAGGACATCAACGACCAGACGGAAGCCTTCGATGGCACCGAAGTCCCCGTCACCGTCGAGTACGACGACGACGGCACCTTCGAGATCGAAGTCGGTGTCCCGCCGACAGCAGAACTCATCAAGGACGAGGCCGGCTTCGAAACCGGCAGCGGCGAACCGCAAGAGGACTTCGTCGCTGACCTCTCCGTCGATCAGGTCAAACAGATCGCCGAACAGAAGCAGACGGACCTGCTCTCATACGATCTGAAGAACGCCGCGAAAGAGGTCGTCGGGACGTGCACCTCTCTCGGTGTCACCATCGAAGGCGAGAACCCACGCGAGTTCAAAGAGCGCATCGACGCGGGCGAGTACGACGACGTGTTCGCGGCCGAAGCACAGGCGTAAGTCGGACTTGCTTGCTGTGCGGTTGGCGTGTGTTTTCCCTTGCTTTCGACGCTGCTGAGCCACTGCACAGGCGACGGATCCCCCACTAGCGACCGGACCCTGCGAACCGGAAACACGCCCGTCAGCGGTCCTTGTGCTGGTTCGACGGGTTTAAGTGTCGCATTGGCGTCTACCCGCACGAGACAGGCATCCGCCTGTTTCACTGACCCGTAGAAGCCGATTGGCGTACTACGGAGGTGAACAATGGCAGATCAGGAAATAGAGAACGCAGTCTCGCGCGCACTCGAGGACGCACCTGAGCGGAACTTCCGCGAAACGGTCGACCTCGCTGTGAACCTGCGCGACTTAGATCTTAACGACCCGTCGAACCGCGTCGACGAGTCCGTCGTGCTTCCTGCTGGCACCGGTCAGGAGACCACTATTGTGGTCTTCGCCGAGGGCGAAACCGCCCTTCGTGCCGAGGAAGTCGCAGACGACGTACTCGACGAGGACGAACTCGAGGAACTCGGTGGCGACGACGACGCCGCCAAGGACCTCGCCGATGACACTGACTTCTTCATTGCGGAGAAGGATCTGATGCAGGACATCGGTCGCTACCTCGGGACCGTCCTCGGTCCGCGTGGGAAGATGCCGGAACCGCTCGACCCCGACGACGATGTCGTCGAGGTCATCGAACGCATGAAAAACACCGTGCAGCTCCGCAGCGGGGAACGGCGAACGTTCCACACGCGGGTCGGCGCGGAGGACATGTCCGCCGAAAATATCGCGGACAACATCGACGTTATCCTCCGCCGTCTGCACGCGGACCTCGAGAAGGGCCCGCTCAACATCGACACTGTCTACGTGAAGACGACGATGGGGCCTGCGATGGAGGTGGCCTGATATGAGCGCCGAATCCGAACGCAAGACCGAAACTATCCCCGAGTGGAAGCAGGAGGAGGTCGACGCCATCGTGGACATGATCGAGTCCTACGAGAGCGTCGGCGTCGTCAACATCGCCGGGATCCCGTCCCGACAACTGCAGGACATGCGGCGTGACCTGCACGGGACCGCCGAACTTCGCGTCTCTCGGAACACGCTGCTTGAGCGTGCGCTCGCCGAAGTAGATGACGGGCTCGAAGACCTTACCGGCTACGTTACCGGGCAGGTCGGTCTCATCGGGACCAACAACAACCCGTTCTCGCTGTTTCAGGAACTCGAGGCCTCCAAGACGCCCGCACCCATTGGTGCCGGCGAGGTGGCCCCGAACGACATCGTGATTCCGGAAGGCGACACGGGCGTCGACCCCGGTCCGTTCGTCGGCGAACTCCAGAGCGTGGGTGCCGACGCACGCATTCAGGAAGGCTCCATTCAGGTCCTTTCTGACTCGACGGTGCTTGACACCGGCGAGGAGGTCTCTCAGGAACTCGCGAACGTGCTGAACGAACTCGGTATCGAACCGAAGGAGGTCGGTCTCGACCTTCGTGCCGTCTTCGCCGACGGCGTGCTGTTCGAACCCGAGGAACTGGAACTCGATATCGACGAGTACCGGAGCGACATTCAGGCGGCTGCCGGCCGAGCGTTCAACCTCTCGGTCAACGCAGACTACCCGACCGCGACGACGGCCCCGACGATGCTCCAGTCCGCTCGTGGCAACGCCAAGAGCCTCGCGCTCCAGGCGGCCATCGAGGACCCCGAGGTCGTCCCTGACCTCGTGAGCAAGGCCGACGCACAGGTCCGTGCGCTCGCCTCACAGATCGACGACGAAGAGGCACTCCCAGAGGAGCTTCAGGGCGTCGAGGCCGACGTGGCGACAGAAGAACCGACTGACGACCAAGACGAGGACACCGCATCCGAGGACGCCGGCGACGCCGACGACGCGGCCGAGGAGGCCGACGACGGCGACGATGACGACGACGAGGACGCCGGCGACGCGCTCGGAGCGATGTTCTAACAACTCACACTACAACAATGGAATACGTATACGCTGCACTCATCCTGAACGAATCGGGCGAAGAAATCAACGAAGACAACCTCACCGACGTGCTCGACGCCGCGGGCGTCGACGTCGAGGAGTCCCGCGTCAAGGCCCTCGTCGCCGCCCTCGAGGACGTCGACATCGAGGAGGCCGTCGACCAGGCCGCTGCGGCACCGGTGCCGGCAAGCGGCGGCGCGGCCGCACCCGCAGAGGGTGACGCCGACGAGGCCGACGAGGCCGACGAGGACGCCGAAGAAGAGGCTGCCGACGACGGCGGCGACGACGATGACGACGAAGACGACGAGGCAAGCGGCGAAGGCCTCGGCGAACTCTTCGGCTAACTCGGTTCAACACAGCTCTGCTTTTTTTGCGCGCGTTCGACCGGTGAGAGGAGTCGCTGCCGTTCGAATTCTAGAGGCTGTCGTGTCGTCCTGCTTGCAAAAATCGGCCAACGTATAAGCGACTGCAGAGGGGGATCGCTGCGGCTGTTTAGCTACCGAGCGTCACCGTGTCTGAGTCGACCGTAACCGGTGAGTCGTTCCCGGTCGCGCCAGTTTCGTCGACGTTCTTGAGATATATTTCGCCCGTCGCAGTGTCGGCCACAGTGCCGCTCGCCGTTTCGTCGTACACAGTCACCTCATAGGTGTAGTAGCCGGGATCGAGGTCAACATCGTAGCCCGCCCAGGCCGGGTACGGATCGGTATCTGTCAGGTCGCCGGTCCCCGCAGTGACCATTTTCGAGCCTGCGAAGACGGTCGACCCGTCGCTTTTGTTTTTGATTGTGAGGTTCACTTCCCGCTCGTCACCCACGGTTCCGTTGTTGCGCACCTCTACGGTCATCCGCTGTGCGCCGCCACGCCGCTCGATTAGTTCTGAGGTGTTGTAGGTCTCCGCGCCGATGTTCACCGACTGCGTGTCGTTGACCACAACGTTCGACTCCCCTACAAAGAACGGCTGCTCGGGGGCTGTTGAGTTCGATGTTTCGACGTAGTAGGTGTAATTGCCGCGGCTAGTCGGCATATCGAGCGTAAACTGCCGCGTTTCTCCGGGTGATAGTATCGTTGACATCGTTTCTGAGTCGATGGCGGTAAACGACGGAGTTGCGTCGTCTTTGTTTTCCGCCCGGAGGACAACGGTATCTGTGCCGGCCTGACCACCGACGTTGGTAACGTTGACGGTTGCTGTTGCCGTGTCGTCGTTGTCAGTAACACTCTCGCCTCGGACTGAGTCAACTTGCATGAACGGCTCTGGCGTATCACCGACACGCACGTTCCCGCCTGCCTTTTGTTGCGTACCCGCGACGGATACCGTGTACGGATAGCTTTCTCCAGTCGATTTTGAACTAGTCGGAAGGGTGAACGTGACGGTTTCGGTCTCACCGGGTTCAATTGTCGTCGAGTTCGTCCCGACACTGTTGCCATCGAAACTGCTCTCTAAGGTAACTTCACCGCTCTTTCCGCCGACGTTTATTACCTCAGCCGTCAGCGTTGCGTCGGTTGTCTCATCAACTCTGCTCGGAGCGGCGGTGTCGATGAGCTTGTACTCCGGGCCCGTTTGTACGTCTTTCTCGATTGCGTTGACTGTGAACAGCACAACGGCGTCGTTATAGTCCGGGTCGCCGTCATTTGCCGCGTTAGCCGGGTTTGCGTTCTCCTGTGAGAGTTCATAGAGGAATGCTCGTTCCCCGTCGCCCAATTGAAGATATCCCGTGTCGTTCACGCGGCTTCCGAGCGTGTCCTGAATGTCCCGCTGGTACCACTGTGCCTGTTCGAACGCCGGGAGTTCATCGCCGTCGTTCAGAATGACGAGGTTCTGCTGGTTCTGCGTTTGACTGACGGTAGTCGTGTCATATGTGTCCCAGTTACTACAGTACATCGTGTCGTAACCGGCTAACTCAATCGAAGGAGAGGTGTCGGCGTACCTGTCACAGCCATAGGATTTTGCGAAGACTGAAACCTCCGTTCCGGGTTCGAACGAATCGGAGTAGTAGTATGGGTTCTCGTGCTCGTCGGAGACGAGACGTTTCTCCGCATACGGACCGTTGACGTCACCGTTCTCGTACCCCCGCCAGAGTCCAATCGACTGCGGGTCGGACCCGTTGTCGACATATAGCGACATCTGTACGGGTGCGTGGAAGATGGCGTTCCGGTAATTCGAGAATCCTTCCAAGTCAGCGCCCTTCAGCGCGACCGAAGCATTGACCGACTGCTGTATCGTAATCGTCGAGCCGTTGCCTTCGAGCAGCGAATCTGGCTGGACGTTCAGCGTCGACTGTCGCGATCGGTTCGCCGTCGAGAAGGTTACCGAGTACTTCCCGGGCTCGGCGGGCGCCGTAACAGTCCGATCAAGCGTAACGCCCTCCCCGGGGTCAAGCCGTTCGTCCTCCGCTATGGCGGTCGTTCCATTGTACTCGACACGTAATGTCTGTTTCCCCTCTGTTCCGCCAGTGTTTGTGACGGTGAATTCAACGCTCGTCTGGTTTCCCGGTGCGACTGGGTTTTGAACGTCCGCAGCAGTGATCTCGAACAGCGGTGGTGGCGATGAACCGACAACGAAGGATCCTGACTCGGTGTCATCCGGTGTATCGACCACATACGTGTAATGCTGTGGTGACCCGACAACCAGCGGGCCACTGGTCACTGAAGCAGTCCCAGACTCACTGCCTCTGCGAGCACCGTTGAGGGTGAGCGTTGTGTTCTTTGACGTGACAACGCTGCCAGAAGTTGCGTTCTCGATACGGACTTCAACATCGGTGGATTTCCGAATGTCACCGGTATTTTCGACCGTTGCTTCAACGGTCGCCGTATCCCCACTTTGCAGCCCACCCGGTGGGGAGACGGACGCTATGTTGAACACACCTGCATCGCCGACGACAAAGTAGTGTCCGTCATCACTGTATTGCGAGTATGTGTCATCCGCTGTTTTGACCTCTAGATCGTACGTGCCGTTCTCCGCAGTCGGCATCGACGGACCGAAATCGATAGTTCGGCTCTGTCCCGGGTCAACCAGCACGCTTCGCGTCGCGTTTTTCGTCCCGTTAACGCGGAAGACGACTTCTTGATCTGCCGTCATTTGCCCGGTGTTCGTGACTGTGGCCTCCGCCGATGGAACCTGATTTAGCCGTGCTGTTGCCGGAATCGAATTGCCAGTGATATCTAGCGATGGTGTTCCGTGAACGGACGTATACTCGATAATCTTGAAGTCTCTGTCCTGCTTCGACTCCACGGTGAAATTGTGTGGTTTCGCTGTTGAGACGCTCACTGACTGACTTGCTGTGGTCGATTCGCCGCCGGCGAGGGTCACTGTCTCGTCCACCTCGCTTGGAGACCCTGACTGGTTGTGCTTCAGCGTGATTTCCTGCGTATCTTCTAGCCCCCCCGTGTTATGAACCGTTGCTGTCACAACTGCTTTACCAGAGTCTGATGGGTCCGGCTTGACCGTGACATCTTCGACTTCGAAGGTCGGGTTCGTCACATCGCCGAGTGCGAAGCGTATGTGAACGGTCTCCCCCGGCTCGACAGACGACGGAGACACCTCAACGTACTGATCATCGTAGGTGCTCCGTGCCCAGTCTGCCCACGCCCGAGCATAGCTACTATTTTCGATAGTTAGCGTCGCGTTGGCGACCTGTGATGGAGTACATTCATAACTGGGTGACGAAACTGAGTCGGTTCGCGCGTCGTTATAGGACACATCAGTGAACAGGGCCATCTGCAGTGCAGCCTCGTGTGACCGCTTAGCCGTCGCATTCGATCGAATCGAAACCGAACTCCCCGCAATCTGCTGTCCGGAGATATTCGCAAATGAGACCGACAGTGCCCCTTGGTCGTAGTTCACGGCTGGGGGCGACGACATCGTCGCGCCTGATTCGGTCATCCGCCACACACCTCCGCCTTGGTAGCCGACCTGTTGGCCGTTCTCGTGATACCGAATGGTCTGTAACGAACGGTTCCCCGTTGAACAGGCTGAACGGCCATTCAGCGTCAGATTGTATGTCGCCTCGTCAGAAACAGCAACATCAGACCGAACCCGGTTTGGAATCTCGACTGACTCGTTAGTGCCTGACCGCTGGAAGCTCTGATCGACCGACAGCAACACCTCCTCAGCGAGTTCGACATTCGCGTCGTCGTTGACATCTCCGATCGTCTGTTGCCCCACCTGTACAATCAGTACGGCACCAATGATGACTGCGCTCGCCAACAACACCACACCCAGAACGTGCGATACACCCCGGTCTTCAGCCCCCCGGCTGCCCCACTCGAACATATTCAATTACATACCAACAATTACACATAAATGTACTGTTTCACATCATTTCGAGAGGACAGCTACAGAGAGTGTCGAGCTTGAACTGTAGGCGCTCAGTTGCTGAACAACGTTCCTTTCGGTAAAGGCGGCTGAGCTATCCGGAGAGAGTATCTCTTTGAGAGGCTATTGGCCCGATGAGATAACTGGATCGCGAGGCACATGAATAGCCAGAACTGATCTCGCACGGACTTGTGCTTCGGATCAAAAAGGTAGGATCGCTTATCAGATGCTGTTCCTTCATCGGCGACGGTAAAATACGGATGGACTCGCCGGGATTTGAACCCGGGGCCTCTCCCATGCCAAGGGAGTGATCTACCCCTGATCTACGAGCCCGCGTTGCACTTAGTCGTATCCAGTGGCTTTTGATAAAGCCATCGAACCGTTGCGGGGGTGTGAGTCAGTGCCGTTCGTCACTGTATCTGGGGGGCCACAATGTACAAGAGTATCCAGTGTGAGAGACAACCAGACACTACCAGAGCCGAGTGAGCATGCAACGGGACAGGACACAGACGCATTCAGATGAAGACTCACGGGCAGGAGCCACGTCACGGGGACAGACGAACCTCGATTTCGCCATTGGGATTAGCCTCTTTCTCGGGGTCATCATCTTCATCTTCCTGTTCGTCCCTGGGTTGCTGTCGCCGTTTACGGCCACCGCACAGGCCCAGACCGTAACCGCAGACCGGGCTGTCGACCACCTCACCAAATCGGTGCTCGGGTCACCACGGAGCCCGTACTCGCTGCGGACAGACTGTACAGTCCAGTTCTTCAACGAACAGGACGCATGTGGGTTCGAGCAAGCACCCGTTGCCGAACAACTCGGCCTTGATCCGGCGACGCAGAACGTCAACGTGACCGTCGTCGGGAACGCCTCGACGACGGCGACAGCGAGGGACACGCTCTGCTGGGACAACACCGACGACTCGTTGGTCGCGGCGACAGCCTGTCCGAACGCCGATACGAACGCCAATGTGATCCTGACACGCGGGCAGCCGGTGCCGGCGGACAACGAGGCGACCGTGACGGCGTTGCGGGTCGTCTGGGTAGCTGGGGAAGACGTGACCGTCGTCGTGGAGGTGTGGTAGATGCGGGGGCAAGCACACACATTAGAGGCTATTGTCGCCAGTCTCGTCCTCCTGACGGGACTTATCTTCGCGCTGCAGATGACGGCGGTAACACCGCTGTCTGCGAGTACGTCAAGCCAGCACATCGAGAATCAACAGCAGGCGATCAGCGACGGGCTGTTAGCGACCGCAGCGGAACGGAACGCACTCAAGCCGGCGCTGTTGTACTGGAACAACAGCAGTGGCCAGTACCACAACGCGAGCGAGACGGGGCTTGGCGTGTACGCCAGTACGCCGCCGGACAACACGTTCGGGGCGATGCTGGAGCGGGTCTTCGACGAGCGGGGCATCGCGTACAACGTCTATATCCGGTTCCGTGGTGACACGAGCCAGAGTCCGATCATCTACCTGTACAACGGCCGGCCGAGCGACAACGCGGTGTCGGCCTCGTACATCATCACGCTGACGGACGACGATCATCTGTACGATACCGACGGGACACAAAACGAGACGACACTGTCGGAGGCGTCGGGGTTCCCCGTCCCCGACAGGGGAACCAATGTCTACAACACGGTCCGTGTGGAGGTGGTTTCGTGGCGCATCTGAGAGACGACAGCCGAGGCCAGCTACTACTTGTTGCCGGACTGGCGCTCGCACTTGTTTTCATCGGGCTGGCGCTGGTGGTCAACTCGGCCATCTTCACGGAGAACCTCGCGAGCAGGGGCGAGACAGCCGGAAGCGACGGCGCGCTGGCAGCGAGGGCAGCCACGGAGGCAAACGTCGGCACGGCCATCACGCAAGCGAACTACTACGACGCCTCGGCCCCAGTCGATGCGTTCAACCGAAGCCTCCGGAACGTGAGTACACAGACCGAGTCCCTGTCGGCCACCTCTGGGACACTCATCAACGTCACGTACGTTGACCATCGGAGCGGTACACGGATCAACGGAAGTATCGACAGAACGGAGAACAACTACACTGTCGCTGATGGCATAGAGCGAGTCCCGGGTGCAAACGGGACCCGCGGGCTGGTGTTCAACTCTTCCGGGCTCCCCGCCGAGAGCGACCCACTCGTCGTGAAGGTTAACGAGACAGCAGCCAGCGGTGACCGGAACAGTTGGCGCGCACGAATCTGGGAGACCACCGATGAGGTACATATCAAAACGCTTCGGAACGGAACGACATCGTCTGAAAACCGGACCGAGCACTGCTCGGTTCCGTCAGCAGAGGAGAACCGCATTGCGGTGACTGCCGGACTGGTAAACGACCAGCCCTGCGATGCCCTGCGGCGAAACGCCAGTGGCACGAACTTCTGGTTCGGGAACGGCGCTGGCGGGAGCAACTACGCCGTCCACTTCGAGAACACGAACGATACGAGCGGAGAGTTTGAGATGGTCGCCTACGATGGCGGTAGCAACGCCATCTACGACACGGAAGTCCAGTTCGTGTACGACGGACCGGACGTGTGGTACAATACGACGATGCGGGTCGCACCGGGTGAGCCAGATGCGTGAGTCCCGTGCCGTCTCGACGCCGCTCGGGTACGCCCTCACGCTGGCGATAACGGCCATTCTGGTGACCGGGCTGTTGATAGCCGGGACTGGCTTCGTTGAGGAACGACAAGAGAGCGTCATCAGGGAGGAACTGTCGGTTATCGGCCAGCAGGTGGCTGCGGACTTCGCCCGTGTCGACAGATTGGTCGTGGCAGCGGACAGCAGCGGCGCGTCGTTGACGGCCACCACCCGACAGACGTTCCCCGAGCGGGTATCCGGAAGCAACTATCGGCTGTCTCTCGACCCGGGTACGGAACGACTTGTTCTGACATCGACTGAGCCTGAAGTCAGGGTTACGGTGAGCGTGACGAACCGAACGTCCCTTCAGGAATCGACTGTCGATGGCGGGATCGTCGAGGTTGCGTACAACGGGTCAAGCAAGGCGCTGGAGGTGAACGATGGGTGAGCCAATGGACACCCGCGCGGTGAGTGAAGTCCTCGGATACGTACTCGTGTTCACCCTCATCATCTCCGCGGTCGCCGTCGTTTCCGTCAGCGGACTCGGCACGCTGGAGGACGTGAAGCAGAACGAACAACTCGACAACGCGGAGCGGGCTTTCGACATCCTCGCTGACAACGTCGCTGACGTGTACATGCGAGGGGCCCCAAGCAGAGGGACAGAGATCAGCGTGGGCGAGTCAACCGTCTACACCGCCGAGGAGACAACAGTGAACGTGACTGTCAACGGAACGCCCGTCCTGAACCGGACTTCATCGCCCATCGTCTACCGCAACAACCGTGACCAGCGCCTAGTGTACAATATGGGGGCCGTCTTCAGGACGAACCCGGACGGCGGTCTCGTCATCCGACAGCCCCCGCACGTGGTCCGGAACGAACGTCTCCTGCTCAACATGGTCGTCCTCCGGTCGTCGAACCAGACCAGCGTCGGCGGGTCGACCGCGCTCGTCCGGACGCTCAACGACGGCTCCGCCCTCCGGTACAACAACACTGGGGGCGCAGCGAGCAACGTCTCCATCAGAATCGAGTCGCCACGAGCGCCGCTGTGGGCCGATTACTTCCTCGGGCAGGGCTTTGACTGTCCTACCCAGACACAGACGATGGTGCGCTGTGAGTATCCAAAAAGTGGGTCAGTCGAGCGCGCGTACGTCGTCAGCCACGACATTCAGATCGATATCGAGCGGTAGATTAGCTGCCGGTCACGTTCACATCGTTGACGGAGACGTGGAGATACGTGATCTGCGTGTCGCTGGGGTCCGTCAAATCAAGCCCCATTTCTTGAATTGCAGGGTTGTAATCGAATGTGTTCGACGGGTTTCCACGGATGCTTATCTGTTTGCAGATGACGCCACCCTCCACGGTTCCGGACCCGCGCTGTTCGCAGGTGGAGCCGGGCGCGATCAGAACACCGACGTACGTCGTGCTCCCCTTCAGTTCGACAGCCCCGTCCGAGTGAACGAGGGTTTTGAGGTCAGTCGGGTCGCCGGCGTTTTTGTTCATCTCATTAGTGAGCGTGAAACTCCGTCGCACGTAGACGGTCACGACTTCGTTGTCATCGACACCGTTTATCTCGACGGTATCCGACGTGAAGTCGTCGTCTACCACAATCGAGACGTTCCCGCCGGGATTGTCGACTGTCAAACTTCCCGGGTCGGTGTCGTAGTAATACGTGCCTGAACTGCTTATCGTCGACGGTGGTGAGTCGTCACAGTTCACACCGCTTTCACAGTCATCGATCTTGTCTTCGATTCTGGAATCGACGGAGGGGAAACTGACACCCTGACTGTACGGCGACGGCGGGGACCCCGCTCCCTTTACCGACAACCCGCTGGGGTCCGTTGTGGCAGCGACGTTGTCGAAGGACGCGTTGAACGGTATGACGAGCTCGGCCGTCACCGTCTCCTTCGAGTGGTCATACGTGACTGTCCCGTCGGTCCGTTCCTCGAAATAGGATCCCCAAGCGCGGTAGTAGGCGCTCTGGACGGTGACGTTGATATCACTCCCGTTGAGCGGGTTCCGAAAGGCCTCGTCCCGGGCCCTATCGGGGAAATACTGGGTCGTGTCGTTGCGTGTGACGGCGGCGCGGCTCTCGATGGTCTCATCTCCGGTGACGGTCACGAGGGGGAGTGTCAGCGTTCGACTCCGGTAGTGGAACTCCGGCGGCGAGATCATGACCGCCTGACCGTCGGCGTCTGTCCGCCATACGCCGCCACCCTGATACGCGATTTCCGTCCCCTCGCCGTCGTAGACGACCGCCCCGAGGGACCCGTTCCTGATGGTCGTCACGTCCCCGGAGGCGTTGGTGTAGGTGATGTTCATCCACCCCGCGTCCCCTCGGACGTCGTACACGGAGTCACCGCTGGCTGGTAAGTCGACTTGCTGGACGCTCGACTGACCGAGGGCGACGAGCGCGACCTTTGAGTCGAACTGCGTCATCGTGTTCTCGGTGCGCTCGACGTCCAGTCGGCCCTGCGTAGTGGTGATGGCCTCCGCACCGACGACGACAACAGCCGTCGTCGAGGCAATGACGAGGGCGAACACGAGGATGAGCCCGAGCGGACCACTTTGTCCCCGATTTGTTGCCCGACCATTACCGTGCATACCCTGAGGAGCATCTCTTCGCGTATAAAATGAGCGGCCAAGGGGGTCGACGGGCTGCCGATCCGGGGCGAGATGAAAACGGTTTAGTCGCGTGACCGCCGACTCGACAACGGGAACTGCACGACCGCAAATCTGACTCGCCGTTGATTTCAACGGCTTGGGATTGCGGCCGTGTTCGGCGCACCAGCGCCAACACCGCATCGAAACCTGTTGCAGCACAGCGGTCTGTGCCGTTCCAACCAGATTACAATGGCACGAATGCATACACGCCGTCGCGGTTCGTCCGACTCGGACAAACCGGCGGCAGACGAACCCCCGGAGTGGAGTGATGTCGACGAAGACGCCATCGAAGACCGCGTCGTCGAACTGGCCGAACAGGGCCACTCGCCCAGCGAGATCGGCCTGAAGCTGCGCGACGAGGGCGTTCAGGGCACACCGATCCCTGACGTCTCGCTCGCGACCGGCAAGAAGGTTACCGAAATCCTCGAAGAGAACGAAGCCGAGCCGGACTTCCCGGAGGACCTCCGGAACCTGCTCGAGCGGGCCGTCCGCCTTCGTGACCACATGGACGAGAACCCCGGTGACTACCAGAACAAGCGTGCACTCCAGAACACGCAGTCGAAGATCCGACGCCTCATCGACTACTACCGTGGCGACGAGATAGACGAGGACTTCACCTACAGCTACGACAACGCCGTCGAAGCGCTGGGCCTCGAATAGATGTCGGCGACCGGTCGGGAACCGACACCAGCCACGTCGCCCGGCGACCTCGCCGGGTCGCTCCGCGAGGCCGCCTTCGTGCGCCTCGTCAGCGACGCGACCGGCGAGGCGCTGGCCGCGACTGGCCTGCTGGCGCGGGCGCTCGATGACACGCCGTTTCAGGCGAGTGTCGTCCGCCCGTTCGAGGACCCCGACCGGACTACGGAGACCGACATCACCATCGCAATCGGTTGCACGCAGCCGACCGCCGACGTGACGCTGACCGACCGCGCCGCCGCGACAGCCTTCGAGACCGCCCGCGAACTCGGTACGGCAGACCGTGCGCTCGCCCTGGCTGGCACGATTGCCGCCGGGGACGTAGACGGGACCGTCGCCGAAGCCGCCGAGCAGGCCGGCCTCGAACGCCGGCCCGGGGTCGCCGTTCCGACGGCGGACCTCGTGGACGGGCTGGCCCACTCGACGCTGTTCGTCGCGCCTTTCTCGGGCGACGCCGACACAGTGCGGGCCGAACTCGCCGAACTGGGCCTCGGCTCGGATCCGGTGCAAGCCGGTAATCTCTCGACAGACGACCACCGACGCCTCGCGTCGCTGGTCGCGTTGGCTGTCACCGCAGACGCGCCGCCACGGGCCGCCGACGCGGTCCAGCGCGCGCTCCGCCCAACAGTGGGCGGTCCGTTCGAGACGGTCGGTGGCTACGCCGACGTGCTCGACGCCGTCGCCCGCGAACAGCCGGGGACTGCCGTCGCGCTCGCGCTCGGCCACGAGGCCGTCCGCGAGGACGCGCTGGCCGCTTGGCGCAGTCACGCCACGCGCGCCCACAAAGCAGTGTCCGAGGCGACCACGGGCCGGTACGACGGCCTGTTCGTCGCCCGCGGCGACGCGATGCCGACCGGCACCGTCGCCCGCCTGTTCGCAGACTACCGCGCACCGGAACCGGTGACGCTCGTCGTCACCGACGACCAAGCTGCGGCCCGTGCCACGGACGGCCGGGACGTGGCCGAGACGATGGACGCAGCCGCCAGTGCGGTCGGCGGTGACGCCGTCGGGACGGGCGACCGGGCGCGTGCTCGGTTCGACGTTTCGACGGCGGATTTCATCGAAGCGTTCCGGGAGGCAGTATGAGACGGGCCGAGATCCGCACGACACACGACTCGCCCGACCGCGTCGCACGCGCGGTGCGGCCGGACAACACCGACGAGATGACCACGCGCGTCGAGGGCGACGCCGTGGTCACGACCGTCGAGCGTGACTCGACCGGCGGCCTGCAGGCAACCGTCGACGACTACGTCGTCAACATCCGGGTTGCAGCACAGCTCGCAGACCAACACACACAATCTAATCATGAGTGAACGAAGCGTTTCCAAGCGCACAGAACAGAAACGGTGGTACACCGTGCAGGCTCCCGAGCAGTTCGACCGGGAGGTTCTCGGTAAGACACCGGCAGACGAACCGGACAAGGTGCTCGGACGCACCATCGAAACAACGCTCGGCGAACTGACCAACGACGCCAGCGAGAACAACACCAAGCTGACCTTCAAGATCAACGAGGTCGCCTCGGACTCGGCGTACACGGAATTCATCCGCCACGAGCTCACGCGGGATTACCTCCGCTCGCTCGTTCGACGCGGCTCCTCGAAGGTCGAGGCCTACATCACCGTGCTGACCACGGACGACTACCGCGTCCAGATTCAGCCGGTCGCCGTGACGACGAAGAAGGCCGATGCTTCTCAGGAGAAGGCCATCCGCCGAACGATGATCGACCTCGTTCGTGAGACGGCCAAGGACCGCACGTTCGAGCAGCTCATCGACAGCGTCGTCGAGGGTCGTCTCTCCTCTGCCATCTACGGCGAGGCCAAGGACATCTACCCGCTCCGACGCGTCGAGATCAAGAAGACCACGCTCGAAGCCCGGCCGGAAGAAGTCGCCGCCGAAGAGGAGACGGCCGTCGACGTGGACGAAGAAGACGTCGACGTCGAAGCCTAACACGTTTCAGCACCGACGTTCGAATTTTTCCGCGAAAGAACACGCCCGACAGCGCCGCTACTCGCTACTCGTCGATGTTTCCGGGTCCTCAGTCACGACGACGGTCCCGACCATCCCGGCCCGTTCGTGAGGAATACAGAAGTAGGGGTACTCGCCGAGTCCCTCGAAAGTGTGCGTGAAGTCTTCGCCCTCGAACAGCGTCCCACCGGAAGAACTTCCCCAGTTGTCACGGGCCGCCTGCTCGGTGTCGAACCCACCGGAGGCGAAGTAGTCGGCGTCGTCGGGAATCTGCTCGGCGTAGGCCGTGACCGAGTGGCCCTGCTTGCTCGTGTTGAGCCACCGAACGGTCGTCCCCGGTTCGACGGTGATTCGAACCGGGCGAAACGCCTTCGCGGACATCCCGACGTCGTAGTCGCTCCCTGCAGTGCCGCCGCCGATACAGCCTGCCAGCCCGGCGGCGGCCGCCGGCCCGACAGCCCGGAGGAAGGCCCGTCGTTCCATACCCGGACTCGGAACCGAACGGCCAAAGACCGCTCGGTTCCGGACCGCTATGGACCCGGCGCTCAGCCCGTCGCGGAGAGCGCGCGCGTCGGCCAGCAGGCCGTCGCGGTCACTCGAAGGTCAGCCCGTCACGGAGGGCGCGCGCGTCGGCCAGCAGGCCGTCGCGGTCGTCAGCAGTCAGCGTCACGTGGCCCATCTTCCGGAGGTCGTACACCTCGTGCTTGCCGTACCAGTGCAGGTGAGCCCGCGGCGTCTCCAGCACGCCGTCCTCGCCCTGCAACTCCGCCGGCTGGCGCTCGGCCACGTCTCCGAGGATGTTCGTCGAGACAGTGGGGAACCGCTGGTCAGTCGACCCCAGCGGCTGGCCGGTGACGGCCCGCAGGTGTTGCTCGAACTGCGAGGTGTGACACCCCTCGATAGTCCAGTGCCCGGAGTTGTGCGGTCTGGGCGCGATCTCGTTGAGCAGAATCTCGCCGTCGGCCGTCTCGAACAGTTCGATGCCGAACACGCCGCGGCCGGCCATCACGTCCAGCACGTCGTCGGCGACCTCTCTCGCGCGCTCGCGGACAGTCGCTGATGCTCTGGCCGGCGCGACGGATTCCCGAAGGATTTCTTCGCGGTGAATCGTCTCGGTGACCGGGAACGTGGCCCGTTCGTCCGCACCGCGACAGCCCATGATCGCGAGTTCGCGCTCGAAGTCGACCATCTCCTCGACCATCGCGGGGCCGGCGATGGCGTCAATAGCGTCCTCGACGTCGTCGGGACTCTCGACGGGGACGTTCCCGCGGCCGTCGTAGCCGCCGGTCCGGGCTTTGAGCATCGCGGGGTAGCCCAGTTCTTCACAGGCCTCCCGGAGCTCTTCGGCGGTGTCGACGGCGCGGAACGCCGGCACCGGCACGCCGGCCTCGGCCAGCCGGCGCTTCTGGACGAGCTTGTCCTGAATCGTCCGCAGCGTCTCGGGGTCGGGGTGGACCGGCGTCCCAGTCTCCTCGGCGACCCGTTCGAGAACGTCCGGGTCGGCCAGTTCGATCTCGAACGTGAGGTAGTCAGCGCGTTCGGCGAGTTCCCGCAGGGTCGCCTCCCCGTCGAAGTCGCCGACGAGCTGATCGCGGACGACCGGCGCGGCCGGGCAGTCCGGTGTCGGGTCGGTCACGAGCAGTTCGAGGCCAAGCGGCGCGGCCGCCTCGCCCAGCATCCGGCCGAGTTGGCCACCGCCGACCACGCCGACGGTCGGTCCTGGTGACGTAAGCGTCATACCGCGCGTTTTCACAGCAGCGGGGTTAAGCGTTCGTTTCTCGGCCGTATGATTCGTGAATCCACACCGTCATATCGTTCGAGCTGTACTTCGTCCGCATTCGGTGGGTTTTAGGCACGTATCCGGCGGCTTCGAGCTGCTCAGTGGGAACCGTACTGTCGATCTGCTGGGTAATGACTATCGGTGGCTGGCTCTCCTGTGCCTGTTCGGCTAAGGAGTCGGACCGGTTCTCACACGAGACGTTCACGCCGTCAGCTGCGTAGTACCACGGTAACGGGAGCGAATTGTGCCACTGCAGACAGGTCGGTCTGGTGTTCCACCACGAGTCGTTCCACTGGCCGCGGTTCTCCTTGACGTAGGCGTCATCGCCGTCGTAGGCGTCGCCGCTTTCCCCGTGATACATCACGACATCAGTGCCGTTTCCGTTGGCCGTCGCGATGCGATCCATCGCCGCCAGATCCTCACGGAGTGATTCCTGTGGCTGGGCGTACTGGACCAGCGAATTCCCCTCCAGATGCTCGTTTGTGTACACCCGCGTAGCGGCAGTGTTGACGACGAGCGCGGTAACGAGCAGGACGATGGCGGCGGCGATGGCAGCACCGGTCACATCGTCAGCCGACAGCGATTCGCTCCCCCACCGGATTACAGCAGCCAACCCGACGGCGGCCGGAATCGACAGCGGGACGACGACGTGGACGGCGAGCCACGGGGCGCCGATATCGGTCCCGATGGGGTAGCCCAGAATCGAGACGTAGCCGCCATAGGCCACGAACGGGACGAGGTGGCGCGGCTCGACGGTTCCGAGTCGGTCGAGCGCGTAGCCGAACACCGAGAACAGGAGCAGCGGTGCCGCGGTGTAGCCCAGCGCTTTCAACAGTACCTCGTAGTGTCCGTCCACACTCTCGTAGAACGTTTCGAGGGAGTCGACGAGGCCGGTGTCCGTTGTCGTGGCCTTCTCCGAAGCCGGCGAGAACCACTCGCTGTACTGGTCGACGACCCGCTCCCAAGTCACTTGGACGAGTTCAGGGAACAGCGACGGGTTCGTCACGCCGGACCAGAAGTTCACGTCGCCCTCGGCGGCAGGCGCTGGCGGGTATTCGATGCCGGCGACACCGGCTCCGCGAGGGGCGTAGAAGAACAGCGAGACGAGGCCGAACACCAGCGCGGCGAGGACGATGTGACTCGCATACGCCGCGAGAACAGAGGCAGCGCTGTCGTGTCGGTTGCGGAACGAGCGAACAGTGTTGACGATGAGCCCCACGTCCGCCCGAACGCGGCCCGACACTCGCCCCCAGATAGCCCCGGCGCTCGGAACACTTCGGAGGAAGCCAGCGGCGTCGCGGTAGCCGTTGGGGAGGACAAGCACCTTCGCCAGCAGCAGGCCGGTCGCGCCGAGCCACGTCAGCACGTAGACGATGGCGTTCTCCTTCGAGGCGAACCCCAGCGCCATGAACGCCCCGACACCGTAGAGGTAGCGCGCCTTCCGGGTGTCGACGAACCGAACGAGTAGTCCGAAGGCGGTGAACATGAACGCCGCGACCAGCACGTCGCTACGCATGAACCGCGAGAAGTACAGGAGAACCGGGTTGAGGGAGAGAAACGCGGCCATGAGGACAGTCTCGTCTGACCGGAGGTGCTCACGAAAGAGCAGCGCCGTCAGCGGGAGCAGGCCGCCGACGATTGCGACCGGAAGCCGCATCGTGAAATCAGTCGGCGCGGCGACGGTGAACACCCAGCTATCGACGTGCTGGATGAACGGGCCGTGGATGATGTAACGGTACGCGAACGAGCCGGAATCACGGAGATGAAGCGCCCAGTAGGCAACGCGGCCCTCGTCGAAGTGGGCGACGCGGCTCCCGAGCGCCCCGACTCTGAGAACGAGCCCGAGAAGCGTCACAGCAACGACGAGCTTCACGGTGGCGCGGGGGTCGTCCGCGAACCAGGACCGGCTCCGGTCCCGGAAACCGTGGAGAGCAGACAGTAGGGACGACGAAACCATACTCGGCCCAAGCACATGGGGCATTAGAATCCTTCTGGTTTCTATAACGCGTTTTTAAGCTAACAGCCCATGACAGACACCAGCTCGGCGGCCCAAGTCTGTTCAGGTACGGAACGGTAGTTCTTTAGTCGCCCCTCCCCGGGTGTCAGGTATGGTGCAGCTCGGGCTGGTCGTCGCTCAGTACGACAAACACGGGGCGGTTATCGAGGAGATGGAGCACGGGGCTTACGAGGCGGCCGCCGACAACGACGCCGAAATCGTCGCCTCGCTTGACGTCCCGGGGTCCTACGACACGCCACTGGCAGCCGACCGGCTCGCGCGCCGGTCAGATATCGACGCTGTAGCTGTCCTCGGCGCGATCATCAGCGGCGACACCGACCACGATCAGGTCATCGGCAACGCCGCCGCACAGGGGCTGACTGACGTGTCCCTCGACCGCGACACCCCCGTCACGCTGGGCATCATCGGCCCGGGCATGAGCCAAGACGAAGCCGAGGCCCGTACCGATAAGGGGGCCTCGGCCGTCCGGAGCGCAATCGAACTCGCCACGGAACTCGAACAATGACTATGGACTTCGCTTCCCGCGTCGAACGTGTAGAACCGAGCGCGACCCTCGCAATCAGCAACAAGGCCGCAGAGCTTGAAGCCGAGGGCAAAGACGTCGTCGACCTGAGCGTCGGCGAACCCGACTTCGACACGCCCGAAAACATCAAGGACGCCGCCAAGGACGCACTCGACGCCGGCCACACCGGCTACACGTCCTCCAACGGCATCCCCGAACTGAAGGAGGCTATCGCCGACAAGCTCCACGACGACGGGCTCACCCAGTACGGCCCGGACAATCTTATCGTCACGCCCGGCGGCAAGCAGGCGCTGTACGAGATCTTCCAGACCGTCATCGACGACGGCGACGAAGTCGCCCTGCTTGACCCCGCGTGGGTCTCCTACGAGGCGATGGCGAAACTCGCCGGCGGAACGCTGACCCGCGTCGACACCGCCGCCCACGACTTCCAGCTCGAGGGCGCGCTTGATGACCTCGCCGATGCCGTCTCCGACGAGACGGAACTGTTGGTCGTCAATTCGCCGGGCAACCCCCACGGCGCAGTGTACTCCCGCGATGCAATGGAGGGTGTCCGGGACCTTGCCGTCGAGCACGACATCACGGTCATCTCCGACGAGATTTACAAGGAGATTACCTACGACGGCGTCGAAGCCGTCTCGCTCGGCACGCTTGAAGGCATGGAAGACCGAACAATCACGCTGAACGGCTTCTCGAAGGCCTACTCGATGACCGGCTGGCGGCTGGGCTACTTCGCGGCCCCGGAAGAACTAGTTTCACAGGCCGGGAAGGTCCACTCGCACTCGGTCTCCTGTGCCGTGAACTTCGTCCAGCACGCCGGCGTCGAGGCCATCACGAACACCGACGACGCCGTCGAGGAGATGCGACAGGCCTTCGCCGAGCGCCGCGAGTTCCTCATGGGCCTGTTCGAGGACCACGGCGTCCACGTCCCCGAACCACAGGGTGCGTTCTACATGATGCCGGAGATTGCACCGGATGGCGACGACACGGAGTGGTGCGATCAGGCTATCTCGGAGGCGCAGGTCGCCACCGTCCCCGGAACCGCGTTCGGGACGCCCGGCTACGCCCGCATCTCCTATGCCAACAGCAAGGAGCGCCTGCAGGAGGCCGTCGACCGCCTCGCCGAGGCTGACCTCATCTAAGACCGGCGAACAGGGTGTCATACCCGGCCACACCGTTGCCACGCTCCGGCGAATCGTTATCAGTTAGCCGCTGGAACAGCTGGTATGCGAACCCGTAGAACGATGCTCGCTCTCTCGGCCGGCACGCTCTGTCTCGCCGGCTGTGGCGCGCCCGGCGGAGGCTCGGGCGGCAGTCTCGCTATCGAAACGTCGGACGCGACCGCCGCGCCCGGCGAGACGGCGCGGATAGAGGTGCAGGCCTCGTCCGTCGGCGTGATGACGTGGCAGATGACCGAGATTCCCGAGAACTGGCAGGTGACACACGAGAGCTTCGAGCCCGAACCCACCGCGGTTCGGGAGTCCTACCCGCCCGAACTCGTCTGGGACCCCGTCGCTGATTCGGTGACGGGAACGCTGGCCGTCGTCGTCCCGGACAACGCATCGCCTGGCGAGTACACGATGGCAGTGGAGGCAGGAACCGACAGCTCCGACGAGCGGGCCGTCTCCGAAGCGACGGTCACCGTCGAGTAGTTACTCGCCGCGTTCGTCGACAATCCGGTCGATAATTCGACCTGTCGACAGGAGCCGGTCAGCCGCCTCGGCCTCTAGTGGGCTGGCCCGGCGGATGTCACAGTCGAGACCCCGAGCGGACAGCGCCGCTTCGAGTTGCTCGTCGTCGTGGTGCTGGTCGTAGCCCAGCGCGATGATGTCCGGTTCGATGCGCTCAATCGGAACGAAGATGTCCTCGGGATGGCCGAGGTGTGCTTCGTCGACCGGTTTGAGCGCGCTGACCATCTTCCGACGTTGCTCGTCCGGAACAATCGGTGTTTCCTTGTGCGTGACGTTGACCGATCGGGCGACGATGACGTGGAGTTCGTCACCCATCTCGGCAGCGTCCTGCAGATAGTGGACGTGGCCCGGGTGCAGGATGTCGAAGGTTCCCTGCGCGACGACGCGTGTCACTGGTCAAACTCCTCCTCGCGGAGCTCCGCGTCGATATCGGCCTGATCGAAATCGAAAAAGGACTCCTCCGGCGGCTCCACGTCGAGCACCGGGAGGTCAACGACCGAGCCGTCGCTGTCGAAGGCCTTCCAGTCGTCGCGGCCGTACGGATAGCCGATGATGATATGGACATCGCCGCGGCCGAACGTGGCGAGGTCGGCGTCGCTGGGTTTGAGGACACCGTTCGGGTGAGAATGGATCGACCCCGCCGCTCGCATGTCGTTTGGCACCATACTCGTCTTGACGGTCGCACTGACCGGATTCGACTCTGTTCCTGGAATGACCAGAACATCGGTCAGAACAGTACCGTCGTCGTCGAGCCCGAGCTTGCTGGCGTCATCGCCCCGGAGAAAGCCCATATACTCGTTGGGATGGGCTTCCTCGGAGGCTGCGAGCGCGAACTCGAGTGCGGACTCCGCGATCCCGAGTATCCCGCTCGTTCGGAACAACCCCATACCATGCTGTCGGGTCGGACGCTTTTTACGCGTTGTGTTCGTCCCTCCGTGGATTCCGAAGAGTACAAACGGGGGAGCACCGAAGGATTGACAAATGTCTTCGCCAACTGGCACCGGTGACGGTGCGACGGTCCCCGACGGCGGGACCATTGTCTACGATCTCGCGGACCAATGTACGTCCGATGATCTCGAAGAAGGCGCACTGTACCACGCAACTGTCAACGGCACCGTCGAATACGGTGTGTTCGTCGACCTCTCCGACGCTGTCTCCGGCCTCGTCCACGACTCTAATCTCTTGGGCCAGTACGATGTGGGCGACGAGCTTATCGTTGAACTCGGTGAGATCCGCCCCGACGGCGACCTGAGCTTCGAGGAAGTACGGGTCGCTGACTACGAGGAACAGCACGTTGCCCACGGCAAGGCGACCACCGTCGCCGACCTCTACGACGCGACCGGTGAGACGGTCATCATCGAGGGGCAGGTCGTTCAGATAAAACAGACTGGCGGCCCGACGGTGTTTCAGGTCCGCGATGAGGCCGGCATCGTCCCCTGTGCCGCCTTCGAAGAGGCCGGTGTCCGGGCGCACCCTGACGTCGAAATCGACGACATCGTCCGCGTCTCCGGGCGCGCCGAGGAGCGCGACGACGGTCTGCAGGTCGAGGCCGAATCGCTGACGGTACTCGACGGTGAGGCGGCCGCCGACATCGAGGACGAACTCGACGCCGCGCTGGCCGAGGCCGCCGAACCGGCCGACGTAGAACCGCTTGTCGAGTGGCCTGCCTTCGAGAAACTGTGGGACGACCTCCGTGAAGTGGCGACGGAACTCCGCAAAACGGTGCTTTCGGGCCGCCCGATTCGGATGCGTCATCACGCCGACGGTGACGGGCTCTGTGCGAGCGTCCCGCTGCAGGTCGCGCTGGAATCGTTCATCGCCTCCCAGTACGAGGACGCCAGCGCGCCCCAGCACCTCCTCAAGCGCCTGCCGAGCAAGGCCCCCTACTACGAGATGGAGGACGTGACGCGGGACCTCAACTTCGCGCTGGAGGACCGCACCCGCCACGGCCAGAAGCTCCCGATGTTGCTGATGCTCGACAACGGCTCCACCGAGGAAGACACGCCGGCCTACCGCAACCTCCGGCACTACGACATCCCGGTGGTCGTCGTCGACCACCATCATCCGGACCCGGAAGCCGTCGAGCCGCTCATCGAGCAGCACGTCAACCCCTACCTCCACGACGAGGACTATCGCATCACCACGGGCATGCTCTGTGTCGAACTCGCCCGGATGATCGACCCCGACCTCACCGATGATCTCACACACGTCCCCGCTGTCGCCGGGCTTTCGGACCGATCCGAGGCCGAGGCGATGCGGGACTACGTCGCCTTGGCGAGCGAGCAGGGCTACGACGAGAGTGACCTGCGCGACATCGGCGAAGCGCTGGACTACGCGACCCACTGGCTTCGCTACAACTCCGGTGAACAGCTCATTACCGACGTGCTGAACGTCGACTGTGACGACCGCGAGCGGCACGAGGAAGTCGTCGAGTTCCTCGCTGAGCGCGCCGAGCGCGACGTGGCCGACCAGCTTGACGCCGCGATGAGCCACGTCGACCACGAGCGACTCGACAACGGTGCACACCTCTACACCATCGACGTGGAGAACCACGCCCATCGCTTCACCTACCCTGCGCCCGGAAAGACGACCGGCGAAATCCACGACCGGAAGGTCGCGGAGACCGGCGACCCCGTCATCACCATCGGCTACGGTCCGGACTTCGCCGTCCTGCGCTCGGACGGCGTTCGACTGGACATCCCGCGGATGGTCACCGAACTCACCGAGGAGGTCGACGGCGGCGGCGTCTCCGGCGGCGGCCACCTCGTCGTCGGCTCCATCAAGTTCGTGAAAGGCATGCGCGAGACGGTCATCGACGCGCTCGTCGAGAAAATGGCCGAGGCCGAAATCGACGAGGAACTCGGCAGCTCGACAGCACTGCCGGAAGAAGTGTAACGGCTCCAGACGTCCTTTTTAACCCCCGAACGAAACTCGACGAGCGGCGAGTCCAGCGACCACGAGAAGTCCGAACAGGGCGACAACGACTCCGACCGGCGTGTCGAACCCCCCGGCTGCCCAGTCGGCGTCAAAGACAGCGCCGAAATAGTCGGCTGCGTCGCTGCCGTGCAGCACCAACAGGACTTCCCGATTCGAGGTCGCCGCTTGTTCGTTCCAGTTGAGACTGCCGACGACGACGCGCTCGTCGTCGATGACCGCGCCCTTTGCATGGATTTTCTCGTAGCGACCATCGGGGGTAGATACCTTGGCTGTCAGCGGCGCGTCGTTGCGGTCGGCCCACTCCTGAAACCGCTGTGCTGTCTGCGTGTTCTCCTCGCGGACGTACCACGCGTCACTCAGCAGTAGGCGGACCTCGACGCCGCGCGACGCGGCCCGGCGGAGCGCCCGCAGAAGTGGGCTCTCCCAGTCTCCGACTGTCGGCTGGATGACGTCGATGGAGTCGTCCGCGCCGTCTATCGTCGCAACGAGGTTACCCTGAGCGTTGTCTGGTGTTATCAAGAGATCCGTCCGCTGGACAGACACCGATTCTGCCCGGAACTCGGTCGGATACGTTCCGGTCGCTGGCTCGGCCCGCTCGAACCGTCGGCCCTCACGGTACTCTCTCCACCGCTCGCTGTCCTGCCAGCCGGTATCGGACTGGAACGTCTGATTCAGTCCGTTGACGACCCGCGGCTGTGCCGTGACCACCCCCCAGCCCCGGCTGCTGTTGCCGCCGGTGCCGGCGGGCTTCCAGTTCTCCGTCAGCACGACGGCCTGTTGGTCGGCGACGGCGTACTTCGCGTGGTGGTAGCGGTATCTGGCACGTGGTCCCGTCAGTACCTGCACGGACACGCCGGCCTCGGCTAGCCGGTCGAGCGTGCTGGCTTCTGCGGCGGTGCGGCTGCCGACCGGTTCTCCCTCAAGCAGGACGCGGACCGTCGCGCCGCGGCGCTGTGCGGCAATGAGGGCGTCGGCGACTCTGGCAGAGGAGAGCGTGTAGCCAGCCAGATACACCCGCTCAGTGGCGTTCTGTATCGGTCGAATCGGAGCAGCGGGCGAGTCCGGGAGTGCGAACGCCCGCACCTCGCCACCGGCGGCCCTGACAACTGGACGATCCGTCACACCCAGCGGCCGCCAGCGAATGACCGAGCCGTTCACAACGCCGAGTTCCCCCTCTACGGCGTCTCTGTATCGGACGGCGTCGACAGTCTGATTGGCACGCTGAAGCCGGATTCGCTCACCGCTGTTTGCCAGCGCGAGATGTCCGTCGAGACTGACGACTGGCCAGTCGGTGAGCTTCCGTGTCCGGTTCGGTGCTGTCGAGAGGACGACGCGCCCGCGGGCGGTGGTGTTCGGAACGGCGGCGGTGCCATCGCCGTCGGTGATGGCGTAGTTCCCGGGCTCGGCTCCGGCAGGCACGTCCAGTACGACAAACTCCCCCTCGTCGCCGCCGGCGATGGGGTCAGGGTATACCGCGTGAATTGACGGTTCTGCGGGAGTGCTGGCTGTTGTTGGGGCTGAAGTCGCCTGTCCGGTGGCGATATACGGCCCTATCGCGACAAGGACGAGCAAGCAACAGACAAATGGAGCGAGCGACCGCATCGGGGCGTCTGGCCGCCCGTTCGTATAAAAAGGTTCTCCGACTCAGGCGCTTGCCGCTTTCTCAGCTTCGGCCTGAACGAGATACGCGCGGTCGTCGGTGTAGCGGGCGGCTTCATCGAGTGCCGCCTCGGTCCCGATCTGCCGAAGCGCCCACGCGGCTGAGGCACGCACGGAATCGCTGTCGTCGGATTTGAGGATGCCGCCAAGCGGCTCGATAGCGCGGGTGTCACCGAGCAGGCCCAGCGTTCGGGCCGCGACTGAGCGGACTTCCTCGCTGTCAGCGTCGAGCCGGTTGGCGACCGGCTGGACCGACTCCGAGCTGCCGATAGCGCCCAGCGCGCGCAGCGTGACCTTCTGGAGCGCGGGGTCGCCATCGCCATCGATGTAGTCGTGTAGCGTCTCGGTCGCACGCTCGTCGCCGATTTTCCCCAGTACCTCGATTGGCCCTTTCTCGCGTTTCTGGGCCTTCTGGTGCATCGCATCGAAGGCCGGTTCGGCGTCGCTCCCGAGGTTGTACAGGAGGTCGACGATGTAGCCGTCGAAGAACTCCGACCCGAGCTTGTCGTAGGCGAACAGGACCTGCTCGAAGTTTCCTGCCTCGGCGTGGAGCTTCGCGGCGTTCCACTCCGGCGGGAAGTCCTTCCGGTTCTCGTTGGTCAGCACATCGTAGAAGTCGCGGGCATCGAGTTGCTCCTGTACCGTCAGGTCGTCCCAGACCTCGGCCTCGTCGAGCCCTGTTTCCAGCGCCTCCGCTGCTTCGAGGAGTCCTTGGATAGTCTCCGTATCCTCGTCGGGGTCGAGGTTTTCGGACTCGATTGCATCAGCGACTGTTCCCAGCGCGTCCCCGGCGGCGACGAAATCCCCGCCCGTGTCGGCGTCGTGGCTGACGAACTCGGCGCTCTCGTCGAGGAACGTCTCGACGGCCTCTTGTGCCTCTCCCTCGCCGTCGTCGGTCCACTCGCTGTCGGTGACGGTGTCTTCCGCATCGGAGACGGTGGCGACCACGTCCTCGGCGTAAGGGCCACGCTGTGCGTCGAGGTCCTCGCGCAGGTCCGAGAGCTGGGATTCCAGTTCCTCGCGAGGGTCCTCGGCTTCGTCATCGTCCTCGTCGGGTTCTGGCAGGTCGGCAGCTTCGAGGTCGCTCTCGATGTCATCGAGGGACGACTCAACGTCGTCGAGGTCGGCCTCTGTCGCTGCGGCCTCAAGGCTCTCGCTGGCCTCTGTGAGACGCGATTCCAGTTCTTCGGCGGTCACGTCGATCTCGTCTGCTGCCTCGGCGTCGTCCGACGCGTCGGCATCGTCGTCCCCGTTGCTCATGTCCAAGACTGTGTCGGAGCGGGCCAAGAGCGTTTTCCTTTCGAGGCGGGCCCCGAACTGTCGTAGTGCTGTCGTCCGCTGGGCCAACGAGCAAAGAATATGTGTCGGGAGTTGCAGTGCCATGGGTAGCGAGCATGACTGACGCGACACCACCGGATGACGGACAAAACCCGACTACACCGGAGGAACCGGAAACCGCTGGCTTCGTCGAGTACGGCATCGACGACAAGCCGCCACGAAAGCAAGCGATACTGCTCGGCGTCCAGCACTACCTGACGATGATTGGCGCGTCCGTGGCGATCCCGCTCGGGCTCGCAGGCGCGATGGGGATGTTCGAGGCCGCGCCCAATCAGGTCGGTCGTCTCATCGGGACGTTTTTCGTCGTCTCCGGTATCGCGACGCTCGCCCAGACGACGCTCGGCAACAGATACCCGATCGTTCAGGGCGGGACGTTCTCGATGCTCGCACCCGGGCTAGCCATCATCGGCGTGCTGGCCCAGCAGGGCGCGAACTGGCAGACCATGCTCGTCGAACTACAGGGGGCCGTCATCGTCGCCGGGCTCGTCGAGATTGTGATCGGCTATAGCGGTCTCATGGGGAAGCTGAAGCGGTACGTCGGCCCGGTCGTCATCGCGCCGGTCATCGCGCTCATCGGACTGGCGCTTTTCAACGTCCCACAGATATCGAACCCGAACTTCGGCAGCCCCGGGACCGGCCAGAACTGGTGGCTGCTCGGGCTGACAATGCTCTCGATTGTCGCGTGTTCGCAGTACCTCGACCGACGCCACCGCGCGTTCAAGCTGTTCCCCGTGCTCCTCGGAATCCTGTTCGCGTGGACCGTCGCGGCCATCCTCTCAGTGACAGGCGTCTTCGCCGCGGGCTCGGTCAGCTACGTTTCGCTCGGGTCGGTCGCGAGCGCACCGCTGGTCCAGCCCGTCTACCCGTTCCAGTGGGGGCTTCCGCAGTTCACGCCGGGGTTCATCGTCGGGATGTTCGCCGGGATGCTCGCCTCCGTCGTCGAGAGCTTCGGCGACTACCACTCCGTGGCTCGCATCGCCGGTCGCGGCGCACCGAACAGTCATCGAATCAACGACGGCATCGGGATGGAAGGGGTTGGCAACGTGTTCGCCGGCATCATGGGAACCGGCAACGGCTGTACCTCCTACACTGAGAACGTCGGTGCAATCGCTATCACCGGCGTCGCCTCCCGCTACGTCGTCCAGATCGGTGCCGCCGTGATGATTCTGGTCGGCTACTTCGGCCCGGCGGGTCAGTTGTTCGCGACTATCCCCTCGCCCATCATCGGTGGCCTCTACATGGTCATGTTCGGACAGATCGCCGCCGTCGGTCTCTCACAGCTCAAATACGTCGACCTCGACGCCAACCGAAACGTCTTCATCGTCGGCTTCGCGCTCTTTGCCGGCCTCGCAGTGCCGGAGTACATGAGCCAGCTTGGGCAGGGAATGGAAGTCGGCGGTTCGACAGCCCTCCAGCAGGGCCTCGGAGCCGTCCCGGTCCTCGGGGGCGTCCTCGGGACCGACGTCGTCGCCACCACGCTGTTCGTCATGGGCGGTACCGGAATGGTCGTCGGCGGCATCGTCGCCTTCGTCCTCGACAACACTGTGCCGGGGACCCGCGAAGAGCGCGGTCTCGCGGCTTGGGCCGCGCTCACGGAGGACGACAGCGAGTACGTCTCGTCGCTGGACCGCATCCGCGGACGCGGCGGTGACCGGCCGCCTGCACCGAGTGACGACTGACCGTGGACGACGACAACAGTGGCACGGTTGCAGACCACGGGTCGCCTGTCAGTACCGAGCGGTACGCCGGCAGCCTCCGAACTGGCGGCACTGTCGTCCTCGGTGCCGACCGGCTTGTAGTCGACCGCGGCGACAGTCCGGTGGTAATCGACCTCGACGACGTAGTCGAGGTCAGTCTGCAGGACATCGACTGGTTTCTTGCAGTGATGAGCGCTGCACTGGTCGGGTTCGGTCTGCTATCACTCGATCAGTCTATCCCCCTCGGCGGAGCCTTCGTTGTCGCCGGTGCCGTCAGCCTCGCGCTCACGTACCGCAAGCGGAACGCACTCAGGATACAGGTCGCTGGCCGGACTGACCCGCTCAAGTGTTTCCCCGCGGACCCACAGTCGCTCCTTGCCGAACTGGAAGCAGCGCTGGCCGACTGACCGGAAACCGCCTACACTTACGCCGGTCCCGGTCGCAGTCGGTCGTATGCCCGCAGACAGCGTCCAGTCGCTCATCGATCAGTTGCACGAAGAGGCCGAGATGGACCGACCGAACGACCTGACGCCCGATGTCGGTATCATCATGGGGTCGGATTCGGACCTGCCGACGATGGCCGGTGGACAGGGCAAGCGGCCCGGGGCGTACGCGGCGCTCGCCGATGAACTCGGCTTCGAGGAACAGACCGACTACACGGACGCGCCCGAGAGCCGCTTCACGTTCGAGACGTTTGTCTGCTCGGCCCATCGGACCCCCGACCTGATGTACGCGTACGCTGAGACGGCCGAAGACCGCGGCATCGACGTGATTATTGCCGGCGCTGGCGGGAAATCTGCGGACCTGCCCAACATGACAGCCAGCATCGCCTATCCGCTGCCGGTCATCGGCGTTCCTGTTCAGGAGAAGTCCGTCGACTCGGTCATCGGGATGCCACAGGGCGCGCCGCTCACCGCAGTCGATGCAGGGAAGTCTTTCAACGCCGCTCTCTCAGCAGCACAGATTCTCGCACGGCAGTACGACGAACTCCATGGCCGCCTTGTCTCGTATCACGAGGGCCTCCAGACCGACGTCGGCGAGGTGTCGCGCGACCTTCACGAGCTCGGGACACCCGGATTCAAACGCGAGTACTGGGACGAGTGAGCAGCGAGGCGCGTCACACTCTAGAAGGCGCGGCGGATACAGGTCACTTTTCCTCTGAGACCGCGTCGGCTCTTAAAGACCCACAGGGCCGAAAAACCGAACAATGAACCCTTATATGCGAGTACTTCTAACCGGCAGACGATAGGAGATACCGGAATGAGTAATCCATGGATCGCCATCGGCGCGCTCGCGGTCGTGGCACTAGCCATCCCACTGACGATGATGGCAGTTTCGAGCCTCTTGCGGCCTAGCGTGCCGGAACAAGGCAAACGCACCACCTACGAGTCCGGTGAAGTGCCGACTGGCAGCAGTCGACAGATCAAGTTTAATATCCAGTACTACATGGTCGCGCTGCTGTTCGTCGTCTTCGACATCGAGACCGTCTTCATCTTCCCGTGGACGGTCATCTACAGCGATGCCGTCGCTGAAGTCGGGATGCCAACGGCACTGCTACCGATGGTCGTATTCATCGGGATTCTCGCCATCGGACTCGGTTGGGCCTGGCGTAACGGCGCAGTTCAGTGGGTGCGCAGTCCGCGCGCCACGAAGGGGGCAGACACATATGAGTAGTGACCAGACACCACCGGCCGTCGAAGACGTATCGACACAGGAGGCCCGCATGGGTGACGGGGCCGACGACCGCTTCAACTCGACGCTACGCGAGGCGTTCGGGTCGACGCCGTTCATCCTGACCAAGTTCGACAAGTTCATGAACTGGGTCCGGGGCTCCTCGATGTTCATGCTGCAGTTCGGAATCGCCTGCTGCAGCATCGAGATGATCCACACCTACGCGATCAAGCACGACCTCGACCGCTTCGGGTCAGGGGTGCCACGCGCGTCTCCACGGCAGGCGGACGTCATCATCGTTCCGGGCACCATCGTCTCGAAGTTCGCGCCGCGGATGAAACGCGTCTACGACCAGATGCCCGAGCCGAAGTTCGTCGTCTCGATGGGATCCTGTACCATCTCCGGCGGCCCGTTCCAAGAAGGGTACAACGTCATCAAGGGCGCGGAGGAGGTCATCCCGGTCGACATCCACGTCCCGGGCTGTCCGCCACGCCCCGAGGCACTCATCTACGGCGTCGCCAAGCTCCAAGAGCGCATCGCCGAGGGCGAGTCCTCGCCGGTGACAGTCAAACCCTACGAACTGGAGCAGTTCGGCGACCTCGAACAGGACGAGCTCGTGGACAAACTCGCCAGCGAAATCGACGAGGAGGATCTCGTCATGCGGTACAACTGGAACGACTCCCCATAACCTGCCATGAGTTTAGAAAAACCATCACGCGATACGGCTCTCGACGTCGGCGTTACGGAGGATGGCCTCGATTACGACGCGCTCGCGGACCTTCTCGGAGGCCATGTCCTCGACCGCGAACAGCACCTCAACGCCGAGGGGTTCGTCATCCGTCCCGACGAGGTTCAGGAAGTCCTCTCGACGCTGAAAGAGGAGGCTGGGTTCGACCACTGCGCCTGTGTCACGGCACAGGAGTACGACGACCGGTACGAATCAATCTACCATCTACGGAAGTACAACGACCCGACACAGGAGCTGTCGATTGTCGTCCCGTCGCCGAAAGACGACCCGCACAACGAGTCGGCCGCTCGCGTTTACGATACCGCTGACTGGCACGAGCGGGAAGCCTACGACTTGGTCGGCATCGACTACGACGACCACCCGGACCTGCGTCGCATCCTCTTGCCCGAGACGTGGCAGGGCCATCCGCTGAGCAAGGACTACAACCAAGACCAGCCACAGATCGTCTCGCTGCGCGAGCACGCGAACCCGCTTGAGGACGACAAGCGAAGCGAGGACGACCCGGACACGATGTTCGTCAACATCGGTCCCCACCACCCGGCAACCCACGGCGTGCTCCACGTCGAAACGGTGCTTGATGGCGAGCAGATCGCCGACCTCGAGCCCGATATCGGGTACCTGCACCGCTGTGAGGAGCAGATGTGCCAGCAGGGCACCTACCGCCACCAGATCATGCCGTACCCCGACCGGTGGGACTACATTTCCGCTGGTATCCTCAACGAGTGGGCGTACGCGCGCGCTGCCGAGGACCTCGCGGATATCGAGGTCCCAGAGTACGCACAGGTCATCCGGACGATGTCCGCGGAGATGTGCCGGATCGCCTCACACGAGCTCGCGCTGGCGACGTTCGCGCTGGACGTGTTCGGCGACTTCACCGCCGTCTTCCAGTACGGCATCCGCGACCGCGAGATCGTTCAGAACCTGCTTGAAGACCTGACCGGCCAGCGGCTGATGTTCAACTACCTCCGACTGGGTGGCGTTGCTTGGGACCTGCCCGAACCCCGCGAGGAGTACTTCGAGAAGATCCGCGACTTCCTCGACGACCTCCCGCACAAGCTCGAGGAGATCCACGATCTCGTTACTGGCAACGAGATCTTCCAGATGCGGTGTGTCGACACCGGTGTCCTCTCGAAAGAACAGGTCAAGCAGTACGGTGCAACCGGTCCCGTGGCACGCGGTTCGGGCGTCGACTACGATATCCGGCGCGACGATCCGTACGGCTACTACGACGAACTCGACTGGAACGTCGTCACCGAACAGGGCGGCGACAACTTCAGTCGCGTCCTCGTCCGCCTCCGCGAAGTCGAGGAATCGGCCCGCATCATCGAACAGTGTGTCGACCTGCTGGAGCAGTGGCCGGAAGACGACCGCGAGATTCAGGCCAACGTCCCGCGGACGCTTCGGCCGGACCCCGACAAGGAGATCTACCGCTCCGTCGAGGGCGCGAAGGGCGAACTCGGTATCTACATCCGCTCGGATGGGACGGACAAGCCGGCACGGTTCAAGATCCGCAGCCCGTGCTTCTCGAACCTGCAGACGCTGCCGGAGATGTCTCAAGGCGAGTACATCCCTGACATGATCGCTTCGCTCGGGAGCCTCGACATCGTCCTCGGGGAGGTGGACCGGTAATGCAGTCGGCGCCGTTGCCCGAGACACTCGCGAACCTGCTTGGACTCGACCCCAACAGCACGGCCGTGATGATCGTCATGAGTCTCATCGGCGCGGGGCTCATCGGGACGCTCATGATGACGAACACGGCGCTTGCCGGCCCGTGGGCAAAGCGGAAGATCACCGCTGCGTTCACTGACCGCATCGCCGTCGACCGGATCGGCCCGTACGGGCTGTTCATTATCGTGGCTGACGCCGTTCGCCTGCTGTCGAAGGAACTCATCGTTCCCGAGGGCGTCGACCGACCGGCATGGGACCTCGCACCGCTCATTATTGCGAGCACCGCACTGCTTGGCTTTGCCGTGATCCCGATGGGGAACGGCATCCAGCTCGCCGATCCCGAGGTCGGTCTGGCATACGTGTTTGCGACAGCCTCCATGGCTTCCGTCGGTCTCGTGATGGCCGGGTACGCGTCGAACAACAAGTACTCGTTCCTCGGCGGCCTGCGTGCGGTCGCACAGAACCTCGCCTACGAGATTCCGCTCATCCTGACGGGCGCGTCGGTGGTCATCTTCGCCGGCTCGCTCCAGATGAGCGAGATCGTCGCGGCCCAGCAGCAGTCCCTCATCGGCCCGCTGCCGTCGTGGTATGCCTTCGTGAACCCGTTCGCGTTCGTCCTCTTTATGATCGCGAATCTCGCGGAGGTCGGCCGGAACCCGTTCGATATTCCGGAAGCGCCAACTGAGATTGTCGCTGGGTACCAGACCGAGTACTCCTCGGTGTACTTCGTCCTCGTCTATCTCGGGGAGTTCATTCACATCTTCCTCGGCGGGGCGATCATCGCCACGATCTTCCTCGGTGGGCCGGCCGGTCCGGTCCTCCCGGGCATCGTCTGGTTCCTCATCAAGATCTGGGGCGTCTTCCTGTTCACGCAGTGGGCCCGTTCTGCGGTGCCCCGCGTCCGGATCGACCAGCTTATCGAGATCGGCTGGAAGGGAATGCTGGTGCTGTCGCTGGCGAACCTACTGCTGACCGCGGTTATCGTCGGGGTGACCGTCTGATGACGGTCACGCGAACCGACCCACGAGCGACCGGAGGTGACCTGTCATGATCGGAATCCTGAAATCAATGGCGACGACGATGAAACACGCCCTCGACGGGGAGACGTTCACGGTGGAGTACCCGGACGTCGCTCCCGAGGTGAGCCCCCGCTTCCGTGGCGTCCACAAGTGGAGCCAAGAGCGGTGTATCTGGTGTCGGCAGTGTGAGAACGTCTGCCCGAACAACACGATCCAGATCGTGATGGACGAGCAGCGCAACGGCGAGCAGTACAACCTCCACATCGGCCAGTGTATCTACTGCCGGCTGTGTGAGGAAGTCTGTCCGACCGACGCCATCCTGCTGACCCAGAACTTCGAGTTCACCGCGGACACGAAAGACGAGTTCGCCTACGACAAGGAACAGCTCAAGAACGTGCCGTGGTACAAGGACATTGACCCGCTTGAGTCACGCGAGCCCGACCGGGGCGCGTGGATCGGCGAGGGCGACGGCGAAGTGGATTACCAGTAACTCTTCTGGACGGCTTTCAACGATTCTCTGCCGGGACAAGCGTCGCGACTGTCCTGTGTTCGTGTTGATGTGACTCGCCGAAATGGCCGCCCGCTCAGTGAGACCTTCCACTCTCCCCCGAAGTAGCGCAACGGTCTCCACCACGAGAACCTCCCCAACCAGTGATAGGTGTTCGCCAACAGGCGGGAGTGGCCCGAAATATGGGGGTCATACCGGAAAACAGTGGCTTAGTGGCGAGACGAAAGAGGAATCTTCAAAGGGACGCCGCAAAGACTCTCCAAGTAAGATGGCACTGGCAGAGTCAATTGCGTTCGCGCTGTTCGCTATGGTAACGGTGAGCAGCGCTGCGGGCGTCGTGTTAGTCCGGGACGTCTGGCACTCGGCGCTGTTACTGGGCGTGTCACTCGTCAGCGTCGCAGTGTTCTACGTCATGAACCAGGCGGCGTTCGTCGCAACCATGCAGATCCTGGTATACGTCGGCGGCGTCCTTGTCCTCATCACCTTCGCGGTGATGCTGACCCGCGAGGACGAGTCGGTGATCGAGGTGACACCATGACTACAAAGCCCGAACTACAGACCGAGGGGAGTTTCGTCGCGGGACTAGCCGCTGTTGCCCTGTTTGTCGTCCTCGGGGCTGTGTTTATGGGTGTCTCGTTTCCCACGCCAGCAGGCTTCGGTGAGGGAGCGGCGATAACCAAGAGCCTCGGCGCGGCAATGTTCGATATCGCCCCGAGCGCGATTATGGACGAGGGTGAGACGGCTGTTCCCGGTGAAGGGTTCCTCGTCGCCTTCGAGGTCATCGACATCGTGCTGGTGGCCGCACTCGTCGGGGCCGTCATGCTCGCCCGACGGGAAGTCGCTGGCGAGTCAGTAACGCTCGGTGTCGAAACCACGGAAGACGACGACATGGCCGTTGCCGCTGACGGTGGTCCGGGAGGTGACGACTCGTGATTCCGGCTGAGACGTATCTCCTCCTGTCGGCGGCGATATTCTGTATCGGCCTGTTCGGCATCCTCACGCGACGGAATGCGCTTATATTCCTGATGTCCGTCGAGCTAATGCTGAACGCTGCGAACATCAACCTCGTCGCGTTCTCGCTGCAACACGGGAACCTCACCGGTCAGGTGTTCAGCCTGTTCACGATGGCACTCGCCGCCGCGGAGGTCGCCATCGGGATCGGTATCATCCTAGTCCTGTACCGCAACTTCTCAGACGTGGACGTGACGAAGGCGACGACGATGAGGTGGTAACAGATGGCTGCATTCACATACGCTCCGGCGATTGTCCTGCTGCCGTTCGTATCGTTCCTCGTCGCGCTGTTTGCCGGCGACCGCATGCCGAAAGGCGGCGCGCTCGCTGGCATCACCGCGACGGGTGGATCGCTCCTGCTGTCAATCTGGGTCGCGCTGACAGTGGCCGGCGGTGAGGTCCACAACGAGATACTGTATCAGTGGACCACGAGCGTCGAGTCACTCCAGCTCAATTTCGGACTCCTGTTGGATCCGCTGTCGGCGCTCATGCTGCTTATCGTCTGTCTCATCTCGTTCCTCGTTCACATCTTCTCGCTGGGTTATATGAACGACGAGGGCGAGACTGGCCTCCCGCGCTATTACGCCGGGCTCGGCCTGTTCACGGCGAGTATGCTCGGGTTCGTCGTCGCCAACAACCTCCTGATGGCGTTCATGTTCTTCGAGCTGGTGGGCCTGTGTTCGTACCTGCTCATCGGCTTCTGGTTCCGCGACGACGGGCCGCCGAGCGCCGCGAAGAAAGCATTCTTGGTCACCCGCTTCGGTGACTACTTCTTCCTCATCGGCGTCGTCGGCATCTTCGCCACCTTCGGGACCGGCCTGTTCGCCCCCATCACACAGGGTGGCGAAGTGGTCGCCGAGAGCTTCCCGATGCTTGCCGAACACGCTATCGTCGACGGTGAGGTTGCGGGCATCGCAATGCTTGAAACGGTCGGCATGGGGCCACAGCAATGGTTTACCGTGCTGGGTCTCCTCGTGCTGGGCGGCGTTGTCGGTAAGTCCGCGCAGTTCCCACTGCATACGTGGCTGCCCGACGCGATGGAAGGTCCGACGCCGGTCTCGGCACTGATTCACGCGGCGACGATGGTCGCAGCCGGTGTGTACCTCGTCGCGCGTATGTACGGTTTCTACGCCCTCTCGCCGACGGCGCTGGCCGTTATCGCCCTCATCGGCGGCTTCACCGCGCTGTTTGCGGCAACGATGGGGCTGGTCAAACAGGAAATCAAGCAGGTGCTCGCGTACTCCACTATCTCCCAGTACGGGTATATGATGCTCGCGCTGGGCTCGGGTGGCTACATCGCCGCGGTCTTCCACCTGACGACCCACGCCGTGTTCAAGGCGCTCCTGTTCCTCGGCGCGGGGTCGGTCATCATCGCCATGCACCACAACGAGAACATGTGGGACATGGGCGGTCTGAAACAGCGGATGCCGGTGACGTACTGGACGTTCCTCGCCGGCTCGCTCGCGCTGGCCGGCATCGTTCCGTTCGCTGGCTTCTGGTCGAAAGACGAGGTGCTGTACGAGGCGCTTATCCACGGCTTCGGCACTGAAGGCGGCCTCGGAACAGCCTACCTCATTGCGTACGCGATGGGGCTATTGGCCGTGTTCTTCACCGGCTTCTACACCTTCCGGATGGTGTATCTGACCTTCCACGGTGACGCGCGCTCGGACACCGCTCGTGATCCCGAACCGGTTCGCTGGAACGTTAAGGGCCCGCTGACGGTGCTTGGCATCCTCGCGACAACGATCGGGTTCATCAACATGGCCCCGGTCGCGAAGCTCACCGGCGCTCATATCGACTTCCTGCATAAGTGGCTGACTGGCCCCGATGAGGGTGGCTGGCCTGCGGCGCTCAACACTGGACTGCACCACTACGAAGGCCTCCTGCACGATGTTGCGCACGTCACGAAAGGCCACCCGCTCGGTGAGACGACGACGCTGCTCGCTTCCGCAGGTGTCTCGCTCGGGCTGGCCCTCGCCGGTGTGCTCGTCGCTCGGAGCCTCTATGCCGGTGCCGATCCGGTCGAGCATACGGACAAGCTTGGCGGTCTGAAGACGCTACTCATGCACAACTACTATCAGGACGAATATCAGGTGTGGCTCGCGACGGGTGTCACCTACCCGCTCGCCCGTGTGATGAACAAGTTCGACCAAGGTGTCGTCGACGGTGTCGTCAACGGCATCTCCAGCGTGAGCCTGTTCGGCGGCAGCCGCATCCGACGCATCCAGTCCGGCGTCGTCAGCAACTACGCGACGCTGCTGACGTTGGGGCTCGTGCTCTTGCTTGCCGCCTTCGGCGTCATGGGAGGGTGGTTCTAGATGTGGGTCGCTGCACTCTTGCTCGTGACCCTGCTCGGGACCGGCCTCGTGTTCCTCTCGCCTGACCGGTACGCCGGCAAGCTCGCCGCCGCCGTCAGTGCGGTGCCGGCGCTTGGCAGCATCTACATGTACTGGGTGTACCTCACGCAGTACGGTGGCACGGGTAACGCGTTGCTGTCACCCGCCGACATCGCCTTCGGCCAGCAGATCCCTTGGATCACGCTGGGTGAGCTTGAGGTGTCGTACTACGTCGGCCTCGATGGCATCAGTATGCCACTGCTCGCGCTGACGACGGTGCTGACGACGCTGGCCATCGTCTCGGCGTGGACGCCAATCGACGAGCGCCAGTCCCAGTTCTACGGGCTGATGCTGTTCATGGAAGTGAGCCTCATCGGCGTGTTCTCCGCGCTCGATTTCTTCCTCTGGTTCGTCTTCTGGGAGGGCGTCCTCATCCCGATGTACCTGCTCATCGGCGTGTGGGGCGGCCCGCGCCGGAAGTATGCCGCTATCAAGTTCTTCGTGTACACGAACGTGGCGTCGCTGGTCATGTTCGCGGGCCTGTTCGCGCTCGTGTTCAGCACTGACCTCACGTCGCTGTCCCTGCCCGCGATGGCCGAGGCGTTCCGCACCGCGAGCGGGTTGCCGACCATCGCCGGCGTGAACCTGATGACGATTTCGTTTATCCTGATGTTCTTCGGGTTCGCAGTGAAGGTGCCCGTCTTCCCGCTGCACACGTGGCTGCCAGACGCACACGTCGAGGCCCCGACGCCGGTGTCGGTCATGCTGGCCGGCGTCCTCCTGAAGATGGGGACCTACGCACTGCTGCGGTTCAACTTCACAATGCTCGCTGACACGGCGCGCCAGCTCGCGGTACCGCTGGCCATCATCGGCGTCGTCAGCGTCATCTACGGCGCGATGCTCGCGCTGGCACAGCGCGATCTCAAGCGCATCGTCGCCTACTCCTCGATCTCGTCGATGGGCTATGTCATCTTGGGCTTAGTTGCGTTCACGCCCTACGGCATGGGCGGGGCGACCTTCCAGATGATCGCCCACGGCCTCATCTCGGGGCTGATGTTCATGTGCGTCGGTGTCATCTACAACACGACCCACACGCGCATGGTCGGCGACATGTCCGGCCTCGCGGACCGCATGCCATGGACGGTCGGCATCTTCGTCGCCGCCGCCTTCGGCTACATGGGCCTGCCGCTGATGGCTGGCTTCGCCGGAGAGTACTTCATCTTCCAAGGGTCGTTCAACGCGCCGACGCTGGGCGGGGCCGCGCCGGTGCTCACGTCGCTGGCGATGTTCGGTATCGTCATCGTCGCCGGCTACCTGCTGTGGGCCATGCAGCGCACGCTGTTCGGAGCCTTCAGTCTGGAGACGGACTACGAGGTCAGCCCAGCCGCGTTCCACGATGTCGCGCCGCTGGCTGTGTTGCTCCTGCTGGTCATCGCACTCGGTGTCGCGCCGGATCTCTCCTTTGCCATGATACAGGACTCGATTTCACCGGTCCTCGAAATCGGAGGTGGTGCATAGATGGCCGCACTCCCTAACTGGATGGCGCTCGCCCCGGCACTTTCGCTGGGTATCGCCTCTCTAGTGTTGCTAGTAGCGGACTCAATTAACCCGGAGACGACGAACACGGGACTGCTAGCCGGTATCTCTGTGCTTGGCTCCCTGTTTTCCTTCGGGTTCGCTGGTTGGTTCATTACCGCCGGCACCGGAATGGCAAACAACACCGGCGTTGCGCTGTTCAACAGTCAACTCGTCGTCGACCAGATGGCGCTGTTCTTCATGGCCATCGTCGGCAGCGTCACAACGCTGGTTGTACTTGCGAGCTACGATTACGTCGCCGAACACAGCTACCAAGCTGAGTTCTTCTCACTGGTCCTGCTGTCTGCGACCGGGATGAGCCTCCTGAGCGCGGCCAACAGTCTGGCGACGGCCTTCGTCGCGCTCGAACTGGTTTCCCTGCCGTCCTATGCACTCGTCGCCTTCCTCAAGGAGAACAAAGGCAGCGTCGAGGCAGGATTGAAGTACTTCCTCATCGGTGCGGTGTCTTCGGCAGTGCTGGCCTATGGCATCTCACTGGTGTACGCCGCAACGGGTGTTCTCCGGTTCGACGGTGTCGCAACGGCTATTTCCAGTGGCACGGTCCAGACCATCGTCGACGGGGCGGTCCAAGCCCAGTCCGGCGAGCCCGCGGTGCCGATGTCGATTCTCGGCGTCGGGATCCTGATGATTATCGGCGGCGTCGCGTTCAAGACCGCGTCCGTGCCCTTCCACTTCTGGGCCCCCGAGGCGTACGAGGGCGCACCGGCACCGATCTCGGCGTTCCTCTCCTCGGCATCGAAGGCCGCTGGCTTCGTGCTGGCGTTCCGCGCCTTCGCTGTTGCCTTCCCAATCGGTGACCTGCTCGCCGCCGGCGGCGCGATCAACTGGGTGATGGCGTTCCAGATCCTCGCCATCGCGACGATGTTTATCGGAAACTTCGCCGCGGCGACCCAAGAGACGGTCAAACGGATGCTGGCCTACTCCAGTGTCGGCCACGCCGGCTATGTCCTCATCGGGCTCGCCGCCGTGTCCAGTTCCGGCGAGGGACTGAGCCTCAGTATGAGCGCCGGCATGTCCCACCTGCTCGTCTACGGCTTCATGAACACGGGCGCGTTCCTGTTCATCGCGCTCGCCGAGTACTGGGGCGTCGGCCGTCGCTTCGAGGACTACAACGGCCTCGGCAAGGAAGCGCCGGTCGCCTGCGCGGCGATGACGGTGTTCCTGTTCAGCCTCGCTGGCCTGCCGATCGGCGGCGGGTTCTTCTCGAAGTTCTACCTGTTCCAGGCGACACTCAACGTCAGCGCCTGGTCGCTGGCCGCCGCGCTTATCATCAACAGCGCGCTCAGCCTGTTCTACTACACTCGTGTCGTCAAGGCGATGTGGATCGAGGAACCGACCGGCAACCGCACCATCGAATCCTATCCGATGGGGCTGTACACCGCCGTTGTCGGTGCCGCTATCGTGACAGTGCTACTGCTTCCCGGCTTCAACCGCGTCTCCGAAATCGCATTCCAGGCCGCACAGTTGCTGTAGCGGTGGACTGACTCACCTGCTGTTTTCTCGCTCGCTCAAGAACAGTCCAGATACCGGCCTACGCCGACTCGTAAACGAACACGCCGCCACTTTCGCGTTTCTCAACGCGGTCCCTGACTTCGAGCACGTCCAGATGCCCGACAGCCTCACTCATCCCGGCGAAGTACTCCGTAGCCGGCAAGTCGCCGAACAGCGCTGTCATCACGTCGCTTGGCGTCGTCGCTCCGCCAGAGACGATGTCGGCGACTTCCGCGGTGCGCTGGTCGTGTTCCGCGAGGATGTCGTCGATCCGCTCCTGTGGTGACTCGACGGGCTCGCGGTGGCCGGTGAGAAACCGGTCGTGACCCTGCTCGCGGAGCCACCGGAGTGAGTCGTTGAACGCCGGCAGCACCTTCGGGCGCGTCCCGCTCTCGTCAGGCACCTGAAGGAACGGGTTGGGTGTGATATCGCCCAGTACGTTGTCGCCGACGACCGCTTCATGGCGACCCTGAAAGTCGTACGAGAAGATAATTTCGCCCGCAGAGTGACCCTGTACGGTATCGACGGTGAGCTCGGTATCATCGACAGTAACGATATCACCGGCTGTGAGCGTGCGGTTGGTGTCGACACTCTGGGCGTAGGGCAGAAACGCTTCCGGTAGCTGTGTAACCGTCTCGGCAGTCTCACGTGAGACGCCACACCGCTCGAAGAAATCCGCGAAATAGGACTGCTCGGTGTGCAGTTGCGCCGCGAAATCGCGCATGATGTCCGCCGCCGGTTCGCTGGCGAGGACGCGCGCCCCCCGCTCGGCAAACCGGTTCGCCATACCGAAATGGTCCGGATGCGGGTGTGTGACAAGCACCTGCTCGATGTCATCGGGAGACAGCTCGCGTGCTTCAAGTGTCTGGACCAGACGCGACCACGCTTCCTCGCTGTCGGGTCCCGGATCGACGATAGTTCGTCGTGTGATGTATGCATTGACTGGTCCGACCTGAAACGGCGTCGGAATCGACACCCGTGTGAACATAACTCCCCGTTGCAGGTGGTGGCGCAAAACAGTTCGTACCCGCACGACACGTTTATGACTGTGGGCGCTCGCCATCCCTCGATCAGTCGTGCGCTTCAGTGTTTTTCGGGCACAAGAGATATATCTGTCCTTCGCGTAGGGACAGATATGAACAGGCACTTCGAAGATGCCCGATATTACCTGAAACGCGCCGGCAAGACCGCCACCAAAGGCGTCAAGGAGGAACTCGAACCGGTCGAAGAGCGGTTCCGCGAACTCACTGGGAAGGAAGCAGAGCCAGAGCCCGGCCGACTAGAAGCCGTCAAAGCTGACCTGAAAGAACTGCAGGGGAAAGCCGAGGGCGAAGCAGAGGAAGCGATTGCCGACGCTCGCGAAAAAATCGGTGAGTACCGCGGCAAAAGCGAGACGGAAGCGTAGGCGGAAAGCAATTCTTAAGGGATGCGCTCGAATAGAACCGAGTGCACCGGGTTGGTGATCTAGTTCGGTTATGATACCTCCTTCACACGGAGGAAGTCGGCGGTTCGAATCCGCCCCAACCCATTTCTGATTTCTCGCAACGACGAGCGAAGCGAGAAGTCCGTGAAATCGAAATGAGCCGGCGGATTCGGACCCTGAAAGACGAGCGCAGCGAGTCTTTCTTCGGTGAGAGTCCGCCCCAACCCATTCCTCGCTTCACGAGCTTGAAGGACAACGTACACCGTCTGAGACAGTTCTCGTAGCGACGCCTAGTGACACGGATAAGCCCGTGAACCATACGGGGCCTACTTCTGTTCGATTGTCACAAATCTGCCAACAAACACTGTCAGCGACGTTGAACTGCGGATAGAGTTCAGGCGTATCCGACCGTTTTTACCGCTCGGTAAACAAAGAGATGCATGACCGAGAGCGACTCGCAGATGCCGGCTGACAGGCCGATATCCGGAGAGACGGTTCGCCACGGGACGGGCGTGAATTCGAACCGAGCGTTTCCGACGGACGGCTATCCGCACAACCTTGACCCGTTCGTCCTGTTCGAGCAGTTCTACATCGACCCCGAGAAGGGGTTCCCGATGCATCCCCACCGCGGGTTCGAGATAGTCTCGTACATGATCGAGGGCGGCATGGAACACGAGGATTCACTCGGCGTCACGAACACGGCATACGAATGCGATGTGATGCGAATTACGGCTGGGAGCGGGATACGTCACTCCGAGTTCCCTGCAGATGGGCGGGCCTGTACCGGGCTGCAGCTCTGGGTGAATCTGCCGCAGGCGGCGAAGGACGCTGACCCGGACTACGTCGACGCGACAGCTACTGAACTGCCGACAGAAGATCTGAACGGCGCGACAGTTACGACAGTTATCGGCGACGGGTCGCCGATAAGCCTCTATACGCCGATGGAGTATCTGGACGTGTCCGTGACCGACGCGTGGACGTGGTCGGTTCCGGAGGAGTGGTCCGGATTTCTCTACGGTGTTGACGGCGACGGGTCAGTCGGGGGACAGTCGTTCACTGCCGGTGATGTCCTACCGGTCACTGACGCCCAGTCAGTAACACTTCGGAGCAAGGAGTCGCTTCGTATCGTCGCCGTTTCGGGTCGTCCACACGGGGAGCCGATTCGACAGCGCGGACCGTACGTTCTGTAATTGGGTGGCAGTACCTGACTGGGGGCCATATGTGAGCGCCCAGCCGAGTTTTACCAGATGGTAAAACTCTTTTACTGGCAGCCCTTGCCGTGAGACATGGCAGATGTAGCAGTTGTCGGCGGTGGCCCCGCCGGACTGAGTGCGGCACAGTACGCAGCGAAAAACGACCTCGAAACGATTGTCTTCGACACGGACGAGTCGTGGATGCACAAGGCCCACCTGTTCAACTACCCCGGTGTGCGGAGCATCAGCGGCGATGAGTTCCTCACAATTGCTCGCGGCCAGACCCGCGACCGTGGCGCAACACTGCACGAGACAGAGGTCACGGATATCGAACAGACTGACGACGGCTTCGTCCTGACGACCGACGACGACGAGTACACCGCGGCGTACGTCGTCCTCGCGACTGGTGGCGACCGGAGCCTCGCTGCGGACCTTGGCTGTGCGTTCACCGATGAAGATGTCGTCGACGTGACCGTCGACATGGAAACGTCCGTCGAGAACGTGTACGCGACCGGTGCGATGGGTCGAGCGGAGAAGTGGCAGGCGGTCATCGCAGCCGGTGACGGCGCGGCCGCCGTCCTCGACATTCTCTCGAAGGAGAAAGGCGAGTACTACCACGACTTCGACATGCCGTCGGACGTACCGGAGCTCTAACGATGCGGACAGGATCTACGCCCACAATGAGCCACGATACTATTTCGAGTCGTACCGTTGAAAGCTACCGTGCAGCCCCGGTGGTGAGCGCCTGATGGCACCCGAACTCGACGTCGTGTTGCTCGTCGTCGGACGTGTCCTCTTCGGTGGCGTGCTCGCCTTCACCGGCCTGAGCCACTTCACGCAGACCGAGCAGATGGCCGGCTACGCCGAGTACAAGGGCCTTCCAGCGCCGAAGTTCTCCGTCCTCGCGTCCGGCGGCCTCCTCATCCTCGGTGGAATCGGCGTGACCGTGGGCATCTTCCCCGTCGTCGCGGCAGTCGCGCTCGCAGCGTTCCTGATCGTCTCGGCTGTTGCGATGCACGACTTCTGGGCCGTGCCGGACGAGGACCGACAGGACGAACTGAACAGTTTCCTGAAGAACGTGACGCTCGCGGGCGGTGCACTTGTCGTCGCGGCGTCTGCAACCGGAACGTGGGCGCTCAGCGTCGGTATCAGCCCCGTCTAGGCTGTCTTGTTACGGCCGTCCGTTACTGCGGCGGGTACAGCGAGTCGAGAATGAAGTCATCAACGGCACGCTTGGCTTCGGCAGGGGCGTCGTCGTGGCCGAGAGCGATTCGCCGACCTCGGGCCGCGTGAATTACGTCGGTGATGAGTTGGCCCATCAGGTCAGCATCGACATCGCGAAACGTGCCCTGCTCGATCCCGTCTTCGATGACCGTCGAGATGCTTTCGCGAAGGCGGTCGTAGTGCTCGTTGAACAGCGCTCGATGCTCGTCGTCGTTTTGCGCGTAGGCGTACAGTTCGTGGTACACCTTCATGCGGTCCCAGTGCGAGAAGTCGTCGAACTCCGGGCCGAACAGGCACCGGTCGATACGTACATCGAGCTCTGTTCGGGGGTCGGTCTCGTCGTCGACCTCGACACTGCCCTCGTACTGGTCGATAACGTACTCCAGAAACGAAGAGATCAGGTCGTACTTGCCGTCGAAATGATAGTGAATCACCTGCCGAGACATGTCCATCTCCTCGCCGATGTCCCGGACCCGCAAGTCCTTGTAGCCGTGCTTGCTCAGCGCCCGAAAGGTGGCCTCCATAATGACCTCACGGGTGTCTTGTGGCGTGCTCTGCCCGTCCGATTCACTCATGGCTACTGTCTTGGCATGGTGGACACATATCGGTTTCTCACTCCGCACCGGGGCCGGCGGGCCGCCATGCGGTGTGTCTCGGTGCCCGGCTGTGGCCGCGTCTCACTCACGCGCGCTCGACGAAGCGGGCGTCGGCGGAGGTGTGGTCGCGGTTGAACGACAACACCTTCGCCCGGACCACGTCTCCGACCGATACCGACGACGGCACGTCCTCGGTGAACAGGACAAACCCCTCGACTTTCCCGACAGCGACGCGGTCGCCTGAGTGGTGGTCGGTAAATTCAGTGATGCCGAACTCGTAGGTTTCGCCGAGTTCGACCGGCGGTTCGCGCTCCTGTGCGGCCTCGTGGGCGCGTTTCGATGCACTGCTCGATGAGCGGCGAGTAATCGCGAACGCCAGTACGAGGCCCACGGCGAGGGCGGCCCCGCCGGCGGCGAGCCAGATCGATTCCATACCAAGAGTTGCAGGACGAACGGATTAATAGCTTTCAGGGTCCGACAACTGTGCTTACAGCCCGAGGCGGTCCCGAAGGCCGCCACCGGAGTCCGAATCACCGTCATCGGCGTCCCATTCCGTCGGTAGCTCGGCCGCGAGCGATGTGACCTCGTCGTCGCTGTACCGCGAGTCTGTCGTCGCGTCGTCGAGCCAGTCCGCCCACTCCTCTGGGGTCATCTGACCTTCTGAATCGGCCTCCCACTGATCGACGAGCGCCTCCCGATCCTGAAACGGGATATCCATACCGCTGTCACCCCAGTACAGTGGGGAGAGCGCAAATTCGTGGGTGTCGCTCTCCAGCCAGACGAGTCGGTACGGATAGTCGTTGTAGCAGAACACGTCGTCCGGCGAGACGACATCCCCGTTGGGGAGTTCCAGAGTTCGGACCATTGCGCGACTGTAGGGGCTACCCACGTTTCAGCATTGTGCGTCGGTAGCACGACGGGATCAACCAGTTCAGCGCCGCTACACGAGCGGGTCACACAGCGCCCACTCGTCCGTCTCAGGGTCGAGGTTCGAGGGTTCCGCGCCACGGTCTGTCACAATGCCGGCATGGTAGTAGATCGCCTTCAGTTGGAAGACGGTGGGCGAGTGATAGACACTGCCGTCAGTGAGTTCCGAGCGGCGGAGCTCGCCGTCGCCGGTCAGTACGCGCTGGCGAACGGCTTCGTCGCCCCGGAGGAACAGTTCGACGGTGAACTCCGGGTGGAGCGCGTGGAGGTACTCGACGAACTCGACGAGCGACGGGGCGTCGTAGCCGTCCCGGTGGCAGGCGTAGAGGCCGTCGGTGAGCAGCTCCGTGGCCGGGTAGTCCGAGACGACGCGACGGACGAGCTGACCCCACCGTGGCGCGATGTCGATGAACCGCTTGCGGGAGCGTTGCCAGTCCTCGAACCGCCGGATTGCGGCGTCGAGGTCGCCGACCGTCCGGAGCGCGAAGCGGACAACTTCCCGACCCAGCGGTGTCAGCGTGAGCGAACCCTCGCCGATGTCGATCAGCTGCAGGAACTCCGCCCCGGCGATAGCGCCGTCGACGGCCCCGACGACGTGAGAGGCAAGCAGGTCCCGTGCGTCGCCGTCGTGATGGACGGCCAGCGGCACCGCGACGTAGTTCTTGGGATGGTTGAGCCCGAAGTTCTGGTCGGCGACGCCCTGAGCGCTGGCTTGGAACCGGATGGCCGACGCGGCGTCCATCGACCCGTGGCCGACCACACGTGGCTGTTCCAGAATGGAGACCGAGCCGTCGCGTTCGACGCCCAGCACGCCGACGTTGAGCTCTCGGGCCATCGTCCGCGCAGCGGTGGAGATGCCGCTTCGGGGTGCAGTCAGGAAGGCGACGTTCGCCTCGTTGAGCCGGTCATAGGCTTGTACGACGCCGCGCTCGGCGTCAACGGCACCGGTGCCGGTGTAGCCTTTCGCCTCGACGGCGATCAGCGGCGGCCGGTCCCCGAGCCGGTCAACGGACAACAGGTCCGTCGAGAGCGTCTGCACGCCGACGAGATCGGGATAGCCCGTTCCGACCTGCACGTGGTTGAACGGCGCGAGCGTCGCCTGTACCGACGCCTCGATGGGCGTATCGTCCAGCCAGCGCCGCTGTGCGAACTGCGTGTCCGCGACGACGTAGGCGTCTTCGCGCTCCGCGAACATCCGGTCTTTCGTCCGGGCGAGTACCTGTGGCTCGGAGAGCCCCGACGCCGCTGTGGCCATAGGCGGCGTTCACACAGGGCAGACATGAGTGTTCTGTCCCCGGACGAGCAGATCGAGGCTTCTGTTTTGGGTCGCGCCACCGGCGGTAGTGTTATTATCTGACACGATGTGGCGGGCATATGACAACACCACTGCCGGACAGCGTGCAGGACTGGTTCTGGGCCCGGCATTCGAACCCCAAGAGCGGCTGGTCGCGGGTGCCGACCGGGGCAGTCATCGTGTACGCGGTGTATCAGCGTCGCTGGCGGCTCCTGACGGCTTCCCTCCTGTGGACGGTTATCAACCCAATTCTGTTCGCGCCGCCGGACACCGAGGATGCTTGGATGACTCGCGCCGTGTTAGCAGAGCGGTGGTGGCTCAGGCAGCAGGAGAACGGAACGATGGGACTCGACCGTCCGAACGCCTACAACACCGGCGGCGCACTAGCATCGGTCGTCGCACTGTACGCTGCTTGGCGTCGCCGGCCAGCCATCGCGACGGCCGGCACACTGGCGATGGTCGGACTGAAGCTCTGGTGGCTCAGGGAAATAGTTCAGCGGTACGACGCGAGCGGCTCGGAGTGACCGGCGATTGCGGAGCCGGTCGCCAGTCCGTTCGTGAGTGCGAGACTCCGTCCACGGCCGAACACAAAAGAGGGAATGTCTCTCTCAGTTGTCAGTACTCGTGGAGGGGCTGCTGGCGGATTTTAGCCCGTAGCTCCCCGATAGAGGGGTCGCCCTCGCCGCCAAACTGCTGTGTCACGGAGTGGACCTCCTCGCGGGAGATCTTGACGTTCCCCTGTTCGATAACGTCGGCGGGCCGCTCGCGGAGTTCACGAATCGTCCCGACGGCCAGCAGGAACGGAATCGCCCACGCGGAGAGTGTGTTGCCGCGGGTCTCCGGCATTGCTTCGAGCCACGCTTGCGCGTCGTCGAGGTAGCCCTCCGCCCGCTCGGTGACCTGCTCGATGACGGGGACCAGCGAGTCGACGTTGTCGGTATCACTCACGTCGCTGTGGTCGAGCCCCTGCTCGTGGAGCAGTTCCAGCGGGAGATAGACGTTGTTCTCCTCTTCCATGTCCGTCGCGGCGTCCTTGGCGACGTTGACGAGTTGGAGCAGCAGGGCAAACGAGCGGGCGTTTTCCTCCATCTGGGCGATCTGCTCGTCGGTGGCTTCGTGCGAGACCAGCCCGGTCACCAGCGTGCCGACGGTGCCGGCGGCGTACCAGCAGTACTCTTCGAGTTCGTCGAGCGTCTTGATTCGCAGGCCGCCGGCATCGGCGTAGCGGTCGACGAACATCGCCATCCCGTCGACGAGTTCCCGGACCGGCCCGCGGATGGTCTGTGTGGAGTGGTCATCGAGCGTGTGAAACACGTCGACGATGCGCCCCGCGTTCTCGACGACTTCCCAGTCCGCGTTCGTCGTCGTGGGAATCCACTCTTCGACGGCGTCGTGGAACGATGAGACAGTTGTCGCGCTAGATGGTTCGAGCGAGCGGCTGTACGTCTGCAGGAGTTCGGTCTGTACCGCTGGAGGGAGGTGACCAGCGTCCTCGATCGTGTCAGCCACACGGCAGAGAAGATAGCCCAGACAGATGTCCCGGGCCATCGGTTCGTTGAGTTCCGAAATTGTGAGACTAAACGTCCGCGACACACGATGGACGGCATCGTAGCACCACTCGATGTCTTCCGAAGACGACCGGTCTGTGTGGTTCTGAGACATTCCCGACATCCGGGGTAGGGCATACGATGATAAAAATGGGACGGCTACGGCGTCAGTTCTGTACCGGTCACGGTCCCATATTCCGACAGACTCACCAGTATCCGACTCTAACTAGATGTATGAACGGCACGGCGACGGGGAGGCTGCAACCGTGAACAGTCAGGACACAGTGGTGTTGACGCTGACGGTCGTCGCTGCAATCATCCTTCCGGGCCTCGCAAACTGGGGGTTCAGTACGCTCGGTTACCCTTGGGTCGGGAGCACGGTCTGGGCGCTGGGGTACGGTCTCGGCGTCGTCTTCATCTGGTACGAGTGGGTTCGGCCGCTCGATATCACCGGACCTGAGGGTGTCAGCCGAAGCGAGGACTCAAGCGACTAACGCGCTGTTTTCCCTTGACTGCCAGCTAGCAGTTTTCTCTGCCAGTCCTCTCCCGGGAACATACGTATTGCATATATTTCATACAACACCCGTAGTACCCTCCTGACAAGCTTTATAGCCGTGGTCGGCCCAATGTGAGTTATGACAACTGAAGGGCTCGGCGAGGGCAGCCCCGGAACGGGGGCCCGCGCCGGTTGGACACGCGAGCAGGCGGAGCGGATCAAGCGGACCGGCGACACCGTCGCTCCCATCGTCTACCCGCCCGCGACCGAACAGATCCCGGAGGTTCACATCTGGGACACTTGGTTTCTCCGCAACCGCGACGGCACGCTGGCGACGGTCGACGGCTACCGGGTCTGTTTCTCTCTGACCGCTCCGTCGGACCTGCTCCCGGGCAAGCGCCACGACGTGGCGACTATCCGCTGTTTCTACTCCGAGGACGGCCGCAACTGGCACAACGCCGGCCCGGTGTTCGAGGACGCCCTTGGCCAGCGCCAGTGGGCCGGGTCCGCACTGTACGACGACGGCAGCATCTATCTGTTCTACACCGCGGCCGGCGAGGAGGGGGCCGACGACCTGACCTACACACAGCGAATCGTCGGGGCCGGCGGCGGCAGCATCGACACGGCCGACGGGTTCGCTCTCTCGGGGCCGTGGACCCATCACGAACTGCTGACGCCGGACGGCGAGCGCTACGAGCGTGAAGATCAGTCCCGCGAAATGATATACACCTTCCGCGACCCGTGGTTCTTCGAGGACCCCGAGACGGGCGAGACGTGGCTCCTGTTCGAGGCGAATACGCCGGTACCCGAAGGGAGCGACGTCTGTGGCGGCGACGGCGCATTGCAGGAGTTCAACGGCAGCGTGGGCATCGCCCGCTCGCCGACGGGCGACCCGCTGGCGTGGGAGCTCGAAGACCCGCTGCTTGACGCCGTCGGCGTCAATCAGGAACTCGAACGGCCCCATATCGTGTACCGCGACGGGCTGTACTACCTGTTTATTTCCAGCCATCTCCACACGTTCGCGCCGGGGCTGGAGGGCTTCGACGCGCTGTACGGCTTCGTCGCCGAGGACCTCCGGGGCGACTACGTCCCGCTGAACGAGTCCGGCCTCGTCGCCACGAACCCCGCGAACGCGCCGTTCCAGTCGTACTCGTGGATGGCGTTTCCCCACGACGACGAGGTGCTGGTCCAGAGTTTCTTCAACTACTACGACTTCGACGGCGAGACGCTGGACGAAATCGCCCATCTGTCTGAGTCCGAGCAGATGCGCCGGTTCGGCGGCTCGCTCGGCCCGACGCTTCGGCTCGATGTCGAAGGGAGCCGGACACAGATCACTGGGACGCTCGGGCACTGGCACATCCCACTGGACGGCGAGACGCTCCCGCCGACGGACCGTGAACTGATCCGGCGCGGGAAAAGCAACGTTTCCGGCTCCAGCAACTACGGCGCGCGAACCGGGACGCAATCGGAGTAAGAGGTACTGAGACGACCTTTTCGCGGGAATACAGCCACTTACCAGACGGAATCGAGTTCCCAAACGTCCAGCGACGCGATGGTCGCGCGCCCGCCGTCGGCGGACAGCGAGATGCCGGTCGCGTCGTCGCGGGTCGGATACACGCGGCTGGTCAGACAGTGCCGTTCGTTTGCGAACACCTCGACGACGGAACCGTCAACGAAAACACGTAGTGACAGCGGTGCGTCGTACGGCCGGACCCGCATTGACTGGGTATCGCCGGTCGCTTGCGGGTCGGTACTCGACGCCGACCGGTCAACGGCGATTTCGCTCTCGTAGGAGTACCGGATGGGCGTCCGCTCCTCGCCGTCCGGCGATTCGAGGACGGACAGCTCGACGGCTTCGGCGTCTTCTAGCCGAACCGTGGCACGGAGCTCGAACGACCGGCTCTCGACCGGCAACTGCTCGGTGTCGCCCGCGTCGAGGCGCACCACGTCGTAGCTTGTGTTCTCGCCCCGTAGCTCGGTGAGTTCGGGGGCCGGTCGCTGACAGAGGCCGCCGTCGTCGGCCAGCGACAGCTCCCGCGGGAGCGACATCGCGCCGGACCAGCCGGCGTCCCACTGCCCACTCACGTCGCGGGCCTCGGGGAGCCAGCCCCAAGTCAGGATGCGACCGTCATCGGTCCACATCGACTGTGGGGCGTAGAAGTCGCCGTGGTCGAGCTTGTCGCGGCGGTCCACGTCGAATTCGCCGTCCTCGTAGGTGCCGAGGAAGTACACGACGTCCTCGTAGTTCGAGATGTGGAGGAGCTGTCTGTCGCCGAAATCGAGCAGTTCCGGGCATTCCCAAACGGTCCCGGCGGTGTCGCGGTCGCCGGCGAGGATTGGACCCTGATACTCCCAGTCCCGGAGGTCCGACGACTCGTACAAAAGCGCCGCCCCGCCGCCGCCCTCCATCCCGGCCCCGATGAGCTGGTACCATGTCCCGTCCTCGCGCCAGACGCAGTGGTCCCGGAACTCCCCTTCCCAGTCCTCGGTCCTGAGTACCTCCGGCTCGGCCGGGAGCTCCTCGATGATGGGGTTATCCGGGTCCTTGTCCCAAGCCGTGAGGTCGTCGTCCGTGGCGGTGGCGATACAGGGGAGCTGGCGCTTGTCACGACCGCCAGTGTACAGTACGGTTGGGACGCCGCCGTCGTCAACCGCACAGCCGGACCAGCAGCCGTCCCGGTCCGGGCCGTCGGGCGTGGGCGTGAGCGCGACCGGGCGGTCCTCCCAGTTGACGAGGTCATCGCTGACAGCATGGCCCCAGTGAATCGTGTTGTGGAACGGGCCGGCCGGGTTGTACTGGTAGAACAGGTGATAGCGGCCGTTCCAGTGGATGAGCCCGTTCGGGTCGTTGAGCCAGTTCGCCGGGGGCGTCACGTGGTAGGACGGGCGACACGGGTCGTCGCCGAGTCGGTCGCGTAGCTGCCCGAACGTGTCGGCGTCCTTCGGGCGGCCGGTCAGCGGATGCCGCTCGTCCGTCGCTAAGTACGCCAGCGCGTTCTCGACGAGTGTCTCGCGGTTGCCCTGACACACGTCGTGGGTCGGCTGTGCGAACGCCACCGACGAGCCGATGCCGAGCACCTGCCCGTCTCCGGGCTCCCAAGAGAGAATCGCCATCTGCTTGACCACGTCGGTGTCGCCCCGGACTGTGCTCGCGAGCACGTCCCCGGACTGAGGCGCGATGGACTCGTATCTCGCATAGGGTATGGTCACGCCGGGGCCCCGCGTGTGAACGCGCAGCGTGTCGTAGTCCGCGTGAATCGGGTGGTCGGCATAGAGGGCCTGCCAGAGATGGCCGGTCGGCTCGGGAGTCTTCTCCCAGCCGGTGGCGTCGGGCGCGACTGTCTCGAAGCCGAGCGGCTCGACGGCCGAGAGCGCGCTCAGTGTCAGCAGGAACGACCCGCCATCGCGGACGTACGCGGCCAGCGCCGGCGCGTCGACCAGCGCGCGCTCGTCGAACAACTCGTCCCGGTGCCACCAGAGGACATCGTACTCGGTGGGTTCGACAGCAGAGAGCGCGCATCGCTCCGCGTTGTCGACTGTCTCCTGACACCAATCGTACGCCGCCGCCTGCTCGTCCGTACAGGAACCAGCGTAGAGACAGCCAATGCGTGGCGAATCTACCATTGCTCCGTTATCCCCGCCTGAAATATAAAAACATTCGGCAAGCGATTTTGCTCGAATATGCATGCTCTTGTGCATTCCGGCGTTGCTGTGGGCAGCAAACCGTCCAGCGGCCCATCGTCGGCCGCCACCGGAGCGTCAGCAAGAGTCAGTGACGGTGGAGAGAGAGACAGCAAGGACGCAGTCAATAGCTAGAGCGATGGCTGAAAAGGGTAGACTATCGGTGAAAAGCAGGCGGGACCGGTCAGTGAACCCGGGCGTTGCGGGCCTCGGCCTTCCAGTCGATGACGGTTTCGTGACAACTGGGACAGACGAACTCAGTGAGTTTTGTCGTCTGATCGTTGTATGACATCCGCGTGCCACAGTTGGTGCAATCCATTATAATTGTATATATTCCACTAAAGGATATAAATTTTCTCCTGACCATAGTCGGTCTGGGCGGAAGACAGGCTGTAACAGCTATCTAGTGGCAGTACATCTCATGAGGAGTGGTAAACAGTCTCAATCAGTAACACGAGCGGACAGTTCACCGCAGGGGTAGAACGGGGATGGGTGAGGATACAGTCGTACTAGCCCGTTCCGCGTCCGTCAGCCGGCAGACGACTGTCTGACTTGGCTTTAGGTATCATGTCGACATAGTCGATCACATGCCACGTACCCGTCTCGGCGGGGGTTCGTCCCGGGATCGACAAGGTGGTGCTCTCTCGGCCGACACGCCCCGCCTCGGAATCGATACCGACGTGTTCGAACTCCTTTCGATCGATCAAGGGCACGAGATGGCACAGCCTGAACCCAGAATCGAACGGTGGCTGAACTGCTGGCGAAATCCCTAGTTGGTCTCGACGAGACGCGCCGCGATCCGCTGTGCGCCGATGGTCGGCGCGATGTCCGGCTCGTCGGCAGCAATGACATCGATGTCGCGGTTCAGTTCCGCGCTGAGTCGCTTCTCGAACTCGTCGACGATACCGGGGATACAGGCCATGCCACCGGTGATGGCAATCGGCCGGTCCAGCGCCAGCTGATACACCTTCATGTAGTCGTTCGCCAGCTCCGGCAGGAACGTGTTCGCCAGTTCGTCGACAGCGTCGTCGAGGTACTCGTTGACCGCGTCCATCACCGAGCGCTCGATGGTGAACTCGTGTGAGCCGCCGCCGGGCTGCTGGATGATGTCAGTAAAGGGCTCGAAATCGACGAAGTCGGCGTGTTCCTCCTTGTACTCGCGGGCAGTCTGATTGTCGATATTGACACGGCCCTGCGTTTCCTCCTCGACGTAGTTGGCGATCATCCGGTCGACTTCGTTCCCGGTCACTGCTCCCGTCGTGAAAGGAGACAGCTGTTCGCCCCGTCGGTACGCGGAGGCTTCGAGGTTCGTCGACCCCATGTTGACCGCGACGAAGATTTCGTCGATAGCTTCGAGGTCGTCGCCGAAGGCCGGGATGGAGCCACACAGCGACTCCGGATAGCTCTCGACGAGTTCCAGCCCGATAGAGGAGTTTTCGATGACGTTCTGCAGGTTCTCCAGCCCAGTCGGATTGTCGATGGTCGGGATAGCGTACACGACACCGCTGTTTGCCGGGATATCGTGCTCGTCGATGATCGCCTCGAAGAAGGTTTTGGTCATCTCGGCCCGGTCAGCGTCCTCGGGGAGCCCCGACCGAAGCATATACTCGACGCGGTCCGGATACTCGCGGGCCGCTTCCTCGCCGTAGAGGATTTTCTCTTCGCCGGTCAGGGCGTCCTCGTACGTTGCCATGCACGTCAGTGTCTTGATGATTCGGTTCTCCGTGCCGTGTTCGCCCGGCAGGGCAATGACAGTCCGGGTGCTCCCGAGCTTGACCCCGACCGGAACAGCGGCAACGCCGTCTGACGACACACCGGCGTCCGATTCGGACCCGGTGTCGTCGTCCGCATCCTCGTCACTCATATGCGGTCGTCCTTGTCGACCGCCCGATATATATCCTCTCCCTAGTATTCAGGACTGATAGCTGTCCTCTCAGGTAGCTGATACTGAACGCCTATCGGCATCAGGGATTTCCAGCGGAGAATTGGTGCTGAAAACAAAGCTTACGTCATCTGGGTGAGCTTTGCGACGTAGACGAGGCTCAGCATATGGTCATCGACGCTGAGCTCGTTGTCGTCGTTGGTCGCGGACTCGTCGATGCCAAGCAGGTAATCCGAGAGATCGTCCTGTACGTCTTCGGTTATCCAGTCGATGGAGCGGTAGTAATCGAGCGCTTCGTCGGCCCCCTGATACCCGGAATGCATCAGCAGGAACTCGAGCCACTCGAAGACGACGAACTCCGCGGCGTAGGTCTCGGGCAGTGCTTCGAGATAGGGTTTCTCCTGAGCGTCGCCACCGAGGAACGGCAGCAGTTCGCGGTACAGCCCGGAGCGGAACGAACTCCCCGCAAGCACCTCTTCATCGGAGTCGTCGAGCCCCATGTCGAGGTCCGTCGGGTCGGGGACGTCCTCGTCGCTCATCCCGTTCCCCCGCTGACGAGCCATCTTCCGTAACTCGTCGAGGTCGTAATCGCGCGGGTTGATGGTCATGATACTGACCCTTCAATCTACACAATCATAAATCTTGCACACCGTCAGACAGCCGTCATGCACACGCTCGCGGGTGTTTCCGTCTCGTCCGCGTTCCGTCCCCCAGTTGCGACGTTGATAATCGGGACCACATTTTTATAGTGGCTCGGAGTCGACCTGTGGATACTTAGATGATGAACCGGCAATCAGAAACCGGTCCAGCCCGCTTCTGTGTAACCAACGCGAAAGGTGGGACCGGAAAGACGACAGTTGCTATCAACGTAGCCGGTGCACTGAACGACCGCGGCCGGGACGTCCTCTTTATCGACCTCGACCCACAGGGCAACGCCACGGAAGGCGTCGGCCTCGTCGAGGCGTACGACGCCGACCCGCCGACGCTGTTCGATGCACTGACCGGCGACCCATCGGTGCTGGGTGAGCTAATCTGTGAGGGCGAGGAGATGGACGTGATCCCCTCCAGCATCGACATGCTTCAGGCCGAGCACGAACTGACCATCGCGGACCTCATCGCCCGGGTCAACACCCAAGGCGGGGATATCGATCAGGCCGCGCTGGCCTCGTTCGCGATCAACGTCACGCCGGAGATGGTCACGGGGGCACACGCGCTCGATACGCTCGACCGGGCGCTGTCGACGCTCGATGCCGAGTACGACTACGTTATCATCGACTGCCCGCCGTTCTACGGGAAGCTGACTGACACCGGGATGTACGCCGCACAGAACGTCCTCATTCCCGCACTGACAGAAGCCACCTCCGAGCGGGCCATCGAACTGCTGATGGACCAGATGGCCGCGATGGAGCGCCAGACCGACGCGTCGATCAACACGCTCGGCGTCGTCGCCAACCGCGTCGAGACCACGTCCGAAGACAAGACGATGCTTGAATGGTTCAACATGGCGTTCCCGGACAGCCCCGTCTGGGAGGTCCGCAAACGAGTGGCGCTTCAGCGCGCGTTCAGCGCCGGCCGGTCTATTTTCGCGACCGAGGAATCGTGTGACATGGCGGCTGTCTTCGAGGACATCGCCGCTGAACTCGACGAGCAGTTCGGCTTTACCGACACAGAGGTACCAGCATGAGTGACGACGAACGTATGGACAGGGCGGAGCGCATCCGACAGATGCGCGAGGGGAACAAGGCAGAAACCACCGACGACACCGAGGAAGCCGACGACGCCTCCGCGGACGGGTCCGATGAGCAATCCACAGAGACGGGCGAAATCGAGGAGACAGCAACCGAGGCAGCCGCTGTGGAGTCAGCGGCCACCGACAGCGATGACGCGGCTGACGAAGCGACCGCTGCTGCTGGACAGGCCGCCAACGACGGCGGTAGCGATACTGACTCCGACGGCAAAGCCGCTGACCAGAGTAACACCGACGCGGTGGCTGCCGCACAGCGAGCGGCAGAGGCCTCCGAACAGGTAACCACTGAGAACGTCAACGACGGTGTTGCTGACCAGTCGATGGATGACCCTTCGGCGTCGGCCAACCCGATGCAGGGTCCGACGGGCGTCGAGTTGCCGGATCAGGAACTCATCGAGGAGGCGATGGCGTCGGACAACACCGCCACGACCGAAGGTGGCGCTCGCGCCGCAGCTATCGACGACGAGTCATCACAGACCGAGGAGATGGTCCGGGTGCTTGAATTCGCGCTCGGCGACGAGTACTACTGTCTCGACATCGACTACGTCGAGGAGATCGTCAAACGCGAGACGGTCACCCGCGTCCCGAACACCGACGACTACGTCGAGGGCGTCGTCGACCTCCGGGGACAGATTACGACGATTCTCAACCCCAAGGCGATGATGGACATCGACAGCGACGGGACGGAGAACCTCATCGTCGTCTTCGACGCGGGTGTGTTCGAGGAACAGGGCGCGATGGGCTGGATCGTCGACGAGGTCCGGCAGGTCGTCCCCGTCGCCGAATCCGAAGTGAACACCGCGCCGGTCGACGGCGAGTACATCAACGGCGTCGTCGACCGCGACGGCGAAGACGAGTTCGTCATCTGGATCGAGCCCGACGACGTGCTCGGGAACGCGACGGCAGAGAACGAGGACTGACGCGCCGCTCTACAGTTGTCACAGTATTTTCACTCGTTCTCTACTTCGTCGTGGAGGTCCAGTTCCTCACTGACGAGGTCGACCGCGTTCTCGACGGCTCCCACCGTGCCCAGATAGCCCGCGCCGACGGTCGTCTTGAGCGCCAGCGCGGCCCGCCCGGTGAGGATCGAGGGGCCGACCTTCGCCACGGCGTCGTCGCCGACCGAGACGAGCCACCCCGGCACGTCGAACTGATACTGGGTGAGCCGGGGCTTGAAATCGCCGGAGCCGTTCTGCCTGTGGTCGACGAGTGTTGCGATGTTGTCGGCGGCGACGCGAGCCTCGCGGATGGCTGCCGATGCGCTTGCGGGCACGGCCTCGCCGTCGCTGTCGACCACTTTGGCCGCGTCACCGACGGCGAACGTCGACTCGCCGAGTCGGAGGTCCGCCCGGACGACGGGGCGGTCGGCGTTGAGCGCCGGCGACCCCTCGATACCGCCGGTCCAGACGAACTGGTCCATCGCCAGGTCCGAGCCGTCTTCGAGGGTGAGCGAGTCGGCGTCGGCTTCGGCCACACCGGTCCCTGTCCTGACGGTGACGCCGACATCGACCAGCGCATCGTGGACCGCCGACTGGAACGACGCCGGGAACGACGGTGCCACGTCGTCCTCCTGTTCGAGCAGTAGGACCTCGATATCGCGCCCCTCGCGCATCTCGGTCAGTTCGCCGGCCACCTGCACGCCCGACAGGCCAGCGCCGCCGACGACCACGCGGTCGCCGTCACTGAGGTCGTGGAACCGCTCGCGTATCTCGCGGGCGTCGTCGAGGCGCTTCAGCGGCGTCGCGTGCTCGCGCACGCCCGGAAGGTCGTAGAAGGCCGTTCGCGCGCCGAGACACACCGCGCCCACGTCGTAGGACAGCGTCTCGGAGCCAGAAAGCGTCGCAACGCCGGCATCCGGGTCAACATCGGTGACCGTCGCTTGTCGGATTTCGCAGTCGAGAACGGCGTCGAGATCGACTGTGATCTCCTCGGCCAGCGACGGCCGCCGGACGACCCGGTGAAGTTCGTGCTGGACGAGGTGTTCCGTTTGCTCGTCGACGACGACCAGTGAGGTGCTATCAGGGAGCGTCTGTTCGAGCTTTCTGGCGAGCGTGAGACCGGCGTATCCGGCTCCGAAAACGGCGACGCGCATTATATCGCCGTGTTAGGGTGGCGGGCGGTTAACCCTGTGCACAGCCGTGGTCGCCGACCGGCCGCTGGGCCGCTCAGAACAGCGCCTTGTCCTCGCTGAGAACCTGCGCTGGACCGCCGACATCCCAGACGCGGGTATCGACGCCGCAGTCGGCGACCGTCTCCTCGACGCGGCCGACGTACTCTTCGGTCGTGTTGATGTAGACGCTCGCACCGGTGTCGACGGAGAAGTACACTGGCACGTCCTCGCTGTTGCGGAGCTCCCGGACGGCGTTGAATATCTCGATGGTGCGTGGCTGCCAGTACACCCAGCCGGCGGGGCCGGTCATCGTCGCGGCGGCCAGCGACAGCGAGTCCTTCTCGGCGAGGTCGAAGACGGCGTCGAAATCGCCCTCGTACAGCGCGTCGCGCATGTCCGAGATCTGGCCGTGGATGTGGGCCATCCGGGACTCGAACATGTGGCTCTCGGCGGCCTCTTTGTGCGCTTCCTCGGTTTCCTTGTAGGATGGAACCATCCCAGCGACGATGCGCAGGTCGTCTTCGAGGTCCGTCTCGATGCGCTCGCTCCGGCAGTCTTTGTCGTTCATGCCCGTCCGGAGGTGGGAGAACGCACCCGTCACCGCGCGGGCGGCCGAGGAGGAGCCACGGCGCGCGACAGTCGAGATCTCGGGTCGGGTCATGTCGAGTCCGGCGGCTTCAACGAGGGCCATCGCCGCGGCGGCAAAGCCCGACGACGAGGAGCCAAAGCCGATGTTTGTCGGGAAGTTGTTCGCCGACTCGAAGCGGACGCCGTGGTCGATACCCGCGAGGTCGCGGACGTGGTCCACGACGGCGTCGATACGCTCGGCCCCGCGGCCGGTGACTTCCTCGCCGTCGATGACGTACACGTCGTCCTCGCGGTCCGGTTCGAAGGCGGCCGTCGTCTTCGAGTGGCTCGGCGCGGTACAGACGGAGATGCTGTCGTGGTACGGCAATCGCAGTTCCTCGTCGCGCATCCCGTGGTACTTGACCAGCCCCTGAATCGGATGTGCCTTCGCGGTCGCTTTCATACCTCACCCTTCCGGGCCGGTCACTTTGCTATTGCGAACCGCCGGCGCTGGTGTGGTGCCGAGTTTCTGACGACTCCCGCCGAGCAAAATCCGACAGCGTCAGTACTCGGGGTTCTCCTCGCGGACGCCCTCGCGCTTGTTGACGAGACGAGCGAGCGTGAACAGGGCGTCTGAGAGGCGATTCAGATAGATGATGGCCGTCTCGTTGACGCCGGCTTCCTCGGCGGCGAAGGAGACACAGCGGCGTTCGGCGCGGCGACAGACCGCGCGGGCGTGATGGAGCTTCGCTCCCGGCTCCGACCCTGAAGGGAGAATGAACGACTCCAGCGGGTCCAGTTCCGCGTCGGCCTCGTCGATGAGGTCTTCAAGCGTTTCGACGTGTGATTCCTGTATCTGTGGGTCGTCCTCGTCAGGGCTAGGGTTGGCGAAGTCGGCCTGAACGATGTGGAGGTGGTTCTGGATGACACGGAGCTTCTCGTCGATATCGTCGTGGCCGGTTGGCCTGACGACACCGACCAGTGCGTTCACCTCGTCGACAGTGCCGTATGCCTCGATGCGGCGACTGTCTTTCGAGACCCGCTCCATGTTCCGGAGGTCGGTCTGGCCCTGATCACCGCGACCGGTATAGATAGTCATAGCTGAATCTGGCACTGCCAGCGTCTTATAGCCGTGGGCGAATCGTTGGGGAGCGTAGGCGGCCCCGAGACTCGTCCGACTGTGGACCGTCAGCGCCGTGTTCAGAGCCGGCGGCGGACCTCAGAGAGCGCGGCCGGTGAGAGGTCCAGCTTGGCAAACAGCGCCTCGCGTTCGTCGTCATCCCCGTGGCCGGCGACGAAGCCGTTGAGCCGCGCGGCGACCGTGGAGTCGACGAACGCGTCGCCGTAGCTGTCTTCGAGTTCGTCGGCGACTACCGGCGTCGACCGGAGTTCGTATTTCTGGTGGTACTCCTCCGCCAAGTAGAACCGGTCGAGGGCTTCGATTGGCGTCTCAACGGATGTCCCCGTCCGCGATTCGAGGTCCTCGCGTGTCCGCTGGGCGACCTCGCGCTGCCGGTCGTCGTGGACCAGCACGACGCCACGGTACTGGCGCTTGTGCGGGGCCGAGAACGGGTCGTGGTTCGCCCAGACCACGTCCAGAAGCTCCCGGTAGCTCACCGCGTCGGGGTCGTACTCGACCTGAACGACCTCGGTGTGGTCGCCCAGCGAGTAGTAACTGGGGTCCGGTTCGGTCCCGCCAGCATAGCCGACTCGCGTCCTGACCACACCCGGTATCGCGCCGAAGCGGGCGTCCGGTCCCCAGAAACAGCCCATGCCGAACGTCGCTGTTGCTGTCGCCGACGGTGGCGGAGCCTCGGCATCGACGGCCAGTTCTGCGGGATGAGTCGGCTCGTACGCGCTTGGAGTCATACCCACACACAGGGGTTCGAGGGGTTTGCCTGCTTCGACCCCCCAAGTGGAACCGGGAAATTCAACTGTACCCCCACGGAAACTACGCGGTATGAGCCTCGAACTCGAACACTACTGCCCGGAATGCGAAGAGTACCGCGATTTCTGGAAGGTCGCGAGCACGACGATGCATCTGGGGACCAAGGTCAAGTGGCACTGCCCGGAGTGTGATTATGGGTTCGTCCGCATCGACGGCGAAGTCGATACCGGACAGGCGGCATAGCTCTCCGGAGCGGTATAGAGACCTCTTAGCAGCCGTTTTACACTGCCCCTGAGAGACGTCTATTACCGATGAGTCTCGACCCGGACGGTGCAGGGAGCGCGACCGCCGAGCGAGCCCAAGCTCCGCACGACCTGTCGATGACCGTGGTTGAGTACACCGGTGAGCCGGACCGCTGTACCGTGTCGCCGCGGGGGCTCTCCGGCGTCGCCAAGCTGTCGACATGGATCACCGTGGACAAGGCGGTCGTCGTCGATCTGGCTGCGATGCGGTGACCGAGAGTTTTTATCGGGGAACCACAGACCTAGAACCGATGAGTATCGAGGTCCTACTGGTAGACGAGGACGTAGACGTTCTGGAAATCGTCGGGACGTTTCTGGGACAGGAAGACGGGTTCGAGATAACAACAGAGGCCGACCCAGAGGCGGCACTGGACCTGGCAACTGACGGCGATTTCGACGCGGTCGTCAGTGACTACAAGATGCCCCGGCTTGACGGGATGGAGCTATGTGCCGCGCTCCGGGAGAACGGCGTTGACATCCCGTTCTTGTTGTTTACGGCGCGCGAGCACGACGATGTCGCAGACGCCGCCACGGAACACGGCGTCACTGCCGTGGTCCAGAAAGGGACGGGTACGGAGCAGTACGGAGTGCTCGCCGACCGGATTCGCGACACGATCTAGGCGTCGATCCGGGGCAGTTCCAGCGTGACGACTGTGCCGCCGTCCGGACCGCTCCCGAAGTCAACTGTGCCGCCGTAGGTTTCGGTTACCCAGACGACCAGCCACAGGCCGAGCCCGGTCCCGTGATGCAGTTGCGTGATCGGTTCGTCGCCGGTCACGACATCGAGTTCGTGCTGTGGAATCCCAGGGCCGTCGTCGGCGACAGTGATTGAGACGATTCGCTGGTCGGCCGCCACATCGATGCGGACAGACGGTTCGTCGCCGCCGTGTTCGAGGCTGTTCTCGAGAAGTTCACCGATAACGCGGTGTAATCGCCCGTCACCCGCTGTAACTGGCGTATCCGGGAGGTCTGTTTCGATCTTGCCGGCGTGCTCGTCGCGATACGAGGACACGATATCCCGGACAGCCGCGGGCACGTTGACCGGGTCCGTGCCGAACTGGTCGCGCCGGACGGAGCGCTCCATGTCGCGTGCACGCTCGCTCAACGACGCCATCTCCTCGGCCTTTCGCTGGAGTCTGTGGAGGATGGAGCGGTGGTGTTCGTTGTCGATTCGCTCGTCTAACGCGTCAGCCATCCCGAGGACGACAGTCAGGTCGTTCCGGAGATTGTGCCGAAGCACGCGGTTGAGCAGTTTCAGCCGGCGCTCGCGCTCGCGTTGCTCAGTGATGTCAGTGTAGATACCGAAGCCGCGGATGCTGTCACCGTCCCGGCTGTACGGCACGCCCCGGAAGAGGAAGTCACGGAACCCCGTCTCAGTCATCAATCGGAGTTCAGTCTGGAAGGGGTCGCCGTTTGCCTGTCGGTCGTCGAATCGGGGCAGGTCATCGTGAGTGGTATCCGGAAGCCGGAGGAGGTCCGAAAGGGGACTGTCGACGGCCGTGTCCTGACCGTACCCGAACACGTCAGAGAACGCGGGGTTGACCGACCTGACGACCGACTCGTCCGCCACAGTCTCCGTTTCGATGACAGCGTCGGGGAGCGTGTTGAACAGGTACGAGAACCGGTCACGCTCGTCTTTCAGCTCTGCCCGCGCCTGCTTGAGTTCGGTCAGGTCCCGGACGACGCCAACGGTGCCGCGGAACTGGTCCGCGTCGATCAACGACACCTCGATTTCCGCCGGACGCTTCTCTCCGCTGGCCGTTTCCAGCGCCGTTTCCAGCTGGACCGCGCCGGTGCCGCCCTGCTGGCAGAGGTCACCGATACGGCAGGCGAACTCGTCGATAGCGTTCTGGTCGAGCACAATGCGCGGGTGCTGGCCAAGAAGCGTCGCCCGCTCGTAGCCGAGCCACTCCGCGAGCGGTTCGGTGACCAGCTGAAATCTCCCCTCGTCGTCGAGGACGTACATCATGTCACGGACGTTCTCGACCACGGACTCGTACAGTAACAGGCTCCGTTCACGCTCGACCCGGTCGAAGGCGGCGGCCGCGTTGGATGCGAGAATCTTTCCAACAGAGACGTCCGATTCGGTGAACTCGTGGCCCCGCTGTGCACCGATACTCACGACCCCGTGGTCACCCATCGGAAGGTACATCACCGCTGTCAGAACGTCGGAGTCGTAGTTATCGACCCGCTCGAACTCGTCAACGACTAGCGGGTCGCCGCGCTGGAACGCGTCGCCGGGGAACCCCTCGTCAGCGTCGTACACCGGTCGTTCCGGGACTTTGTCGCTGGCGGCGGCCGGCCGGAGTGTGTCCGTCTCCGCGTCGTACAGCCTGACGAGCGAGTGGTCGAACCCGAGGTCCGACTCGGTCGCCTGAATAACTGTTTCGGCGACCTCCTGAGCCGTCTGGGCTTGCATGAGCGACCGGCTCGTATCCAACAGCCCGGACAGGGCCTCGTCGCGCTGTTTCTGCTCAGTAATATCCCGAATGACGCCTGCAGTCCCGTCGAATCGGCCGTCATCGTCGTACAGCAGCGTCATGTGGTCCTGTGCGGGGAACGAGTTCCCCGACGCCTGCTGAATCTCCAGCTCGAACGTTTCCTCGTCGTCTCGGTCCTCGAATATCATCTCCTGAACGATGGATTCGGCGCGCTCGACGACGCCGTCGTTCTTGATGAAGCCGGTGTAGGAGCCAAGCAGTTCCGACTCGGAGTAGCCTGTAAGGTCAGTCATCGCCTGATTGACGAACTCGAAATACCCCTCCGAGTCAAGCGCGTACACGCCATCGTCGACCGCTTCGATGATGTTCTCGTAGCGTTGGAGTTCGTCCTCGCGGTGGCGGCGTTCGAGTTCGTGGTTCACCCACTCCACGAGGACTTTCATGAACGCCTCCTCGCTCTCGGAGAACGACTCCGACCGCGGCCGCTCATCGCCGAAACAGAGCGTTCCGTACGGCTCGCCACCGACCGTGATAAGGCCACCGGCGTAGCACGCGACGCCGCTTTTCCGGTACACGTCAGCCGCGTGTCCATCCTCGGTGGTGGCATCGGTAATTGCGTAGAGGTCACCGGATTCGAGCACTTGCTGGCAGTACGTGTCTTCAAGCGGCGTCTGTGTCCCGGATTCGAGAGGGGTGTTCCCGGTGACCATCTGGATTTCGTGGACCCCGTCGTCGATACGGCTCAGATAGCCAAACGCCATGTCGAGTCGGTCCAGCCCGATTTCGATGACTCGGCCGACGGTTTCAGTTTCACTAAGTTCGTTACCGGTGGCGAGCTGTGTCAGGGCCTGCAGCGAGTCGTTGTTGGCATGCAGCGTCTGTTCGCGCTCCTTTCGCTCCGTGACGTCGGTGACAATGGCGACGAGGCGCGGGGCCTGTGCATCACGGTCCTCGACGACGCCGCTCGTCCGGAGCCATCGCGTCTCCCCGTCGACGACGGCCCGAAACTCGGCTTCGAGCCCCTCGTTGCTCTCTGCCACTCGCTCGAAGCGACCTTCGAGCGACGGGCGGTCGTCGGGATGGACGTACTCGTGGAACGCCGAGACGGTGCCCGCAAAGGCGTCCGGCGTTGTCCCGAAGAGGTCCGCAGTCGCTTCGTCCCAGCTCATCTCGTCGGTCGCTAAGTTCCACTCGTAGACGCCGGTGTTCGTTCCGTCGAGCGCGAGGTCGAGCCGACGGTTCGTCTCTTCGAGCGCTCGCTCCCGTTCCTTCCGATCGGAGATGTCCCTGAGAACGCCGGTACAGAACCACTGCCCGTCACGCTCGAAATCGCCGAACGAAACCGCGACGGTTAGCTGGTCTCCGGTAGCAGTCACGAGCGGCAGTTCGAGGTAGTCCCAGTCGACGTTCCGGTCGCCGGTCCGGCGGTACCGGTCCACTCCCTCGAAGTGAGAGTCTCGCAGATGTTCGGGAATCACTTTCGCGAAATCGTCACCGACCAGCTCCGCGCGGTCATAGCCCGTCAGCTCAGCGACCTCGTCGTTGGCGTACACGACTTCGCTGTCGGCGTCAATTGTGACGACGGCATCCGAAATACTCCCGGCAATAGCGTCGAACGAATCCGAGACCTCCGGCGGTAGCATCGTCTCTGAGGTCACTGGATCGGCGTCGTCTTCCTCTGTTGGGCCGGGGTCGGCGGCGGAGTTCGGGTCCACGCGCCGCTGGGTCACGATGTCGTACACCCGGTCGGTCAGCGCTCCTTCGCTACGAGGGACGTACTCTGTCACGTTGAGCCGTGTCGCATGGGCGGCGACCACGCCGTCGGGTTCCGTCGTACAGAGAACGACCGGGAGCGTGTCGTATTGCTCGCGTATCGACGCCAGCACGTCCAGACCGGTCTCCGCTCCCGGAAGATCATGTTCACAGATGACGGCGTCGTAGGCGCGGTCGGCCAGTTCCGACAGGGCGCCTGCCGCGGTGGTAACTGTCGTGACCGAACCTAATGCGTCAGATATGGCTGTGTCCGCGTCATCATCGGCAGGACCAACGTACAACAGATGCGGCGTGTCGGACATAGCGGTGCGTTATAACTCCTATACCGTGGGGTGGCATATACGCTCTGGCGGAAGTATCAAATGTCGAAACGTCGGGTTACGTGTCGTCGAGCGCCTGCCAAGAGAGCTGTGGGTCCCGGGCCGCAGTGACTTGGTCGATGCGTTTCGCTGCCGGCCGCGACGGCGCGTCGGCCAGCTCGGCGTCCGAGTCACCGGCCACGGCGTTGAACGCGGCCGCGAGCTGGTCGAGCGAGCGTTTGGTTTCGCTCTCCGTGGGCTCGGTCATCAGCGCCTCGTCGACGATTTCGGGCCACTTCGTCGTCGGCGGGTGGACGCCGTAGTCGAGCATCCGCTTGGCCGCGTCGGCGGCGTCCTGCTCGCCCGCGCTGGCGACGAACTCGTGGTGGAACGGGCCGAACGGCACGTCGTACTCGATTTGCTCAGCGAGGTAGTTCGCGTTCAGCACGGCCTTCGCGCTGGCGTCCCGCAGGCCCTCGTCGCCGAGTCTGGCGATATAGGCGAAGGTTTTGAGCAGTACCGGCCAGTTGCCATAGAAGCCATGGACCTTCCCAATCGAGTTGTCCGGCTCGTAGTGTTCGTAGTTACCGCCCCGTTCTCTGACGTGTGGGTTCGGGAGGAACTGGGCCAGTTCCTCGCGGACGCCGACCGGGCCGGCCCCGGGGCCGCCGCCCCCATGGGGCGTCGCAAACGTCTTGTGGACGTTGTAGTGCATCACGTCAAAGCCCATATCGCCGGGGCGAGCGCGCCCCAACAGTGCGTTGAGGTTCGCGCCGTCGTAGTACAGGAGACCGCCGGCGTCGTGGACGATATCAGCGACGTGCTCGATATCGCGCTCGAACAGTCCCAGCGTGTTGGGGTTCGTAAGCATGAGCGCGGCAGTGTCGTCGCCGACAGCCGCCTCCAGCGCCTCGATGTCGACGCGACCGTCGTCGCCACTGGGTAGTTCCACGACCTCGTAGCCGGCCATCGCCGCCGTCGCGAAGTTCGTGCCGTGGGCGGAATCCGGGATGACGACTTCGGAGCGGTCGTCGTCGTTGTGTTCGTGGTAGGCCTTCGCTATCTGGATGCCGGTGAACTCGCCGGCCGCACCGGCGGGTGGCTGCAGCGTCACCGCGTCCATCCCACCGATACGGCCGAGGTAGTCCTGCAGGCGGTGACACAGCGCCAGCGTCCCCTGAACGGTCGAATCGGGCCGAGCCGGGTGGATGGCGGCGTCGGCCCGTGCGGCCACGTCCTCGGTGAAGGAGGGGTTGTACTTCATCGTACACGAGCCAAGCGGGAACGGCCCGCTCTCGACGCCGTAGTTCATCTGCGAGAGGCGCGTGTAATGCCGGGCCAGTTCGGGCTCGGCAGGGTCGGGCAAGGAAAGCGAGTCCCGCGTCAGGTCCTCGGGCAGCGGTGAGTCCTCGATGTCGACCGTTTCGTTCGCCTTCTCCGAGAGCAGCGGCTCGTACCGGTCGTCGCTGTCGTCGGTCCAGCGGGCTTGGTCGTACTTCACGCGAGACACCTCCGTGTCGAGCGTGCAGCTCGTGGGACGTGGTTTGTCCCACGGTGGTTCGCCGAGCGCAGTGAGGCGAGTGTCATTTCGCAACCTCCCGGAACGCCGCGACAAACTCGTCTTCGGCCTCGGCGGTGGTCTCGGTCGCACACACCTGCACGAGGTGGTCATCGACCGCGTGGACCGCATACCCCTCGCTTGCGAGGTCGGAAACTATTGCACTGGCCGGCTGGTCCGTGCGGGCGAGGAACTCCCGGAAGTGGTGGCGGCCGTGGACCGGGGCTTTCACCCCGACGACATCGTCGAGACGGTCGGCGAGGTCACGGGCGCGGGTGACGCAGTCCTCGGCGAGGTCGACCAGCCCGTCCGGGCCGAGCCACGCGGCGTGCATCGCGGTCCGGAGCGCGACCCACGCCTGATTCGTACAGATGTTGGAAGTCGCCCGCTCCTTCCGGATGTGCTGCTCTCGGGTCTGGAGTGTCAGCGTGTACGCGCGACGGCCGGCGGCGTCCTCGCTGGCCCCGACCAGCCGGCCGGGGACCTGCCGCAGATACTCCTCGCGCGTGACGAACATACCGAGGCCGAAGCCGTATGCGGTGCCGGTCCCAAGGGACGCAGCGTCGCCGACGACCACGTCGGCCCCGACATCGGCTGGCCGCTCCAGCAGGGACAGCGCTATCGGGTCCGAGCCGAGACAGAACAGCGCCTCGTGGTCGTGAGCCAAGTCACCGATAGCCCCGAGGCGTTCCTCGATAACGCCCCGGACCGTCGGCGACTCGGCGTACACCATCGCGGTGTCCTCGCCGATCTGGTCGGACAGCGCCGCCACGTCGACGACGCCATCGGCCATCGGGTAGGACTCGACCGTGAGGTCCGGTCCATCGGCGTAGTTCGACAGAACGGCGCGTTTGCCGTCCCGAAGATGCTCCGGTACCAGAATCCGGTCGCCGGACACCGACCGGACTCGCTGAGAGAGCGTCGCTGCCTCGCCCAGCGCCGTCGCATCGTCGTACATCGAACAGTTGGCAACGCCGAGCCCCGTGAGTTCCACCAGCATCGACTGGAACTCGAAAAGCGCCTGAAGGAATCCCTGTGCGACCTCGGGCTGGTACTGCGTGTAGGATGTCAGGAACTCCGAGCGGCTGGCGAGGTCGTCGACGACGCTCGGGACGTAGTGGTTGTAGTGGCCGCGACCGAGGAATTCAGTAAGGTCGGCGTTGCGGCCCAGAAGGCCGGCGACTTCCCGGCGCGTCGCCCGCTCACTCCGGGCATCGATACCGAACTCGCCGTCGAAGGCGATAGCCTCGGGGACGTCGAACAGCGATTCGAGGGCATCGGCCCCGACTGCATCGAGCATCGCCGCGGTCTCTGCGGCCGTCTGCGGTGCGTACGGACTGCCTGTGGCGTGTGAATCACTATCGCTCATTGGAGAACCACCCAGTAGCGCCGGGGTGACATGATATCCGCAGCTAACGACCGTGTCCACATTAGGTTACTCCTTTCACCCCCGCGGGACCGCTGCCACCGGGGGTTACTCGATCTGGTCGCGGTACGCGGCGGGTGAGAGCAGGTCGTCGATGTCGCTCTCTTCGTCAAGTTCAACCTCAAGCATCCAGCCGTCACCGAACGGGTCCTCGTTAAGCAGTTCTGGCTCGTCACGGAGCTGATCGTTGACTGCTGTGACAGTGCCTGAGACGGGGGCGTACACGTCGGACACAGCCTTGATAGACTCCACCACGCCGAAGTCCTCGCCTGCAGTCAGTTCCGCTCCCTCGTCCGGCAGTTCGACGAACACCACGTCGCCGAGTTCGTCCTGTGCGAACTCAGTGATGCCGATCTCGGCGGTGTCGCCGGAGATGCGTACCCATTCGTGTGACTCCAGATATCGCAGGTCGTCGGGAACGTCGAAGCTCATCTATCGAGGAATGGCGTGCTCCTGGTACGTGCTTTCTTCGGTTCGCCGCGGACGAGGACGCGAACGGATTTGTCCGGTTGGGCGTACGCTGCCGGGACGTAAGCGAGCGCTATCGGCGACCCCAGCGTCGGACTCATCGTCCCGCTCGTGACGTGCCCGATAGTCTCGCCGTCTGGCGTTGTCACGTCGTACCCATGACGCGGGACGCCGCGGTCGATGAGTTCGATGCCGATGAGTTTCTCTTCAGGACCGTCGGCAGCGACGCCTTCCAGTGCGTCCCGACCGACGAACTCCGTATCGAGTTCGACAGTCCAGCCGATCCCGGCCTCATAGGGCGTTCTGGGCTCATCGACCGGATGGAACTCCTGACCGGAGAGCAGAAAGCCCATTTCTAGGCGGAGGGTGTCACGCGCGCCGAGCCCACAGGGCTGGCACTCAAGCGCGCCCCAGACCGCCTCGGCATTGTCGGGCGGACAGAGGATTTCGAAGCCGGGTTCGCCCGTGTAGCCCGTCCGGGCGATTAGCGAGTCCACGCCGGCAACAGTCCCGTCAGCCACCTCAAACCGGGACAGGGCAGAGAGCGTGACGCCCTCCGTCTCGGCCGCCAGCAGATCCGGTGCGTCAGGCCCCTGAACGGCGAGCATCGCATACTCCTCGGTCCGGTTCGTCACCGTCGCATCCAGACCTCGTTCGTCCCGCTCAGAGAGCCACCGTTCGGTCATCTCCCCATCGTGACCGGCGTTCGGGATGAACAGGAACTCATCGGCCGCGCCTTCCGGGAGCCGGTAGACGACGGTGTCGTCCAGCATGATCCCGTCTTCACCTGTGATGGCCCCGTACTGGGCCTCTCCCGGATCCAGCACGGTCACGTCGTTGGTGGTCAGTCGCTGTGTCAGCGTCGCTGCGTCCGGACCAGCCACGGTTATCTGTCCCATGTGCGAAACGTCGAACTTCCCGGCTTCGCTCCGGACTGCCTCGTGTTCTGTACGGATCGACTCGAACTCGACCGGCATCTCCCACCCGCCGAAGTCAGTGAACGAAGCGTCGGCTCGCTGGTGAACCGCAGAGAGCGGTGGTGCCCGCAGTGTCATACGCGGATATCTCGTACCGCGTGGTCTTACCGTTTGGCCCTTCACTGCCTGCGGACCGCTGATAAATCATATACGACGATATCAAATCGGCGGCTGCACTGAATGGAGCGACAGAACCGGGACAGAGAATGCAGTTGTCGGCCTTCGTTACTCACTTCGCGCCAATGGGAACGCCAGTTCGACTCGCGTTCCGCCGTCGAGGTCTTCATCAAGCGTCACAGACCCGCCAAGACGTCGGACCAGCCACGTAACCGCCCACAACCCGAGACCACGGCTATGTGCTATCGGACCCTCCGTCTCCGAAGACAGGACTCTGCGCTCTATGTCAGGGATATCAGACTTGTCGGTATCGACTCGAACTGTTGCCTGACCCGCCGGCGTTTCTTCTGCTGTAAGTGCAACGGTTGGGTCGGACACGTCGCTGTATTCCAGTGCATTCTCGAGAAGAATCTCTAGTATCAGGTCGATAGCCATCCTATCGCCCGATACCTCCGCCTCGGTGGATGCGACTTCAATGGTGAGTTCGGGATGCTGTTCTGTGAGGGCCTCCTGAACATCGGTGAGGACTTGCCGGAGATGGACTGTCCCACTTCGGAGGTCTCGCTCGATGACTCGGTCAAACGACCGTGCTCGCTCGGCCAACGAATCGAGCTCTTTCGAGGCGTTTTCGATTCTGTCGATGTGTCCTCTAGCGGCGTCAACAGAGGAATCGGACGAGGCGAGCTCTTCTTTGAGGAGTCTCGAATTGCCCCGTATCACGGTCAATTTGTTCCGGATATTGTGCCGGAGAATTCGACTCATGACCATTATCCGCTGCTCTCGCTCCTTATCTTGGGTGATATCGCGAACGATGCCTCGAAGCTTCGGTGTCCCGTCTTGAACGGTCTTTTCTGCCCGGAGTCGGAACCAGCGCTCAGTTTCCCCCGCAGTCTTGCGGCGTGCTTCTAGTTCGATTGGTTCGCCGGTTTCACGGCAGGTCTCGATAGCATCCCGAAGGGCCGCTCTATCATTTGGGTGGTACTGCTCAATGGCCTCATCGAGCGTCGGATTGTACTGTGATGTTCCATATAGACGCTTCATCCCGGTGGTTCCCTCTATCAGATCTGTTTCCAGATCGAGTTCCCACCCACCGATGTCGGCCAAGGTTTCGGTCCCGACAAGCCACTCCAGTTGCTCCTCCCGCTGTTTCATGCTCGTTGCGTCGTCTAGACCCACGATGACACGCTCGATAGTCCCGTCATCGCCCAGTATCGGCGCAGCGTTGCTCGAAAGCCACCGCTCGGTCCCATCGGCTAGCTCTATCCAGTGCTCGAATCCGAACACCGGGTCGCCGGATTCGAGCACCCGCGTAACCGGATGTTCCGAGTCGGGGATCGGGGTCCCGTCTTCGTAGAAGATATTCCACTCCGGTTGATCGTACCGCCTCTCAGTGATGGTATTGTGTTCGAGGCCGAGCAGGTCTTCGGCCCGGTCATTCGCTCGCGATATCTTGCCGGACGGCTCAACGATGACGAGACCGACCGGGCTGATTTCGAACACCCGCTCGATGAGTGCCTGCTTCTCCTCGCGCCGCTTTCGCTGCGTGATATCCTCGGCCAGCCATAGCACTCGGTCCGTGTTGCCACTGCCAACCGGCGCGACGCGCGCCTCGAAGTGCCGAACCCCGCTGTCAAGCGTTAGCTGATACTCGATTTGCTGCTGTTTGCCTGCCTGCAGAGCGTCCTCGATGACTGTGTAGAACTGATCGGCCTGTGCTGTAGAGAAGATATCCCAGAGGTCCGTCCCCAACAGTGTTTCCGGCTGTTTGAAGAACAATGCGCCGTTGTGAGCGTTATGAATGACGTCGACAAAGACGCCATCAGCATCTAGTACGACTGCTGGATCGGAAATTATCTCGCAAAGACTGTTTAGAACGTCTCGATTGTGAAGAGATTCATTACTCATGGTCCCGGATGTCGAACAGTGTTGACAGTCGCTTCTATCTGGAAATGCTATCTGTAGACTGAGGTGTGTACCCTCCTAAGTGTTGTGCAGCCGCGTTTAATATAGCGAATACTGATTTATAACGTGAAACGGCACGCATAAACGGGCTGGGCAGGGAAAGGGGCGCATGGAGCTGTTTCGTCGGATATTCGGGGAGAAAGACTCGCGCCGTCGCGTCGGACTGTTCGTTGACGGACCGAACGTGCTCAGGTCCGAGTTCGATGTCGACCTTGACGAGGTCCGCGACATTGCAGTCGAATACGGCCCGCTAGCGTTGACCCGCCTCTACGTCGACCAGAACGCCTCTCCGGGGCTCATTCAGGCTGCCGAGGCTCGCGGGTTCGAGGTCGTGACGACCAGTGGCGACGTAGACGTCCGTATGGCTGTCGACGCAACAGACGCCGTCGTTTCGGGACAGGTCGACGTGCTGGTCGTCGCCTCGCGGGACACGGATTTCAAGCCGGCGCTGGAAGTAGCCGCACGGGAAGGGGTCAAAACAGTCGCTATCGCACCGGGTGAGTACGGCCGCTCCGACGCGTTACGCAACGCGGCGGAAGACGCAGTGACGCTCTGAGACGGCTGACGCCGTGACGCCAACTGTTTTTTCGACCAGTGCCATTGGCCACATATGGATATCGACGATACGCCAGTACTGGACAACCACCTCCATCTCGACCCGGTCAACGGCCGGAACGTCGCAGCGGCCGAGGAATTCGCGTCTCAGGGCGGAACACACCTGCTAGTGCTCAACAAACCGTCTTGGCACCTCGTCGAGAGGGCGACTGACGCGGCGACGTTCCGCGAGGTGTTCGACCTCACTATCGAGGCTGCCACCGCCGCGACGGAGGTGCTGGATGGACGTGCCTGGCCTGTCCTCGGGGTCCATCCGGCGCTGATTTCGAAGCTCGTCGAGGACGGCTACACACCGCCGGAGGCGCGGGACCTCATGCAGACCGGCCTCGATGTGGCAGCGGAGTACGTCGATACCGGCGACGCGCTTGCGCTGAAATCCGGGCGACCGCACTACGACGTGGACGATGCGGTCTGGGCGGCGTCAAACGAAGTGATGTGCCATGGGTTCGAACGTGCTGCCGACGTAGGCTGTGCGATACAGCTCCACACTGAGGGCGGCGAAGACTTCGAAGAAGTGGCTGGCTGGGCCGAAGACCGTGGCCTCGACCGAACGCAGGTCGTCAAACACTACTCCGGCGGTCGACTCCGTGGCCCAGTCAAGTCCGTACTTGCAGACAAGGACGAACTTGAAATCGCCGTCGAGTCCGACGCGCCGTTCCTGATGGAGACGGACTACATCGACGACCCGGACCGCCCCGGCGCGGTGTTAGGGCCGAAAACCGTGCCGCGGCGCGTCCGCTGGCTGCTCGAAAATGGACATGAAGACGCAGTCAGAACTGCCCATGTCGAGACGCCGGCAGACGTGTACGGCATCGACACCGAGGCGACGCTGGAGCGGTAACGGCGACGGCAAAAGCGAGGAGACGCTATCCGAACTTGCCGGTGATGTAGTCCTCGACGCGCTGGCTGTCGGGATTCTCGAATATCTTGTCGGTGTCGTCGAACTCGACGAGTTCGCCGCCGGTGAGGAAGACGGCCGTCTTGTCAGAGATACGGGCGGCCTGTTGCATGTTGTGAGTGACGATGACGACCGTGTACTCTTCAGCCAGTTCCTCGATGAGGTCCTCGATTTGAGAGGTCGCGATGGGATCAAGCGCCGAGGCCGGCTCGTCCATCAGAATGACTTCGGGGTCGACGGCGATGGCGCGGGCGATACAGAGACGCTGTTGCTGGCCGCCCGAAAGGTCCAGCGCCGATCCATCAAGGCGGTCCTTGACCTCGTCCCACAGCGCCGCTTTCTTCAGGGACTGCTCGACCACCTCGTCGATGTTGTCCGTCTTGTCCTGAATACGGAGGCCGTAGGCGACGTTGTCGTAGATGCTCTTCGGGAAGGGGTTCGGATGCTGGAACACCATCCCGATCCGGCGGCGCAGGGCGACCGGGTCGACATCGGCGTCGTAGACGTTTTTCCCCTTGAAGGTGAGTTCACCATCGACGCGGGCGATGTCGATGAGATCGTTCATGCGGTTGATACACCGCAGGAACGTCGACTTGCCACAGCCCGACGGGCCGATCATGGCGGTCACCTGATTCTCCGGAATGGCCAAATCGATGTTCTGCAGGGCTTGCGTCTCGCCGTAGAATACGTCGAGACCGCGGGACTCGATGACGGTCCCCGACCCAGTCTGCTCGACCGAGCCCCGTTCGGCGTTTTCATCGAGGCCGCCCTTTCCGGGGTCAGTCGTCACGAGGGAGTCGTCGTCAGTCTCAACGTCGGTGTCACTGGCCATGTCCTGTGAAGTCATTTAGTTTGCCTCCTGTTGATATTTGTTGCGCACGAGAATCGCGACGGAGTTCATCGTCAGCATGACGATAAGCAGCGTCACGACGCCGGCTGCGACGACGCCGTACCGGAACTCGTCGCTCGGTTCGAATGCCCAAGCAAAGATCTGCATCGGCATCGCCGTGAGCTTGCCGAACAGCCCACTCGGTGGGGAAAACTTCGTCGTCGCCGCACCGATCATGATAAGCGGTGCGGTCTCGCCGATAGCTCGCCCGAGCGCGAGAATCGTCCCGGTCAGAATGCCCGGCAGCGAGCGCGGGAGGACGACGTTCCGGATCGTCTGCCACCGGGTCGCGCCCATCCCGTAGGACGCCTGCCGCAGCGAGTCCGGCACGGACCTGATCGCCTCCTGTGCGGAGATGATGACAATCGGGAGGATGAGCAGAGAGAGCGTCATCGCGGCAGTAAGCACCGTCCCGACACCGAACCCGGCGTAGGTGAACGGACCGATCTGAGACTCGATGTTCACGAAGATGCCTAGGCCCAGCAGACCGTACACCACCGACGGAACGCCGGCGAGGTTCGAGATATTCACCTTGATGACCCGCGTGACGCTCGCAATCGGGCCGGTCCCCGGCGCGTACTCTTCGAGGTAGATGGCCGCGCCGACGCCGAAGACGAACGTGAACACGCTCACCAGCACGATGAGGAATATCGAGCCGATAATAGCGGGGTACAGTCCAGCTTCCGCCGCGGTCTGGGACGGGCCGCTGGTGACGTACTGCCAGTCGAGCCACGGCGTCGGCGTCGTCGCGCCGATAGCGGCGACGACGGCTTCGCCCGCGAGGACCCCGAGACCGAGAATAGCGGGGAACGCGAACGCAGGCCACCGGTCACGGGTCCGGACCGTGTTTGCGACCGTGAACCCGACTGGGAGGCCAAACAGCACGAGACCGATAAGCCAGACCGACCGTGAAATGGCCGGGACGGTGTCGACGAGCGGGACCGCGACGATTGCCAGAACTGGCAGGCCGACGCCGATGCCCAGACTCCGTCGCCGGGAGAACTCAAGCCGTTCCGCCGACAGATACGCGGCGACGGCGGCCGCGGGGACGACGAGCGAGAGGAAGTAGACTCCGGGCGAACCCAGCAGGGCACCGATTGTGGTCAACACGCTCAGCCCCAGCGTCCCGACGACCGGGCCAATGAGCAATATCCCAAGCATCGCCAAGCCGACCCAAGTCGCCTCGCGGTTGTACTGGCCGTACACGTACAGACCGACAATCGGCCCAACAACGGTGAGGAAGTACGCAAACCACACTGGCGGACTGGCGATGATCGAGAGGATAATGACGCCCGCACCGGTCAGCAGGACGCCGGCCAGCGTCATACTGAACAGTTCGAACGCCCCCGCGATGACCTCTGGGCGGGTCCGAGCGTAGACGAAGAACGCGAGCAACGGCACGAGGAGTGTCCCCGTGTACGCGAGATACCACCGGGTACCAGCGGTCTCCAGCCCGAGCGCGTCCCAGAACACGTACGCGAGCAACACGCCGAGCGCCAGTATGCCGATAATCGAGGCGACAAACGAGATGTACTTGAAAACGATGCCCTTGATTCGGCTGACTTCGCCGAAATCAGTTTCTGTCGGTGATGTCGTGGCCATTTACTCGTAGACCTCCCGATAGCGACTCGCCACGAGGTCGCTGACGACGTTCATCGCCAGCGTGATGACGAACAGCGTGAGTCCGATAGCAAAGAGCGACTGGTAGGCGGTCGACCCGCCGGAGATGTCCCCCTGAGCGATGTTGACCATCGCGACGGTCATCGTCGCGGAACTCTCGGTAAACAGTCCGATCACGTCCGCTGGGGCCACATACGGGATACCGAAGGCCTGCTGGACCGGCGGAATGTCCGGCGGCTGGGACCCTGCGGCCAGCACGACGGCCATTGTCTCACCGATAGCCCGCGAGATAGCGAGGATGAACGACGACGCGATGCCAGAGACCGCCGCTGGAACGACGATGGTCAGTGAGACGTTGAACTTCGTCGCTCCGAGGCCGTAGCCGGCTTGGCGAAGCGAGTCCGGAACAGAACTCATCGCGTCCTCGCTGATAGAGGAGACCATCGGGATAATCATGATCCCGACGACGATAGACGCCGAAAGCCCGTTGAACAGGCCCAGTGTCCCGAATTCAGTCCCCAGTAGGCCGTTGAGTCCGGTAATCACAGTGTTCAACGCGGGCGTGACATAGACGATAGCGAAGTAGCCATACACCACAGTAGGGACGCCGGCAAGCACTTCGAGCATCGGTTTCAGTATCGACCGCGTTCGGTCGCTCGCGTACTCACTGAGGTATATTGCAGTCAGGACGCCGGTCGGGAGCGCGAGTACGCCCGCACCGATAGTAATGAGAACCGTTCCGAGAATGAGGGGCAACACGCCGAACGAAACCGGTTCGAGGTTCGGGCTGAAAGTCGTTCCAGTCAGGAACTCGAGCACTGGAACCTCGGCGAAAAACGCCGCGGCGTCCAAGACGAGCACCCCGATGATACTCACCGTCGTCAGCACCGACAGGACAGCACAGCCCGCCAGCGCGTATTTATATGCCGACTCACGGACCGACCTGAATCCTCGATTTCCCGTTAAGTCCGGTGCCTGTCCTTCGTTGCTCATCGGTGTTGTTCACTCATTCTGTATAGTCGGGAAAGCGTACTTCGGTTGTCTCTGTAGCCCTCTACCTCTGTCTGTCGGCCCGCTACTGGACCTCGTCGATGACGCTGTTGAGAGCGTCGAGCTCCGACTGCATCGCCTCCTCCGTTCGTGGGACGTAACCGATTTCCTCGGAGACGAGTTCGGTGTTGGCGCTCTGCTCGATAAAGTACCGAGCGAACTCGGCGACGTGCTCCTCGGCGAGTGCGCTCTTTTGGGGATACGTGAACAGCGGGCGCGAAAGCGGCCGGTAGTCGCCGGCCTTGGCCGTCTCCAGCGAGGGTTCGACGCAGCCGTCGCCGTTGTCGATGCTGAGTGCCTTGACCGCGTCCGTGTTGCTCTGGTAGTAGGCGAAGCCGAAGTAGCCGATAGCGTACTGGTCCTGCTGGACGCCCTGCAGGATGAGGTTGTCCTGTTCAGTGGCTTCGTAGTTGCTGGTGTGATTTGCTTCCTCGCCGAGAATCGCCTCGTTGAAGTAATCGAACGTCCCGGACGTGTCGGCGGCACCGAACCGGTTGATCTGCTCGTCAGGCCAGTCGGCGTTCACGTCGGCCCAAGTAGATGCGCCGTCGGCTTCCCAGATCTGTCTGAGTTGGTCGGGGGTCACGCAGTCGACCCAATCGTTCTCGGGGTTGACGATGACGGTCACTGCGTCCGTCGCGACCTGAATCTCGTGGTACTCGATATCGTTGTCGGCACAGAGTTGCTCCTCTTCGCTGGAAATCGGTCGAGAAGCATTGTTGAAATCGGAGTTTCCGACACAGAAGTGGTTGCTGAAACCGCCACCGGACCCGGTCGAGGAGAGGCTGATGTTGACCTGACCGTGTTGCTTCTGGAACTCGTTTGCGACAGCCGTCGCAAGGGGGAACACCGTACTGCTCCCCGTAATCGTGATATCACCGGACAGCTGGCTGCCACCACTGCCATCGGTGCTGCCACCGTTGTCGGCACCCCCGTCACTACCCCCCGATGACTGTTCGGTACAGCCAGCCAGCGCCAGTGCCCCAATCGCACCGGAACTTGTCAGGAAACGACGGCGTGAGAGACCGCTCGGTGAATCTGTCATCAACTGTTGGAAGATGAAGAGCGGATAAGTACCCTACTATTAGCCCTATATCCGGATATAAATACTATATACTCCTATATATTGTTGTGAGTCGCTACCAGGTTACCGATAAACCGACGCAATAGGTGGCAGAAAGCGATGAAACGCTGATTGAGGGCTGAAATGCCGGAACAATAGTGATGAATAGTCACATTTGTTAATCAGTTATGGCGTTGAGAAGTGTCATAACAGCACAGGTCAGATATCTGGTCAGTAATATATAGCCACAACATATTTTATAAATCTACAGCGCGTATTCGTAGTACTATGGAGACGCGCAAAGTACAGTTGACCGGCGGGTCCACGTACACTGTCTCGTTACCGAAGGAGTGGGCGACGGAGAACAACGTCGAGAGCGGCAGTATCGTCGAGTTTTACGCCGAAGACGACCTGTTACTGGTCTCGCCACAGCACGGCGACGACCACGTCGAGGGAACGCTGGACGTGACCGGCCTCGAAAACAGGCACGAGCTCACGCGAGCAGTGATGACAATGTACGTCAGTGGCTTCGACATCATCCGTCTGGAGGCCGCTCGGATCACGGCCGAGCAGCGACGTATCATCCGCGATGCGACACAGGGGCTGGTCGGTCTGGAGATGATCGAAGAAACAGCTGACCGGGTCGTTCTGCAGGACCTGCTCGACTCCTCGGAACTATCGGTCCTCAACGCTATTACCCGTATGCGACTGGTCTCGTTGACGATGCTCTCCGATGCTGTCGAGGCGCTCATCGAGGACGACAACGACCTTGCAGAAGACGTGATGCAACGCGACGACGATGTGGACCGCCTCTGGTACATGGTTTCACGCGTGTTCCGCACCGTCCTTCGCAATCCGACGGCTGCCAACGAGATCGGCTTCCCGCGTGAGACAGTGTTCGACTACCAGTCAAGCGCCCGCCAGCTCGAGCGCATTGCCGACCACGCGACCAAGATAGCCAGCCTCTCACAGGAGATCGGTGAAATAACCGGTGAAACTGCCGACCTCCTCGACCAACTGGAAACCGAGGCTATTGCCGTCCCCGAAACCGCGATGGATGCGCTGTTAGCTGACGACAGTGACGAGGCTGTCGAACTAGCAAACGAGGCCCGTTCCCGGATCCCTGAGGTCGACGAAACGGCCCGTGAAGTCGACGGGAAGGTCAGGGAGCTGGATCCACAGAGCGCACAGTTGCTTGGCCGCGTCGTCGACTCACTGTCACGGACCGCCGACTACGGCGGCAATATCGCTGAAAGCGCACTCCAGAAGGCTGCCCCGCGGCCATAGCTGCCGCTCCGTGTCCGTGGACAGCTGAAAAAGCTGCGTGCCGGATTACTCGACCAGCACGGCGTTGACCTGACCGTGCTGTCCGGGGCGGGAGGTCACGCGGGCCTGTCCCTCGGTGGTTTCGAGGATTGCGCCTTTCGTGATGATGTTCCGCCGGGCGTAGTTCGGGTTCGATGGGTTCTCAACGACGTTCTCGATAGTTGCTTCGATGGTCTCCGCACCGTCGGCGATGCTCGCGACATCTGTCTTGACTGCACGGACCTTCTGGGTGTTGCCGCGGGAGTCGACAGTCTTCAGTCGCTGCTCGCCGACCTGCGTCTCGACGGTGTCCTTCCCGAGCTCGTGTTTCTTCTTCTTGTGGTTCGGTCGTCGGCGTCCGCCGGTCCGCTTGCGAGGGGAGCGTCCCTGGTCTTTCATACGGGAAGGAAGACCCAGCGACTACTTGAACCGTTCGATGCTGACTCGTTATCGCAATCGTTACCCCCGCGCCGGCCGGTTGCTCTGACGATGAGTCTGAAGACGGCCGTCGCCGCGCCGTTCCGCCAGCGTGGCACCGACCGGATGGCGGAAAGCGAGTTCGTCGTCGCGCTCTCGCTAGATCGGAACTGGTTCTCGCCCGATCAGGCCAAGACGCTGGTCGACGTGGCCGCGAGCGAGGGACTGGTCGAGCGAGACGATGACGACCTCGTTGTCGCTTTCGACGCGACACACACTGCGATTCCGGACGGGTTCATGCCGGGCGAGGAAATCCTGCAGTCTCGCTCGACGTTCGAGCGGGTGCTCGATGCAGTCGTCGAGGCCGGCATCGAGAAACAGACTGCTGTCGCTGGCATCAACACGCTCCAGTCCGACATCGGTGTCACGCTGGAGGCCGCAGCCGTGGTGTACGCGCGCAGTGAAGGTGTCGACGTCGAAGCTATCGCTGCGGACGTTCGGGAGGAGCTCTAATGGTCAAAGACAGGATTGCTGACGGCCGACGGATCGGACAGTTACTCGCCTCGGAACTGACTGGCCTCCAGCGCGGGCCGCTCTCAGACGTTGCTGTCGTCGATGCGGACAGAGACGTGGACCCGACGCCCGAGGGGGCTTTCGCCTACCGCGTGACTGCTGACGACACCGACGTAGCAGTCGTCGAAGTAACGCCGACGACGGCTCAGTTGGTCCTAGAGCAGGAGCCCGGAACCGTGCCGGAGCGTGATGATCTCACTGTCGAGGGGACAACCATCGTTGTTCACAGCGGCGCGGCGGTGAAAGCCGCAGTCGACGGACTGGAGCGAGCCCTCTCGGGGTAGACGGTTTTTCCGGGGACAGAAACGATTGGACAGCGGCTAAAATACCTGCAATCAGTGGCGACTCGGCTCAGCAATAGCCGCAGACATCCACGCGACGAAGCCGGTGAGGATGAGCACGGAACCGATTATCGCCGTCGCGGCAGCGATAGCAAGCACCAGCGTCGGGAGGCCAAGCGGCGTTCCGACAGCGATGACAATCGGCGTCACGGTGATACAGAGCGAGCCAAGCGCGACGGCCCGACGCTGTGTCGTCGTCAGTTCGATACCGAGGTGGAACAGCGACCCGGGCTCCGGGTCGGGAGCGGCGAGGCCGAGACACAGCAGCGGGACGCCGATGAACACGAGCGTTGCGGCGACAGCGTACGACCAGAACAGCCACTGCCCGGACGTGGGCGCGAGCGATAGCAGCGCACCGACGGCCACGAGCACGACACCACCAACGAGTCCAAATTGCCGCAGCCGTGGGTCGTCCAGAGCTTCGCTCAGGTCTGGGAGCGTCTCGGCCACATGGCCGACATCCATGAAACGGTCCATAAACAGGATTCTGCCTGCGGTAGCAAATAGCCACGGGGAGAAAATATCAAATCTGATTCCACCCAAGCGGGGAGCGGTGCGAGAAGGAAACGCTTGTATCGCTGCCAGCCGCCGCGATATCTATGCACTTCTTCGACCGCCTCGCGGACCGCATCGCGACCGCCGACAGCGTGGTGTCGGTGGGCCTCGACCCGGACCCTGACCGTCTCCCCGACAGCGTGCTGGACGCTGACCTGCCACGGTGGCAGTTCAACCGCCGCATCATCGACGCGACCCACGAACACGCCGCCTGCTACAAGCCCAACGCCGCCTTCTACGAGGACCACGACGGCTGGCGCGCACTGGAAGAAACCATCGCCTACGCCCACGGGAAAGACGTGCCAGTCCTGCTGGACGCCAAGCGGGGCGACATCGGCAACACCGCGCGGCAGTACGCCCAGATACTCGACGACGAGGAGGGACCCGCCGCCGACGCCATCACGGTCAATCCTTTCCTCGGCCGGGACTCGCTGGAGCCGTTCCTCCAGCGCGCGGACAAGGGGGTGTTCGTCCTCGGGCGCACCTCGAACCCCGGCGGCGAGGACCTCCAAGACCTCGAACTGGCCTCCGGCGAGAAACTGTACGAGCGTGTGGTCCACCTTGCGGACCTCTGGAACGGGAACGGCAACGTCGGCCTTGTCGTCGGCGCGACCAACCCTGACGAGCTCGAAGAAATCCGCGAACTGGTCCCGGACATCCCGTTCCTCGTCCCCGGTGTCGGCGCACAGGGCGGCGACGCCGAAGCGGCCGTCGAACACGGCCTCGCTGACGGCGTCGGCCTCGTCAACTCCTCGCGGGGCATTATCTTCGCCGGCGAAGACGCTGATACGCGGCGTGACGACACAGGTGATGCGTTCTTCAAGGCCGCCGGACAGTCCGCCAAACAACTCAAACAGCGTCTGAACCAGTTCCGATAGCTAGAACCGATACGTGTCGACGCCGTCAGGCATGTTCTCCGACGGGACATGGTCGCTCGGCTGGCCGACCTCCGCACCGCACTCGACACACATCCCGGTGTCGTCGTCCCAGTGGCGGTCACAGACGAGCCGTCCACATCTGTCACAGGAGTGGTCCACGTCAGGGCGCTCACAGAGTTCACACAGTCCGGCGACGCTCATGCCAGTAGTTAGCACGCCGATGTGTTTGAATCTTTGGCGACACGATTTCGGCGTGTTTCGTCGACCGATGAACGGGTCACAGCTCGACCGAAACAGCCACGAAGTATTTCCCCGTGGACATTCCTCTCTCTAGTATGTTACCACTCCTCCAACTCGGCTCACTCTCACCGCCAGCGATACTCGTCGGCTTGCTGGCTATCGCCGTGGTGCTGCTGGTCGGGCGACTCGTGATGAAGGTAGCGTGGCGGCTCGTCATCATCGCCATCATCGCGGTCGCCGTCCTTTGGATCCTCGGAGTCCTCGGCTTTCAGGTCATCTAAAGCCCGGAGAGGAAATTCCGGATCACGTCGTGGCCGACCGCGGTCAGGACCGACTCCGGATGGAACTGGACGGCTTCGATGGGATACTCGCGGTGGCGGACGCCCATCACCAGTTCGGTGCCGTCCTCGGTCTCCGTGGTCGCGCTGACGACGAACTCGTCGGGGACGTCCTCGGCGACCAGCGAGTGATAGCGGCCGCCTTGGAACCCCTGTTCGAGACCCGCGAAGACGCCTTTCCCATCGTGGTTGATGGGGAACGCCTTTCCGTGAATGGGCTCCGGCGCTCGGCCGATGGTGCCGCCGTAGGCGTACACCGCCGATTCGAGGCCGAGACAGACGCCGAGTGTCGGCACGTCGGGGCTGACCTCACGGAGCACGTCGAGCGTGACGCCGACGTCCCGTTCGTTCTTCGGGTGGCCCGGACCCGGGGAAAGGATGATAGCGTCGGGGTCGAACGCCGTGACGTCGTCGAGCGTCGCGGTGTTGCGGACGACTTCCGTTTCAGCGTGTTCGGACACGTACTCGACGAGGTTGTACGTGAACGAATCGAAGTTGTCCACGAACAGCACCCGCAGGTCGTCCCTGACAGCGTCCTCGCCGGCCGGCTGTGCCGCGCTCATCTGGTCACCTCCTCGGGGCTATCGGCACGCTCCGCCGAGTCGGTCGGTTCCCCTTCGATTTCCGCAAGCGCTGTCAGCACGCCGTCCATCTTCTGTTCAGTCTCGACGTACTCGCTTTCGGGGTCCGAATCCGCGACGATGCCGGCCCCGGCCTGCACGGTGATACGGTCCCGGTCGCCCTCGTCTTCGACCGTCGCCGAGCGGATGACGATGGCGAAGTCGGTGTCGCCGTCCCAGTCGAAGTAGCCGACGCCGCCGCCGTAGGGACCCCGCGGCGAGCGTTCGAGTTCGTCGATTATCTCCATGGCGCGGATCTTCGGCGCGCCCGAGAGCGTCCCCGCCGGGAACGTCGCACGGGCGGCGTCGAAGGCGTCCTTGTCTTCGGCGAGTCGGCCCGTCACCGTGGACTCGATGTGCTGGACGTGGCTGTACTTGAGGACGTTCATGAACTCCGGGACCCGGACGCTGCCGGCTTCGGCGACGCGGCGCACGTCGTTGCGCGCGAGGTCGACGAGCATCGTGTGCTCGGCCCGCTCCTTGCCGTCGGCGAGCATCTCGCCAGCGAGGCGTCGGTCCTCGACGGGGGAGTTCCCGCGCGGGCACGTCCCCGCGATGGGGTTCGAGACGACGTGGTCGCCCGCGACAGAGACCAGCGTCTCCGGACTCGCCCCGACGATGGTCAGGTCGTCGTAACCCAGCAGGTACATGTACGGCGACGGGTTCACCGCCCGGAGCGCCTCGTAGAAGCCCAGTGGGTCGACTTCGCCGTGCAGTTCGCGGGTCCGCGAGATGACGCCCTGATAGATGTCGCCCGAGAGGACGTACTCCTTGGCGCGTTCGACAGCGTCTTCGTACTCGTCCTGTGGACCGGCGACCTCGTCATCGCGGCGGAAGCCACCGGTCTCCAGTGGTGACAGGTCCGAGAGGACATCCTCGACCCGCTCGGCCTCGGCGGCCAGTTCGTCGTAGCGCTCGCCGGCGTCCTCGTCCTGCCGGAGGACGGGCGTGAACACCAGCGAGACGGTCTCCTCGACGTGGTCGAAGCGGACCGTCGACGTCGTGAGGACGAACTGCGCGTCCGGGAACCGTGAGTCCGGGCGGTCGAGCCCCACCTCGTCGAGCCAGAGGTCGTAGACGGCGTCATACGAGAGGAAGCCGACCAGACCGCCTTCGAGGTGCTGGCGGTCCATCTCGGGGAAGTTCCGGAGGGTCACGTCCGGCATCGCGGCCCGGAGGTCGTCGACCACGTCGCCGCCGTCGGTCGTCACGAGGTCGGCGTAGCGGTCGTCAAAGGCCTCGACCTCGCTTTCGTCGCCAGTCACTGTGACGACGGCGCGGGGGTCGTAGCCGACGAAGGAGAAGCGTGCGTGGCGGTCGTCCGTCTCCGGCGCGAACGCGCCGTCGGGGTCGCTGGAGGCGACCTTCTCGGCGCTTTCGAGCAGGAACGTGTAGTCGTTTGCGGCCACGTCGCTTGTGCGACCGGTCAGGGCCGCGTACGCGGTTAGTGGCTCCACATCCACGTCCAGTTCGGCGGCCGCGCGGACGACAACCGGGCGGTCTGCCGTGGCGTGTTCGACAAACTCCTCGCGGGTGATATCGAGAGTCATACCGCGCCCTCCGTCGCTTGCGTGGCGTTCCGGACGAACCGCTCGATAGCGTCGTGGTCTTTCGTGCCGCCCGAGGATTCCACGCCGCTCGCTACATCGACGGCGAACGGCCCGACCGTCTCGACAGCAGTTGCGACGTTCTCCGGCGTCAGTCCGCCGGCCAACACGACGGGCACGCTCAGCGAGTCGACGAGGTCGCGCGTGCGCTCCCAGTCGTGTGTCTCGCCCGTGCCGCCGCCGCCGTCGGCGTCGACGGAATCGACGAGGAGGGCGTCGGCGTGGTCGGCGTAGGCCTCGATGGCCGGCGCGTCCGCCTCGACCACAGCGACGATGTCCTGAGTGATTCGGCTGTCGAGGGCCCCGAGTTCCGCCGGCGAGAGCCCGTCGTGGACCTGTACTGCGTCCGGCTCGATCCTGTCGATGCGCCTGACGGCCTCTTGAACCGTTGTCGGCATCGTCACCAGCACGCTCGTCACGAACGGTGGGACGCCATCGACAAGCAGCTCAGCGCTTTCGTCGTCGACTTCGCGCGGTGTGTCGACCGGGACGCCGTGGATGACGCCGACCGCGTCAGTGCCGGCCGCGACGACAGCGTCGCGGTCCGCATCGCACGTCACACCACAGACTTTCACGCGCGTCATGCCCCGATCAAGTCGTCGAGTTTGTCGGCCGCCGCGCCCGACTCGATGGCCTGCCGGGCCAGTTCGACTCCCTCTTCGTGCGTATCGGCGACGCCAGCGACGTAGATCGCCGCGCCGGCGTTCGCGAGGATGATGTCCCGCTTCGCGCCGGTGACCTCGCCGGTGACGATACCACGGAGGTCGGCGGCGTTCTCCGAGGGCTCGCCGCCTGAAATGTCCTCGATGTCGTGTGTTTCCAGACCCATGTCCTCTGGTGTGATGGTGTACTCCGCGATTCGGTCGCCGGTGACCTCCGCGACAACCGTCTCACCGTGGATGGCGATCTCGTCGAGGCCGTCGCCGTGGACGACCAGCGCCCGCTCGACATCTAGCCGAGCCAGCGCCTCCGCCATCACGGGAACGAGGTCCGGGTCGTAGACGCCAAGCACCTGTGCGTCCGCATCAGCGGGGTTCGTCAGCGGCCCGAGGATGTTGAACACAGTCCGCATCCCGAGTTCCTGACGCGGGCCGATGACGGCCTTCATCGCCGGGTGGAACACGGGCGCGAGCATGAAACCGATGCCCTCGCGCTCGATGGTCTCCTCCACATCCGGCGGCTCGGCCTCGATATCGACGCCGACCTCTTCCAGCACGTCGGCGCTCCCCGAAGACGAAGAGACAGAGTAGTTGCCGTGTTTGGCGATGGGGACGCCGGCCCCGGCCGCGACGATGGCGCTCGTCGTGGAGACGTTGATCGTGTTGTAGTCGTCGCCGCCGGTCCCGCAGGTGTCGACCAGTCCGTCTCGATCAGGCCGGATGGTGCGTGCGGCATCGCGCATCCCCTCGGCGAAGCCGGCGATCTCGGCCTCTGTTTCCCCTTTCGCTCGCAGTGCCGTCAGGAGCGCACCGATCTGTGCCTCGGTCGCATCCTCGAAGACAGTCGTCGCAACGGCTCGTGCCTCGTCCTGTGTCAGGTCCTCGCCGTCTGTGACGCGTTCGATATACTCTTTCATTGTATTCGCCAATGGACTATTTCGTGTTGTGATGTACAAATCCGTACATTGACTTAAGCCTATCGGGACCCTGCCTCGCTGACCCATCTGTGTGGACAATCAACAGACAACGTGCCGATACGGAATCCGAAACCTTCAATTATACCCACCGGATACAATGAGGTGTACCTCGCAGTGAGGGTTCGTGGTCTAGGTCGGTTATGACACCTCCTTGACATGGAGGAGGCCGGCGGTTCAAATCCGCCCGAACCCACTACTTCTGTCGCGAGCAAACCGCGAGCGACGGATCCGTCGATGAGTGCGAATTTGAATCAGGGAGTGAAAGCGGAGCGGAACGACCGTGGTGCAAATCCGCCTGAACCCATTTCTGACGACACAATCGACGAGCAGAGCGTGTTTTTCTTTGGGTCACAATCCGTCTGCACCCACGGCTACTGTCATCGAAACTGTTGTTCCGACAGCAGTGTCCGCTTCAACAGCATCGAAACGGGACTGACAGATTCCGTCCCATACTTTCTTGCCCTAACCGCGTTAGAGTCATCTATATGAGAGATCAGGTCCAGTCGGCGAACGCGTTCGAACAGTTCGTGTTGCTGGCAGTCGCAGAACTCGAAACGGCCGGCGAAACACCAGCCCACTCCTATCATGTGACGCAGACAGCGAAAGCACATCTCGCAGATATCGACCGACAGCCGTTCGGCGGTGTCGAGCGCCAGAAAGTCATTTCGGCGCTGGGCCAGCTCGCTGACAGGGGGCTGTTGCTCGACGAAAAGACGGAGTCACCGGCGGGAAAAGGGCGGCCGGGGTATGAACTGGCCGGAGACCCGGAAGAAGTACTCGAAGCGCTGTCGGAGACGGACGAGTTCGAACCGTACGTCGAGGCAGTCTGGTCCTCGTAAGCGACTCCCCCGTTAGACGACACTCACACCGCCGCGCTCCTGATCGAGAGCGGGTGGCCGGCCCGCTTCGAGGCGTTCGAGACGGTCCATGATCGTGTGGACGACGTCGTCTTTCGTACAGGGAGCGACGTGGACGAGTTCGCTGCCGTCGTACTCAGCCAGCCCCATGACGGGAAGCGCCATGGCGTCGTACGCTGACTCCGCCACTTCCGAGTCAACAGTAGTGTTCTGGTAGAACGATTCGAGCGAGACGTTGTTCGTCAGCGCCCACTGCTTGAATTCGGCGACGCGATTCAGGATGTACTTGCCCTCCTCCGTCCGTGCGGCGGCCGACTGCGGTGCGATCTGTTTGCCCCAGACGATGACGTTGAACCCGTCGATGTGGTCGTTCTCGTCGAGCGTCTGGAGACGGTCGATGACCGCTTCCTGTCGTTCGTGTGCACCGTCGGGCAGCATCGACCGGACATACAACTCGATGTGAGGTGTCGGGATAGTATCACTCATAGCTATCAGACGACACTCCCGGCTGACACATATAGATACTGTGAGAGATGTCTGCATAGTACAGCTGGCGCTATCAGGGCCGAAAACCCGTGAAATAAGCAGTTTCTGTGATTAGTGTACTTCCAGTTGTAACGCTAACCTAGGAGGAGTTAACAGCTGAAAGTAGTATACGATTACTGACTATTCGGTGTTTGACCCGGACGAAAGACTGTGGAGGTTCTCGTGGATGCCGAGAATAAGCGCCGGAACGACAATCATGAAAATATGCTCCTCGATGGGAATTCCCAGCAGGTCAACACCGGTTCGGAGTTTGATTGCGAAGACACCGACAGTAAGTGTGTACCAGTCCCAGACGTACGCAATCGGATAGAGCACGACAATCGTCTTGGCTGCCATCTTGAGAGCGTTCGCACGCCAGAGTAACGCGAGGGCAACAGTTCCCCAGACAACTTCTGTGACCAGATAGGTGTAGGGGCCAAAGACGCCGATGTCGGGCAGCATACACCGAACCTTAGATCCAAGGGCCTAAAGCTTCGTTCGTCTCTCGGTTTCCGGGGACTAAACCAACCTTGATAACCCCACACGTCGAATCTACGAACTGTGAAGAACGATGGATATTGCTGATATCGCCACCAGAGAGTTTGTCGAGGTTGACGCCAACAAGCGCCTGGGGAAAGTCCGGTCTATCTTCGAACGCGAGAACCCTAAAGGCATCATCGTCACGGAGGACGGTGACTACGCTGGCGTTATCACGCAGAAACAGCTGGTCCAGTCCCATGTCGAGGACAACGCGAAAGCGGGGGCGATGACGCGCTCGGCGCCGAAAGTCGAGCGCACCGACGACGTGCGCGAAGTCGCGCGCGTCCTCGTGGAGGGTGGAGTCAAGCTCGCCCCGGTGTTCGAGGCGGGCGAACTCTGGGGTATCGTCACCGAGGACGATATCCTCGACGCGGTTCTCGACAACCTCGACGCGCTAAGCGTCGAGGACATCTACACACGAGATGTCATCACGGTCTCGGAAGACACTAACGTCGGGCAGGTCGTCAACCTCCTCCGGAAACACGGCATCTCCCGGCTTCCGGTACTCGGTGACGACGATGGCCTGACCGGGATGGTCACGCGCCACGACATCGTCGACGTCGTCGTCCGGGACATGAACAAGACGACGCGGGGCGACCGCTCAGGCGAAATCGAGCGCGTGCTCGACATGCCGGTCTACGACGTGATGAGCAGCCCGGTCGAGACGGCGAAGCTCGGCGACTCCGTCGAGGACGCCGTCGCGCGGATGCTGGAAAACGACTTCGCCGGCCTCGTCGTCACGCCGGAAGACGAGGACACCCATGTCGCCGGCATCCTCACGAAGACCGACGTGCTCCGCGCGCTGACCTACACGGAGGAAGAACACATGGACGTCCAGATCACGAACATCAAGCTGCTGGACACCATCTCCCGTGCGGACATCCGGGCCGACATAGAGACGGTCGCGGACAAGTACGGCGCGATGCAGGTCCAGCACGCCCACGTCCGGTTCCACGAGCACAAGGAGAAGCTCCGTGGTACGCCGCTCATCCAGTGTCAGATCCGTCTTCGGACCAACAAGGGTCAGGCGGCCGGCTCCGGCGAGGGCTACGGCGCTGAAACCGCGTTCAACGTCGCGCTCGATAAGCTCGAACGCAACGTGCTCGAACTGAAAGGCGTGCAGGCCGACGAGGAGTACCGCGGCCAGCTCCTCCGCAAACTCGGCGAGCTATAACCGGATACTCGCTTTTTATCTATCGCTCGGCGACCTGCACGAGCTGCTTGCCGATGTTCTCGCCCTCGAATAGCCCGAGGAACGCATCCGGTGCGTTCTCGATGCCTTCGGTGACGGTTTCTCGGTAGGAGATATCGCCCGAAGCGACCCACTGGCCGAGCTGCTTCGTCGCTTCCTCGAACCGCGGCTCGAAGTCGGAGACGAGAAGCCCTTCGACGGTCGCCCGGGACTGGATGACTTGGGTCAGTTTTCGGGGCCCCATCGGGACTTCCTCGCTGTTGTACAGTGAAATCTGTCCGCAGACGGCGACACGCGCGTCGGTGTTGAGTCGCGTGAACACCGCGTCGGTGATCGGTCCGCCGACGTTGTCGAAGTAGGCGTCGACGCCCTCCGGCGCAGCCTCGTCCAGCGCGGCCCGATAATCGTCGGTCGTCTTGTAGTTGATGCCCACGTCGAAGCCCAGATCGTCTTCGAGGAACGAGACCTTTTCATCAGAGCCGGCAAAGCCGACGACGCGTGCGCCCTGAAGCTTGGCGAGCTGGCCCGCGACAGAGCCGACAGCCCCAGCAGCCCCGGTAACGACGAACGTATCGCCGGCCGACGGCTGTGCCACCTCTCGGGTGCCGAAGTACGCTGTCAGGCCCGGCATCCCCAAGACACCGAGTGCCGTCGAAATCGGTGCGAGTTCGGGATTGACCTCTGTAAGTACTGGGCCGGGTGCTGTGGCGTACTCCGCCCACTCTAGCTCGCCGGTGACAACGTCGCCTTCATCGAAGCGTGCACCGTTGGATTCGACAACCTCACCGACGACTGCACCCTTGAGCGGGTCGCCCACGTCCCACGGCTCCTCGTACGATTCGCTGTCGCGCATCCGGTCGCGCATGTACGGGTCCACAGAGAGATACAGGGTCTTGATGAGCACCTCGCCCGGCCCCGGTTCAGGGATTTCCTCCTCGGAAAGTTCGAACGTATCGTGGTCTGGAGTCCCTTCGGGCCGCTTTGCTAGCCTGTAAACGCGGTTAGTGTTCGACATCATCCCCTATACACTTGGGACCCGAAAGGGGGCTTCGAAAGGAGAAACAAACACCGGTTGTATAGTTTATCTAATAATTATACACGGATATTGTGCGGTCACGGGGATTACATCGCTGATCGAAAGCAATGAAGCCGAAAACGCGTTCGAATAGCGGCCAAAAACAGGTATCGAGGTCTCCGGCGTTACTGGAAGCCGATCCGGCCGCCGGTTCCGGCCTGACGCTGTGGGCTGGAGCCGCCTCTGAACTCCTCTTCCATCTGCTCGTAGTAGTCGCGGATGTCGTCGGTAATCGTCGGGCGGACGCTGTCCATCGCCTGCCGGAAGTGGCGCATCTCGACTTCCTCCGCGTCGTCGTCCTCCCGGAGCGCCTCGATAGCGGCTTCTCGGGCAATGGATTCCAGATCCGAACCAACGAACCCGTCGCTGACTTCGGCCAGTTCGCGCAGGCTCACGTCGGGCGACAGCGGCGTGTCGTCCGTATGGATCTTCAGGATCTGCTCGCGGCCCTCGACGTCGGGCTCGCCGATCATCACCAGGCGGTCGAACCGGCCCGAGCGGATTAGCGCCGGGTCGATCATGTCCGGTCGGTTGGTCGCGCCGATGACCATCACGTCCTCCATCTCTTCGAGCCCGTCGAGTTCGGTCAGGAGCTGATTGACGACGCGCTCGGAGACGTTCGACCCCATCTCGCCGCCTCGACCCGGAGCCAGCGAGTCAAGCTCGTCGAAGAAGATGATGGTCGGAGCCACCTGTCGGGCCTTCCGGAACGTCTGGCGGATGGCCTTCTCGCTCTCGCCGACCCACTTCGAGAGCAGTTGCGGGCCACGGACCGAGATGAAGTTCGCGTCCGTCTCGTTGGCGACGGCCTTCGCCATGAGCGTCTTCCCGGTGCCGGGTGGGCCGTACAGCAGCACCCCCGAGGGCGGCGTCACGCCCATGCGCTCGAACTTCTCCGGGGAGTTCATCGGCCATTCGACGGCCTCCTGAACCTGCTCTTTGGGGCCGCTGAGGCCGCCGACGTTGTCCCAAGACATCTTCGGGAGTTCGACCAGCACTTCCCGCATCGCCGATGGACTCACCTCGTTGAGCGCCCCCTTGAAGTCGTCTCGTTTGATGATCATCCGGTCGATGAGGCTCGGCGGGATGTCCTCCTCGTCGAGGTCGATTTCGGGGAGGTAGCGCCGGAGCGCCTTCATCGCGGCCTCCTTGGTCAGGCTCTCGATGTCGGCCCCGACGAAGCCGTGCGTGTCCGTCGCCAGCTTGGCGAGGTTCACGTCGTCCGACAGCGGCATCCCGCGGGTGTGGATCTGAAGGATTTCCTCCCGACCCACCTCGTCGGGCACGCCGATTTCGATTTCGCGGTCGAACCGGCCCGGGCGACGCAGCGCCGGGTCCACGCTGTCGACGCGGTTCGTCGCGGCGATGACGATGACCTGACCCCGCGATTCGAGGCCGTCCATCATCGTCAGCAACTGGGCGACGACCCGGCGCTCGACCTCGCCGGTCACGTCCTCGCGTTTGGGCGCGATGGAGTCCAGTTCATCGATGAAGATAATGGAGGGCGATTCCTCGCTGGCGTCCTCGAATATCTCGCGTAACTGCTGTTCGGACTCACCGTAGTATTTCGAGATAATCTCGGGGCCGGCAATAGAGAAGAAGCTGGCGGAGGTTTCGTTGGCGACGGCTTTCGCAAGCAGCGTCTTCCCGGTGCCGGGCGGCCCGTGGAGCAACACCCCCTGTGGCGGCTCGATGCCGAGCTTCTTGAATATCTGGGGGTGTTTCATCGGCAGCTCGACCATCTCACGGACCCGCTGGATCTCGTTTTGCAGACCGCCGATGTCCTCGTAGGTGATACCGCCGCCGGTCTTCTCGAAGCCGGAGATGGGTTCTTCGCGGAGTTCGACCTCGGTGTCCTCGGTGATGAGACAGACGCCCTCAGGCTCGGTTTCGACCGCGATGAGCGGGATAGCCTGTCCGGGCGAGCGCATGAACGGGTGGTTCGTCGAGGACATCACCGGGACGATGTCGCGCTCGACGACCGGCCGCTTGAGGATCTGCCGTTTGACCATGCCAGCGGCGTCGGAGCCGAACTGGACCGACGCCTCCTCGGGCGGGGCAAGCACGAGTTTGTCGGCCTTCTCGGCCTCGGCCTTCCGGATAGTGACGCGCTCGCCGATGCCCACGTCGGCGTTCTGGCGCGTGAAGCCGTCGATACGGACGGTATCGGTGTTCCAGTCCTGTCGGTCGGCGCGCCACACCTTGGCCGCGGTCGTATCGCTCCCTTCGATCTCGATGATGTCGCCGGGAGAGAGCTTGAGATGCAACAACGTATCGGGGTCGAGTCTGGCGATACCGCGTCCCGAGTCGTTCGGGTACGCCTTCGCCACTTCCAATTGGACTTCGTTCATAGTAGAGCCTGCTTACAACGAACTCGGGTAGCCCCGGAGATATGCTTTATGCTACCGGCGGGCAAGACGCACGGCGACGGGTTTATATGGTACTTAATAACACACCTCGGAGCGGAGTCAAATATCTCCCGGCTTGAGTGCCGGTGACACAGGCTGCCGGCATCGCCGCGTTTCATAAGGCTGGACGCGATAGCGCCGATATGGTATTTCTCGTTCCCTTCGATGGGTCACCGCTTGCAGACGCCGCACTCGACCGTGCCGTTTCCTACGCTGCGGCACTCGACGAGGACGTCGTCGCTGTCGCGTTCATCCCCACCGGGGCCGACTACGCCGAGCGTCGCCGCCGCGTTGACCCCACCGAGGACTTCGCCGCCGAGACCGCCGCTGATGATCTCCGGCGCAAAATCGAGGAGGCGACCGACGATTCCGAACTCCGGTATGACGACGTGAGCGCCCACTCCACCAGCGAACTGTCGACGACGATCAGGCAGACCGCTCGCGACGTCGACGCAAGCGTCGTGTTCCTCGGCAGCGACGACACCGAAGACATCGTCGTTCCCATCGGCGAAGACTACGACGTGCACATCGTCCGCCGGACCTGATCGCTGGCAACGCGTCGCTGCAGTGGAATCGTGTATGAGGGCTTTTACTCGCGGGGCGCGACGCCCCGTGTATGCGAACACTCGCTTTCGACGGCCGGATGGGTGCTGCCGGCGATATGCTGCTTGGCGCGCTACTGGCTGCCGGGGCTGACCGTGAGGCCCTGTCGCCGGTCGAGGACGCGCTTGCTATCGAGTACGCCGTCTCCGAAGTGGACCGCTGTGGCATCGCCGCCACGCGTGTCGAGGTACTGCTGACCGACGCTGACAGCGACGGCAAGTCACACGGTCACAGCGAGGGACACGGCTACGCTACGGACGAGCACTCACATTCCCACGGTCACGACCATAGCCACGGTGACCACGACCACACCCACGCCGAGGGCCACGGGCCGAGCCGAACGTACGCCGAGGTCGTCGAACTCGTCGAGGAGATGGACCTGCCGGCGGGCGTCAGGTCGGACGCGCTGGCGATTTTCGAGATACTCGGTGCGGCCGAAGCGTCGGTCCACGGAACGGATCTCGACGACACACACTTCCACGAGGTCGGTGCTGACGACGCCATCGCTGACATCGTTGGGGCCTGTCTCCTGCTGGATGACCTCAATCCCGAGCGGGTCGTGACGACGCCGCTATCGACCGGTGGCGGCACCGTAGAGATGAGCCACGGCAGCTACCCGGTCCCGACTCCCGCGGTAGTCGAAATTGCCGAACGGGCCGACTGGTCGTTGCAGGGCGGCCCCATCGACAGGGAACTGACAACGCCGACCGGCGCGGCGATTCTCGCACACATCGCTGCGGGAACTGAATCACTGCCGCCGCTCGATATCGACGCGTCGGGCTACGGTGCTGGCGGCTGGAACCTCGACGACCGTCCCAACGTTTTGCGGGCGCTAGTCGGTGACGGGACGGGACGGCTCCGTCGCGACGAAATCACGGTCCTCGAAACGAACGTCGACGATGCCCCACCCGAGGTGCTGGGGGACCTCCAGCGCTCGCTCTCGGAGGTCGGCGCACGCGACGTGTCGATAGTGCCGACAACGATGAAGAAGTCCCGCCCCGGCCACATCGTCAAGGTCATCTGCAGACCGGAGGACGCCGAGCGGGTCGCGCGTCGTCTCGCCGAGGAAACCGGGACACTCGGCGTCCGCGAGTCCGGGGCCGGTCACCGTTGGGTCGCCGACCGGGAGTACGAGACGGTTTCCCTCTCTATCGACGGCGAGGAGTTCGATGTCACGGTCAAGATCGCAAGCGACACCGACGGCACGGTGTTCGACGTGAGTGCAGAGTACGACGACGCCGCGGCTGTCGCGGACGCGACCGGACTCCCCGTCCGCGAAGTGATGCAGCGGGCCGAACAGATGGTCCGAGGGTAGCCGCTACTCGTCGGCTGTTGCGTCTTCTGAGTGGACCGCTCCTTCGTCGGCTTTCCCCTCGCTCTCGTCAGTCGAACTGTCGCTGTCGTGTTCCACCAGCGCCTCCTCGACGGTGAGCGCGCCGGTCGCGACCTGCCGGGCAAGTTCCTCGCTGATCGCCCGGTTCGTGTCGCTTTCCTCCCGCGAACGGTCCTTGATTTTCTGGAGTTCGCCGGCCGTGGGCTCGATTGTCCGGCTCTCGATTTCCTCGCCCTCCAGACGGGCGATGTTGACCGCGGCCAGCACGTCGCCCATGCCGCGCGTGCCGGAGCCGAGATACGGCGTCGTGCCCGTCTCGTCGACCAACTCCACCGGCACGGACTGGATATCGTCGATGATGCGCGCGCCGACGAGCCGCGCGCCGTCGCCAATCCGAACGACCGGGTCGACGGCGTCCTCGACCTCCTCACGGACGATCTCTCCGGCCTCCGCCGCGGGCACCTGAAACGCTGCGACGACCATCTCGCCGTGGAGAATCGCGACGCCCGGCCGCTCGCCGGGATCGATACCGATGACGGTGCGACCGTCGCCACCCCTGAGCGTCGAGATAACGGCTTCGACGGCTCGACGCGGTGCGTCCGGGTCTGCCTGCACACAGTCTACGCCGTCGGGGATTTCGACTGCCTCCCCGGCCGCGATGACCGCGACATCCGCCCCATCAGGCCATTCGTCGCCCGGCTCGATAGTCGTGAACGCCACGCCACGGTCGCGGAGCTCGTTGACGACACCGTGGTACACTTCGAAGTCTTCGGTGGCGACGACAATCACGACCGGATTTCGGACGCCGATTACTTACAGATATGGGAGTCCGGTGATCCGCGTCTGTGTTCCAAGTAGTAGCGAGAAGCTTAGCGAGACAGTCGGATAGGCGCAGTCTCAGCATCGGTTACGTTTAAGAGGGTTTTTGTGACAGGTGAGTGAACTGTGAGTGATGGGTTCGGCAGCCGTCACTGACCGAGAGACTGCGGACTCCGACCCGCTGTTTGGTGGAGCCAGCGGCGCGTATCTGGGCTTGCTTCTGGCACCGCCAGTCATACCGACTCTGGAGTGGGCCGGCGTCACTGAAGTCTGGGCGCTATACGTGGCGCTGATCGGGACGTTCGCCGTTGTGACCGCTGTGACGGGCTGGGTGCTCTCCAGTCGCCCAACGGTGACCGTCACACTCGGCGCGACTCGCACACGCTGGCTTCCGATGGCGATTGCGGTCGGATACGCCGCCGCCGGCTTTGCGTCACTGGGAACGACTGGAATCAGCGGCGTGCTGGCGTTCTTTTTCGGCCTGCTGGCCTTTCTGCTAGGAATGGCTCTCGCGGTCATGGCACAGACGCGGTACACCGCTGCGGTCACCGCCCGAACAGATGAACTGACCCGCTGGCGAGCGAGCTGGCCCGAGTCCGCACGGCGGCGACGCTTATACCTCAGTGGGGCCGTCACCGGCGTCGCGATCATTGGCTTTGCCGTCGGCGCAGTGTTCGACCATACCCCCCTCCAGTACATCGGTCAGATACTGTTTCCGTTCGGGTTCATCCTCCTCCCGACGGACGGGACCCGGACCGCCGTTGCGACCGATGCCGGCTTGGAGATCAGACTCCCGGTCGCCAGACGGTTCTACGCTTGGGAGACCCTGAAGTCGTACGACTTAGACTCCGAATCGCTCGTCATCACCCGCAGATGGGGGCCGAACCTGCAGTTCGCGACGGCCGAAATCGACGATGTGTCGCTGGTCGAATGGACGCTGGCCGAGCGGCTTTCGGACGACTGACAGCAGTGCCGTCAGGTACCAGTGTTTTTATCTGAACCTGACCAAGCCCTGCCCGTGAGCGAGTACGTCCCGACCGGGTGTGACGCTATCGACGACCTTCTGGGTGGTGGGCTGGAACGCGGCGCCGTCACGCAGGTGTACGGCCCGCCGGCGGCCGGCAAGACTAACTTCGCCCTGTCGGCGGTGATGGAAGTCGCCGCTGCCGGCGATGCGGCACTGTACATCGACACCGAAGGGCTCTCTGCCGACCGGATGGAGCAGGTCGCCAGCGGCCGCGCACGCGGGACCGCCCAGACCGTCGACGACCTCGCCGGGCGGCTCATCATCACTGAGGCGCTTGACTACGACGAGCAGTCCGAGGCCGTGCAGGACGCCGCCGAGTTCGCCGCCGAGGTCGAACTCATCGTGCTAGACAGCGCGACTGGGTTCTATCGGCTCCGCCGGGATGACGAGGACGGCGGTGAGACGCTGCGGGACGTGGCCCGCCAGATAACCCATCTGCTCTCATTGGCCCGCAAACACGACATCGCCGTCCTGTACACGAATCAGGTGTTCACCGACCCGGACAGTGACCGCTCGACGGCGCTTGGCGGCCACACCCTGAATCACTGGTCCGGCGCAATCGTCCGACTTGATCGGTTCCGGGGTGGCAACCGCCGCGCGACGCTGGAGAAACACCGCGCCAAACCGGCCGGCGACACAGCCCAGTTCCGCATCACCGACTCGGGACTTGTGGGCGACGACACGCCCGACGCACCGCAGTAAGTCAGTCAATAACAAATACTGCTGTCAGGCGCGCACCGTCGCGGCGACGGCCGCGTCGCAAGCGCGAGGGACGAGTCGCACAGGCGAGCAGAGCGAGGCGAGCAACGCAGTCGGCTGGGGAGGCGTGTGGCTGTCGTGGTTTTGTGGCTGTCGTGATTAAGGCGTACCGCGCGAGCGGAGCGAGCGCGGTTTCGCTCCGAGCGCGGCCTTGGCCGCGACTCGGAGGTCGTTTTTAGCGTAGATTTTTGCGAACCCACTCCCCGCAGCGCGCTCTCTGAGCGCGCGAGGAGAGGGGGTGACGTAAAAAGGTACTCTCAGTATATGAGGTCGTCGTCGTTCTCGACCATGTACAGGGTGCGTGCGGCGATGTTGACAGCATGGTCGCCGACCCGCTCAATGTCCCGAATCGTCAGCAGAAGCCGCGAGACATCGGCCATCAACTGCTCGATGTCTTCCTCGCTCGAATCAGTGTCTATCTCCCGCTCGATGAGGTCGCGTACGACCGTCTCCGAGGCGGCTTCACAGCGTTCGTCCACCTCGTCGTCGATATCGGCGATGGCGTAGCACTGGTCGGCGTCCTCGTCGCCGTAGGCTTCCATAGCGTTTTCGACCATCTCGATGGTCACGTCGGCGACATCCTGAATGTCGACTTCAGGATACACATCGCGTTCAGCAGTGAGCGAGTACTCGCCGAGGTTCGTCGCAAGATCACCGATTCGTTCGAGGTCGGTAATGATCTTGAACGACGCGGCGATAAAGCGGAGGTCGGAGGCGACCGGCTGTTGCAGCGCCAGCAGGTCGATACAGTCCTGTTCGAGGTCGAGATACAGTTGGTTGATCTCGTGATCGCCCTCAATGACCTCTCGGGCCATCTCCTCGTCTTTCTGTTCGAGCGCGTCAAGACCAAGCCGGAGCCGCTCGAGGACGATCTCTGACATATAGAGGACATCCTCGCGGAGCGAGTTCAGTCCCTCCTGATAGGAATCACGTGGCATAGTGCGGAATGTGCTGGTGGTATGCATCAGCCTTTCCCTTTTCCCAATATCTCCCGATACCGACTGCCGTGACGGTGGCGGTGGGCGTGCTCTGTAGAGACAGGCACGCTCGACAGCAAGAAACGGCTACTGGGGCACTGCCTCGGCGTCGTCACGGGGCTGAACGGCCAGCGTCGTCGCGTCGCCGAGTACCGTTCCGCCCTCGACGCGCTCGACGCGCAGCGCCACGTCTTGTGGCGTTGCACAGCCACAACTCACGAACTCGTCCCACTCCTCGCCGGCGGCTACCGGGCCGCCGTGGGCGCGTCTGAGGTACTGTTGGTAGGTGTCCCCGCGGAGTTCGTCGGCTAGCCACTCGGTATCGACGCCGGACCACGGGTCTCCATCGGCGGCGCTGGGGGCAAACGAGAGGACGATGCGGTCCGCAACGGAAGCCATACGCTAGCTGAGGCGAGAGCGTGGCTTAGTCCCTTGGGAGTGGCCTTACCACGATTACAGTTTGTCGTTGACCGCTTCTAGACAGTCAGCTTCGACGAACACCACGACGTGGTCGCCGGGTTCGATGACAGTGTCACCACGGGGGATGACCAGTTCGCCGTCGCGGCTGATGGCCCCGATGACCACGCCGGTCGGCAGTTCCTGCACCGATTCCCGAATCGGCCGCCCAGCAAGGACGCTGTCGGCTGATATCTCGATTTCCAGCACCTCGGCGCGGTCGGATTCGATGATGGCGACTTTCGTTGCATCGTACTCCCGAGTGAACCGCGTAATCTCCTCGGCGGTCGTCTCGCGGGGATTGACGGCCACGTCGACGCCGACAGCCTCGAACAGGCCGACGTATTCACCGGAGTTGACGACCGCGACGGTTCGCTCCGCACCGAGTCGCTTGGCCAGCAGCGTCATCAGGAGGTTCTTCTCGTCGCTGTCGAGCGTCGCAACCACAGCGTCGGCGTCTGAGATGTGTTCCCGTTCGAGAAAGTCGCTGTCAGTCGCGTCGCTCTCCAGCACAGTGGTTCCCTGCAGGTCCTCAGCGAGCTCGCGCGCCCTGTCGTGGTCCTGTTCGATGAGCCGCGGCTTGATGCCACGATCTTGGAGCAGTCGCGCCGTGTGATAGCCGACATCACTCCCGCCGACGATGAGGACGTTTTGGGTTGTTTTCGACTTCGGCGTGATCTCAGACGCAAACAGGCGAACGCTTTCACAGCTGCCGATGACGACGAGATCGTCACCTGCTTTAATTACTGTCTCCCCACGCGGGATGATGACTTCGTCATCGCGCAAGACGGCGGCAAACGTCAGCGACTCGTAGCGGTCAGCCTCCGCGACGGTCTGGTTCGTGATAGGACTGGAGTCACGCACCTCGAACTCCCCCATCTGGACCTGCCCGTCGACGAACGTTTCGACATCACGCGCGCCGGGAAGCCCGATCACGCGGGCAATGTTCTCCGCAGTGAGCAGGTTCGTTGCGACCATGTGGTCCACCCCGAAAGCGCCCACAGATTTCTCCCATGTCCGGAGAAACTTCGCGCTCTTGACGCGGGAAATGGTGAACGGGTCAGCAGCCGTTACCGCCGTCCCGCAGGTGACGATGTTCGTCTCGTCGTCGTCGGTACTGGCAATGAGTACGTCGGCTTTCTCGATACCGGCCTCCGCGAGCGTGTCGAGTTCCGCGCCATCCCCTTCGACACCGAGGACGTCAGCTTCGTACATCAGGGCCTCAACACGGTCAGGGTCGATGTCCACGACAGCGACTTCGTGGCTTTCAGCGAGGCTCTCGGCGATGTTCGAACCGACCTCGCCCGCGCCGACAATTACGATATACACAGCTGCGCCTCCGCCTGATACATATCCGTCTGGTTTCCGCCGATGGGTCAAGTGTATTTTCATCCGGCCGGCGAGCCAGCCTCATCGTGCAGACTGGCTACTGAACCCAACTGTGAGCAACTGCCGATCAATCGGTCAAGATCTCGCGTTCGAGGTGCCTATTGTTCATCCCGGAGCGACACGTCTAACCAAGGACAGAGGGCTGACCGACGTTGGAACCGTTCGACCGCGTCGAACGACTCTTTCGTCTCTTCAATCGCCTTTCGCATACTGGCGTAGTCGGTCATACGCAGTTCATCCGTCTTCCCACCGTTTGATTATATGCTTCTTTACGCCCGCTATCTACCCGGTAGACGCGTACTTCTGCCAGTCAATTCAGGGCGCACTCAAAAACTGTGCTACAACTACTACACAGGTCTTCGGTCTTCGGCCCCGTCCAGCACGCAGCGGTTGTCAGACGGAAATCTAACGAAAGTAATAGGTGGCTACTATCCATCGCTGGTCAGCGTGTCTGTCATTTCCAGCCACATGGACAGGCTCAGTGACTAGTTGTAGATGCGGACAGAGATATGAGACCGAGAGCGTGAACCGCAGTGCGTCCGAAAAGCAGTTCCGTTCTGGTCTGAGGCCTCGGGTGTCTCCCCGGTATCGAGAACGCCGTCGAGTCCGACCGTCGGTCGCATGCGCTTATCACCCGCCGAATGTGCCGCTGTGTACACGCATCTGTCCAGTTCGTAGCTTACCGCTCCGTCTCGAAAGCGGCCCGTAGGCGGTCCGCAAGTGAGTGCGGTGACGACAGTGAGAGCCGATGGCTCAGCGCCAGTGCTACAAACACCCCGCTCACGACGAGCGCGACGGCGACGCCTGACACTGTGGTCCCAGTGAGTGTGAGTCCACCAGCCGCAATCACTGTGGCACACGCAGTCCCGAGATACCTATTTGCCCACCGCTCATCGGCCGACGTATGAGCATCCGCCCGGCCACAATCAGCGACGGATTCGCTCGCCGGCGTCGACAGGAGCGATGGCTCCTCGTCGAGATACCCGTCGAAGGAGTCCGCAAGTGCGGTTGCTTCGACGAGTCCGCGGTCCTGATTGTAGTTGATGACACCAGCATCGTCCATCTTTGGGAGGTGTGACTGGTATAGCGCGATGTAGACGCGCTGGCGCTGTTTCGAGCGGAGCGAGTCGACCGTCGTGTCGTGCTCCAGAGCCGCGATGTGTTCGGCGATGTCGCTCATATCGGCCGGCTCATCGCCGGGATACTCATGGAGGTACTTGAGGACAAGGCGGCGGCGACGACACTGGAGGACGTGGAAGAGGTCGTCGCGGGTGAGTTCGCTGTCCGACGTGGACTCCGCTGTCGCGGACTCCTCGGCCTCCGTTGTCGTGGGTTCGGAAGTCGTTTCAGCTATCGACATGTTCGCTCGTTCCTTTTCCGGCACCCGACATATACCGAGTCGACTGTTCCGCCGGTTGCGACTGTTTCACTGATTTAATAGGTCGATAACGACTGCCTTACTCGGCCCAACGAGTCATAAAACGATGTCGTGAAGTGCTCTTACACCGATATGCCGGGTTTGCGGATCCGGAACCCTGTTCCATCGCTGTTTCACACAGCATACTGCATTGTTTCGCCACTGCGACGGGAAACAGTGTATCCAAAGGTCCATATCCGCGGTTGCGGCAGGGGTTGTATATCGGACTGAGCCCACCGTTTGCTGGTGGTCGGTGCGCAGAATCCAGAAATGCTTGTTTCCCTGTGTCTGCCGGCTATTGGTGTGGCTTCAGTTACGACTGCTGTGCTAGTGATAAACAGGTACCTGACGGGGGCACGCCGGAAACACGCCGGTAATGAACGGTGACACCACTATCCATCCGCTATCCCGGTCTGTGAGCCGGTTTATCCGCCGGGCGTTGGTGGTCTGACATCGCCCGCATGGGGCGAGGTCGCCGCTGCGGGCGTTGCCCGCTCTAGACAGATGAGGTTCTCCCTGCCGAGACAGATCTTTACCACCTCGTCGTCGTCGACCATCTTCGAGAGGAGGCGGCTAACCTTCGCTTTCGACCAGTCCGTCGCCTCAACGATGTCGGTCTGGTGCATGCGGCCGCTCTCGACTTGCAGCATCAGTTTCACGAGTCGCGCGTCAGGAGTGAGTTCCCGGTTCGCTTGCTCGAAGGCTTCAGCCGCAGTGTCCACGTCGACGTCCGCACCGTCAGTTTTGGCCGCCCTATCTGTGGCCTCAATTTCACGGTTGACTTCGATGATCTCCCGGTCCAGTTCGAGGCAGCGATAGATCAACAGTCTGGCCGCCACAGAAAGTCCCGCGATCCAGCCGCGCCTGATCGCCGCGATTGTCAACCCAGTCCCGACGAGGAACCCGAGAATCGAACTCGTCACCCAAGCTGGCGTCAGCACGCTGCTCGGGTTCGTTCCCCAAGCGACTTCCTGCCGGTCGGTCAGGAAATCACCGTCCGAATCGGCCGCAAGCGGGTCCGTTCCGAGGCCCGAAACCTCTCGCCCGTCACGGAGACCATCGCCGTCGGTATCAGTGGTGGTTGGAGACGTGCCAGCCGCCAGTTCCCTTCCGTCATCGAGGCCGTCACCGTCCGTATCGCTCTCGGTGGGCACGGTCCCTGTTTCGAGTTCTGTCCCATCTGCCACCCCATCTCCGTCAGTGTCTGTGACCGTCGGGTCCGTGCCCAGAGACAGCTCTCGCCCGTCAGCGACTCCGTCGTCGTCAGTGTCGGCCTGCACCGGGTTCGTGCCGACATCTAGCTCTTGGCCGTCAACGACGCCGTCGTTGTCCGTGTCCGCCTCAGTCGGATCGGTCTTTCCGGACGCCTCTCGCTGGTCGGGCAATCCATCGCTGTCAGTATCAGTGACGGTCGGGTTCGTTCCGAGCGCCAGCTCGCGTTCGTCCGATAGCCCGTCGCCGTCCGTGTCACCCTGTCGCGGATCGGTGCCCTGTTGAATCTCAATTCTATCGGTGACGCCGTCCTCGTCAGTGTCTGCGGCCGTTGGGTCCGTCCCGTGCTGGTGGACCTCCGCACCGTCCGACAGCCCGTCGCCGTCAGTGTCGGCATCAGTGAGATTTGTTCCCTGAGATACCTCATTGCTGTTGTTGAGTCCGTCGTCATCAATATCACCGGCACGCTGAATCGGCTGCAGAGACACCGCCTGCCGATCTATTGTGGCATTAGCGCTCGTGTTGTAGAGAGAGACAGAGAGATTATCGAGTCCCGCAGTTCCGGGTGTCGTGAGGGCTGCAGTTCCGTTCGGGCCGACCGACGTACAGGTCGCCGACCCGTTCGCACGCGTACAGACCGAGAGACTTTCTTGTGGCGAACTAACGGTTACGGCGATTCGATACCCGCTGGGCCACTCGCCGTCTAGCTGTTCCCAGACGAACACGGTCCCGTTCGGTCCATCCGCAGTAGCCTGTGTGGGTTGGGCTGACTGTATCGCTGGCGCTGTTTCGTTGCCCGGTGCTGTGTATTCAGCATACTGCCCGGCGTTCTCGGCGGCAGCGACACCGACGGAGACAGACGCGACTGTCAACAGGAGAAGCAAAGCGCATATTCCGCTCACGATTCGGCGTCTCATACCGCATGAGTGTCACAGCGAGACAATATCCCTTTTGCCATATAGCCTCCCTGTCATATCTAACCACACCTGACAATTCAGTGGTAGCTTGGCAGATACAAACTACTTACTCATCGGATAGTCCGAGTTCCGATCCAACGACCTGATCCATCCCACGCCGAATCCGTTGTGACATCGCCGATGGGGAAATATCGAGTTTGTCCGCCAGCTCAGCCTGTGAAATGCCGCGAGGCACGTCGAAGTAGCCCTCCCTATGTGCCGTCTCAAGTGCGACTTGCTGATCCGCAGTCAGCCCGCACGCACCGGCGTTTGCTTCGCCGGTGGTCCAGTACAGTCGGTCGAGTCTAAATGTGACATTCCGCTCGGAACACTCGGATCGGAACTGTGACAGTGCCGCCCGCGACCGAAACTGTGCGTGTACCAACCACTGTCCACCTGTCCCTTCGATGTTGAGTGCCCGTCCCCCAGCACGGACGAGCGAAGGCGTGATACGAACGGCGCTGTCAGCTACCTCGATCCGATAGACACGGTTCGTCTCTGTCCAGTCTAACACCGTGGGAGCACACACTGTGCTATCCCGCTCCAGTGCTGTTTCGAACTGGTCGAGGGTCTCACCTGCGGCCGCTATCACCAGAAAGCTCGACGTACCGTCGTCGACCATTTGCTCCGGACAGACTGTTACATCCGGACTGCTCTCGATTGCATCCGTCAGAATCAGCTCCGGATGACTCAAACACAGATCGACACCGAGGCTTTTCTCCCGTGGTTCCCCATCTGTCTCCGATGGATTTGCCGGCCCGTAGCCCGTGCCATCAACTGGCCGGTCCGCCTCGGTTGTCGACCCCTGATCGCCGGTGTTGCGCATACGGACACCAGACGAACCTTGCACAAGGCCATTATCACTATATTAATAGTACTCTCTGATAGAGAGGCTATATTGAAGCCGTTCTATGTTTGTGATGGCGAACATTAGGACAATCTCTCGGAATTGTCGATACCAGCTAAGCGCTCGCACGGCATCGCCGAGCGAGCGCTTTGTTGTCAAATACGAATCTTCAGCCATCCAGCGCTGAGTGTCTCCCTTTGACCGGATAAGCGAGTTATTCGCGGTCACGTTCAGTGACGAATCGCGGTAGTGAACAAGGTATACACTAAGACTCGATTAGCTCAATCTCTGCCTAGTGGTAGCACCACCGGTGGATGTGGTCACGATGCTGGAGTTTCGTAAGGGAGGAGCGTGTCCGAGAAATCAACTCCTCGAATCCTCGAGGAGTGACGTTCCCCATGTCGTTCAGTTTTGACCAGTCCCAGACTCCTTCACACGGGTTCAGCCCAGGACACGCCGTGGGTAAGCGGATCTCGTCCATCCGGTCGAATCGCTCAAAGAATCGCTCTATTCTGTTCGCCGTATGGACAGATGCACGGTCCCACAGGACCGTCATCTGTCCGTCCAGTTGCAGTCGCACCTGATGGAGAAAATCACGAATCAGGTTGCTTGTCACGTTCTCATCCGGATGGAGCCGAAAGAACACCCTCGTCTGAAGTGCGTCATCCTCTTCGAGTCGAAGTGCAACTGCACCGATAGCAGAGACCTTTCGCCAGTCGCTCCGGACTGGCGAAATGGTCGGATACGAGTCTTCTTTGGCCCATCGCTCGCTCGTCACTGGGACGTGACGGTAAGGCGATTCGTCGATACAAAGAATTGTCTCGCCGTCGGTCAGCTTTTTTTGAGCTGTTCAGCTTCCTCGTTGAGCCAGCGTTCCTTCTCTTCAGGATCTTTCTCAGCAGCACCTTCTCTGGGCTTGACGGGGCGATAGCCAAGCTCCAGTACCTCACAAAGCCTGTTAGTTGAGAGGTCTGCTTGCTGAAGTGTGACCAAACAACAGCAGCAAGCAGACGGTGAAATCCACGAGGACCAGCTCCTTAACTTTCTCGTCAACGCGCTCACTGGCGCATTTGGTGTGAGTCTCGCTGAGAACGCCGATATCGATCCCGAAGATATCTACGAGGTCCTCGTCGGCGCGACCGCCGACGGGACCTCGATCTCCACGCTCTGTGACCGGAGTAAAGACAGCCCATCCAGTACAGACATCCTCTATCACCTCCGAACGAAATTCGACCTTGAGACGGTCAAAACCGTTGGCAACACGCTTCTCCAAGAGTACACCCTCGATGTACTCCCCGAGCAGGTGGAGATCGTCGTTGATCTCCACCTGCGGCCCTACTACGGTGACGAAGACGAAACAGACGGTCTCTACTACAGCGAAGCGAAGGACGGAACAACCGCGTTTCACGCGTACGCAACACTCTACGCCCGGGTCCGAAACAAACGCTACACGCTGGCGGTGCGCCGTCTCACCGACGGCGACACCGCCAGCAGTGTCCTCGCGGAGTTTCTTGGGCTCGTCGATAACTTCGACTTCGAAGTCAAAGCGCTGTACGTCGATAGTGAATTCTACGATGGGAAGTGCCTCACGCTGATGCAGGCGCACAACTGCGCCTACGTGGTTCCGGTCATCGCATGGGGAACCGAGATCCAGCAGGAACTCTCGGAGGGATGGAGTCGTGAGAGCGAACACGACCTCACGACGGAATTCGACGGTCACGAGTGGACCGTCGAATTCCCTGTCATGATCGACTGTACCTACAGAATGGGGCGCTACGACGACCATGGGGTGGCGCGTCACGGCTACGCCGTCGACGCGCCGTTCATCGACACACCGCGACAAGCTCGTCGCCATTACAGCAAGCGGTTCGGGATCGAAGCGACGTACCGCCTGTCAGAGTCATCGCTGATTTCCACGACAGTGACCGATCAGGCTCGGCGGTTGCTGTTCGTAGTGATTAGCCTGCTCGTCCAGAACGTCTGGCGGTACCTCCACTGGGAATACGTGGCGACGCCCCGCCGGGGCGGGCGTCGCCTCTGGTGGTGGCCCTTCGAAGAATTCATTCGCATGGTCACCCGCGCAGCGTGGAACGCGCTCTCAGTTCGGCGGTCGATTCCAGCGAACCGCCCTCCTGACGATCGGTTCGAGCGGTAATCACAGGCCTAGACGGGTCTTTGAGCAGTGGCAACGCTGTCGTGTCGGCGGCTTTCCGCCGCCGACTCGGACAGTTTCGTGGTATCACTGGCTATGAGTGAGCGTCAACGCCAGGTCCGACTACCGTTTCAGCAGTGACCTCACTCGTCAGAGGCAGTTGGCCGAAGACGCTTTGTGAGGTACTGAGACCCTTTCCTCGTCCCAGTATCCATCGTACGGTCAGCGATCGACGACCGAGACGTTCCCGCTGTGACAAGAGGACTCAACGTCATCGACAACCAAGTCGAAGAACTTCTAAAATTCGTATCTACAGAGCAGGTCGAAGACGAAACACCCGTAGGAGACTCCCTTGAGGAACTGTGTACGAATAGGCTGCCAAGTGCCGGTGAAAAAGCAGCAGACGAAGACTTGGGCGAAGCCGGATCCACAACCGTCGACACACTATCTTCCGTCGGAAGCAATGCCGTCGAACAAAGCCACGGCCCAGTCGTAGTCCACAGTTCACAAGGCCTCGGAAAACTCATCAGCAACGTCAACTTTGAAACAACCGGTGAGAAAATCCGGAAGGAAGCAGTCGAGAAATCTACAGAGGTTCTCACAGAAGCAGCCGAGGCAAAACTCTGGGACGCGACAGGTACGGGGACACGAATCCTGGGTTGGCGGGCCGCTCAATCTGTTATGCAGCGAGGTCCTACTGAAAACTTTGATCGGCCATACACCAGTCTAATCCTCCGATACCTGCCCAGTATCTTGAAGGAAGTTGTTGAGGGTGTACCTGATGATCTAAGTACAAATCAGCTTCAGAAGGGGCTGATAGGCCGAGACAGTGAACACGTGACCTCACCTGAGCAGTGGGCGTTATGGTGTTGTTATGCCGCAATGTCAGAAGCCACATCATCAGTTATCCGGTACGAGTTAAACCACGGTGAAGAGATTGTCAAATGGGAGAGAGCAGGGAACGGCTGGTCCCAATGTATCTCCACACTGGAGAACTCCAACTTTGATTACTTGCTCCGACTCTGGCTCGGAACCCTTCTCTATATAGAGTACATCAGCTTTGAGACAGACGATCAGCACTTGTCTGATTTTCATTCTTCAGCACGATTCGATGTCTCTCGAGATACCTTTATGCAGACTATCGATGATATCCTTCAAGAACGGTTTGACCCACGGTCCCGAGTCGACTTGTTACCAGGCTATTTCGATCCCATTGAAACCCCCCAGACAGGCTATCCAGCGCCGCCCCTCTCTGACGCAGACCGCACTTTCGAAGAGTGGTTGAAGCATCAAAAGAAAATTATGCCAGACAGCCCCTCCGGATGGGGGATTTCAGTAGAGAGGACGGAGGAAGAGATTAAAGAGGACGCTCTTCTGTAGAGGATTGTTGGTGAGTTGGAGCAGTAGCTGGAATTCACAGCGGGCAAGGGTGGCGCGACCGCGCCACCCGACGAACAATGTTCCCATTGAAGACGTTCGTCTCGGAACGTCGAGCCGCGAATCTGCTGGCACAGATTCGCTGGCGTGACGGCATCTATTGCCCGCGCTGCCGTGCCGAATCAGCGATTCGGTACGGCAGCTATCGGGTGTTTCAACGGTATCTGTGTAAGGATTGCGGCCGCACGTTCAACGACAAGACCGGCACGGTCTTTGAATACTCGGCGATACCGCTCAGAAAGTGGTATCTCGCCGTCTACACCTACATCCGGCTGAACACGAGCATTCGGCAACTCGATGCCGAGCTCGCCGTCTCCTACAAGACAGTCTACCGGCGCGTCCAGCGCTTCCTCCGGGCGCTGGACGCGCCTCAGCCACAATTAGAAGGGCCGGTAGAAATCGACGAACTGTACGTGTCTGCGGGGAAGAAGGGCCGCGAGCGCGACCGACCGTCGCGCTCGCGTGGCCTGTCTACACGCGGTCGTGGAACGTATCATGAGGACAAGCCACCAGTGTTCATTCTCGCCGACCGCAGCACAGGAGAGAAGTACGTTCACCCGGCGAAAGCCGCCGAAGAATCGACAATTCGACTCCTGCTCGGCGATCGCCAGCAGGAGTCGCTGACTGTCTACACCGACGGCTTTCGGGCGTACGAACCACTCGACGGGGACGACGCCTTCGACCGGCAGTACGTCGTCCACGGCGAGGGTGAATACGTTGACGGAGACGTGCACGTCAACACGTGCGAGAGCCACGCGTCGCTGGCGCGACGGTGGCTCTCGCCCCATCGAGGCGTCTCCAAAGACAAACTCACACCCTACCTCAGAGCGTTACAGCTTCGGAAGCGCGTCCGCCGCAAACCCGGCGACGAAGCGCTCAAAACCATCCTCAAAACTGCGCTGTGATTTCACCAACAATCCTCTACCCATGAGCGAAAGAGGAAATCGAAGAAGGCGAGGACGGCCAAGAAGACAATGGCGGAGACGTCGATTCGTGACAGCTAAGCCTCTTAAGACAAGTTTTTAGTTCTAATTGCATTTTAATTCCCCAGTTAGCATTCTACATCTATCAAGCCGGTTATGTTAGTTCTGAAGGCTTCAACAGACCTACTCCCCTCAGGATTTCAATAATTGAACTACAGACTAGAATCAAATTCTTCTGAACCCCCGTCGAGCTATTTTCAGCATCTAATACGACCGAAACCGGGGGAATTGGCGGTATTTCTCGATTCGAAGTGCCGAACAGAAGGACCTCGAAAGACTCAGAACAGGTAAGGTACCGGTTCCATTGTACCCAGATACGGCCGTAATCACCTTCGTTACCCCGCCGTCGAGCAATTTTTGAAATCACAGGATTATCCCGGAACTCGTCGAGGTACTTTCTACGCCCTCAAATCGGCCCGACGGGCCTCTTCTGCAATTTGAGTTCGTTATTTCGGCTTGCATATCGCGGTTTTCGTCCAAAGAAAGAGGCGATATGCAATGTGCGAAGGCCGCCGGCTCTCTCAGGCCGAGGGGCCATCACAGGGGTAGCGGAGTCGCGGAAGTATCAGATATAGCGCATAGGTTGACGGGGTGCGTTTCGGTGGTGTCTGTTGCCCCCGCGAGGGGCTGGCGGGGCGCATCACGTGCCCCCGATAGACGATGGCTTCGGAACGACGCAGCAAGTCACGAGCAGCGCATCAGGCAGGAACTACCACCGACGGTGAGGCGCCGTGGGCGGACCTCGAGATGACGGTTCCGACCGACCGGGATCACGCGTCGGTCGTCGCCCTCGTGGAGTGTGCTCTCGTCGAACTCACGCACGAAACCGTGGGGGCCGTCTTCATCTCCCGGCAGGTCGGGCGGTCGACGCGGACGCAGTACGTCGCCGCCGACGATGTCGGCGAGCAGTTCCAGAAACGACACTTCGACGACCGGCAGGGCTGGTACGAGACCACCGTCCCTCGACGAGCCGTTCGCGATGAGCTCATCACTCAGCTCACGCGGTCGCCTTCGACGTCGGCGGAGCGGTCAGGTGAGAGAGCAGCCAGCGAGCCAGATACCTTCGTCGTGAAGTCAGTTCGAAAGCTCCGAACGCCGTAGCAGCTAGACTTAACCAACATTCCGAACCGATACCGACACAATGTTGGTTAACGCTGGGACCGGATCCACTCCCTCGCCCCCACCCACCGCCCGACTCCTCGAGTGAGTGAACCCTGGCGGCCGGTCGGATCGAACGGTCGTCGCGACGGGTTTTATCGGGCCGCTACTCTTCGAGAGCGAGTATGGTCGTCGTCGATGAGGTCACCAAACTGAGCGAGCGCCGCACCCAAACCTCGTCCGAGGCGTTTCCGGACGATGCGCTGGCGTCGATTCGGTCGGCCGTCGAGGCCGTCCCAGCAAGCGTCTTCGACGGGTCGACGAAGCACACAGAGGTCGGCGGCTTCGATGCCGCGATCGCCGACAAGCTCTCGCAGTACGAGTACGAAGGGGACGCCGCCGGCGGCTACAACCCGAACTGTAAGCTCTGGTCGCATCAGGGGTTCAACTACAGCGTCGACCTCTACGACGCCGACGCCCGCATCGCCATCGAGGTCGAGAAGAGCGAACGGAAGAACGTTAGCGACGACCTCCTCAAGTTCCAGAAGGGGTACCGCACCCAGAAGGACGGCCGGTCGAAGATCGAGTTCGGCTGTCTGGTGGTGCCGGTGAACTACCTTGGCCGGCATAACCTGTACCAGCACAGTCTGACCAAGCTCGACTTCATGAAGGGCGTCCTGTTCATCGACGACGTCGCCGTCATCGGCTATCGCGACCCGCGACCGGACTGATACTGTCGGCGCTGACTGTTTATCTGCGCCAGGAGGCGTGCAGCGCGCAATAGCGTGCGCTGCGTGACTCACCATGCCGGGACCCGATCCGCACGACGACACGAGTCGCGACTACGAACGGTTCGAGAAGGAACAGCTCGCCCAGGACCGCGACGCCATCGGCGACGACACGGCGGACGTCGACGACGCGACTGCCCAGAACCTGGTCAAGGACCTCATCGACACGGACATCGTCACTCCGGTTCCCGAGGACCAAGTATTGATCCACGAGCCGAGCGGCGCCGCATTCGACTCATCGATACAGCTGGCCGTCTTCCACCGTGGCTGGACGGCCGGCCGCGACGCCGCCGGGGAGGGCGAGTGATGCAGCAGACCCTCGTCGGCTGTGCGTTCTGCGACGCCCCGCCCGGTACTGAGACTGGCGAAGCCCACACCTGGGGACAGGACGAACGGGTCACTCACCCGATCTGCATCGACTGCGCGATTCAGGCGGAGCCGGATCCCGACGAGCGCGATCACGTCGCCTGTGACGGCTGTGGGCTGGTCGTCGACACGCTTGCGGCGCTCACCCGGTTCCGGGTGGAACTCGGGCACCTCGAAGGGCCGTTGCAGCTGTGCGCCCGCTGTAGTCCGGGCGGGCTCGCGACGTACTGGACACGTGACCTGGAGGAGCATATGGTTGAGCAGTAGTTGGCTTCTCACCCGATAGCCCCGCGCACCATCACGTTGAAATACGCCGATACACCTAATACATTCACCGACAAAGAAATACATATGCCCATCGACATCGAGACCTTCGAAGCCTCCCCCGAGGACCACCTCCAGCGCTCCGGGGAGACGAACGCGGACCGCGTGATGCGCTTCCTCGCTGCGCACCCTGACCAGGCGTTCACGCAGAGCGAGATTCGCGACGCAACTGACGTCAAAGCAGGGAGCATCAGTGTCGTCCTCTCCCGCCTCGAAGACCGAGGGCTCGTCCGGCACAAGGGCAATTACTGGGCGCTCGGTGAGGTCGATGATGTCGCCGCGTACGCCAGCATGCTCGAGAGTACGCGAGCGGCCAACGACCGTTTCGGTGAAGAGGACATAGACGAATGGTTGGAGCACGCTGTCGACGACGAGGACGAGGCGACTGAATGAGCTATCAGCGTGGGGATGTCGTCTGGGGACCTGACCCGTTCAAGTCGGGAGAGAACCCTCGTCCGTGGCTGATTCTCAACAACGACACGCATCCATTCGGTGAAGAGGAGTATATGACGGTCACACTAACGACGACACCCCACGACGAGGGGATTCCCCTCGACGACACCGACTGGGTCGAGGGCGGGATGCCTCGGCAGAGCTACGCCTCGCCGTGGGCCGTCGCGTCGCCGAAGCACGCCGCGATTGTTCGACGCCAGGGCCGCCTCGAGGAGTCGTTCGTCCAGACCGTCGTCGACGCACTCGAAGCGTATCTCGAATCACCGACCGAGGACTGACCGATCACACGACCGTGTACGACGTCCAAGAACGAACTGGCAATCCCGCGCATGCATCTGTCGACAGGGTTTGTGAGCGACTGCTCGACCGTGCGGCTACTCCGCGAACGGATCACCCGGATGCACATCTCGATGAAACGATGGCCACGGTTGTCGATCGATACGGGGACGCAGTCGTCCAGGCGGTCATCCGCCGGATCCTCGTCGACGGCGTCCCGTTTCGGACGGCTGCTGCAGATCACGATGTGGCGGCACTGGATGGTGTTCGGATCGGAACTGTCGCAACGCAGGTTCTCCGTGAACTGAACACGGACCCGTAGCCGTCTTTGAAAGCCCTCGGCCGCTCGACGTCCCGCGACCGCCGCTGCGCTCCTCGTCCCTGCGGTGCTTGCGGGGTCGGGGGACGATCGAGACGGCCTCGCCCTTTCTGAGTCCGCCAGGACTGTAGATGGCTCACCGAGCAATGTGGCCGGTTGGACAGGTGTGTACGTAGCGGCCCGCCCCGCTCGCCGCTGCCGCCCTCCGCGTCGCTCGCGACCGACCATTCCGGGCGTGCGGGCGCTCTCCGCACCGCCCGCGCCCGTTCCGGGCTAAAGTGAATCTGGCCTCGACGCCAGCGGGTAAGCGCGGGGGGTTGCGCGGCGTGGCTGCTCACCCCCCACGCTTTCTCCGCTGGTCGCTCGCTTCGGGCGGGTCGGCGCGCGGTGCTGGTTGGGGCCACCTCATGCAGGCGCGCTCTCGCTCGCGCCCGGTAGGGCGCTCGCGAAGGCGCGAGCGAGAGCGCGCAGATGGTTCTGTCGGTCGTTGTCGTCGGAAAACCGCGATGTAGGAGCATCGCGGAGTCGGCGCGTGAGCGCCTTCGGAATCAGGTCGATTCCAATGTCTAGTAACAACGCTAGCGGAAAGGTCGTTTCGGTCGATGAACAGGCATTCGAGAAAGCGGGCGGTCAGGCAGTCGATGAAGACGGCTTCCCAGTCGTCGACGAGACGCCGGAGTTCGAGGCCGCGGTCGAGCAGGAGACCCAGGCGAAGGTGGATGCGAACCACCCGGACGGAATCGCAGACACGAGCGAGGACCGAATTCACGGTGTCACCCTCGAACAGGAAGAGCGCATTCGGGCGCGGGAAGCCGAACTGGAGCGCATCAGTGCCCAAGCCGAGCTGGGAACGCAGGACGGTCGCGAGCAGCGCACGCGAGAGGTCGCCGCGCAAGGAAGCAAGCAGCGCCGGCGGGAGTTCCAGAAGCGGGCCGCGATCGTGGACCCGATGGCCGACCCCGAACGGGATGATCCTCGCACGGAACTTTCCCAGGATGAACTGGCGACGGTGAACACCGAGGCAGACAGGCTCGCGACGCGGGTGGATGGCTGGTCGCGTGCGGCGATCAGTCGACGCCTGGCCGAAGCAGTCGTTGACGGCACGGACATGACGAGTGCGGTCGTGCGGGTGTTCGAGGAGTTGCAGACGGCCCCGGGGGGCACCGTGCCCATCGACGCCCTCGAGGACGTCGATCGCGGCACGGTCACGATCGAAGGTCGTGTGGAGACGCTCTGGGACAGTGATTCGCCGGCCATCCAACAAGTCGGGCTAATCGCGGACGAGAGCGGGCAAACGAAGGTGACAATCTGGAAGGCATCGGACGCGCCGTGGATCGAGGAAGGCGAGAAGGTGCGCATCCACGAAGCGGCCACGAACTGGTACGAGGGCCGGATCTCGGTGGCCGTGACGGGGTGGAGCATCATCCACTTCCCGGAGCGCGGTCGCTGGTGGGAAGCATAGCCAGTCGGAGCTGCCTTCTTTTTTGCTGTGTGCCGGACCGACCCAGACCCCACCGCCCCACCCTCCGCTCCGTGCTCGCTCCTACCGTCGCTGCGCGCGCAGCCACGACCTTACGCACCAGTCCAACATTTATCCGGGAAACCGCGGGAAGGGATGTGCGACCCGAGCGGGTTTATCGAGCCCCAGAGGGGTGCGGGCGCGACAACATCGCGCTCTTGAATCAACCATGTCCAATGATTCGCATGAGTACGTCTGTGAATTCTGTGGGGAAGACTTCGAAACAGGGAGCAAGAAAGCCGGACATATCTCGTGGTATCACCGCGATGATCGCCAAGAAGAGGACTTGATAACCGAACTCCAACGGCTTGCCACCGAGAAAGGGCATCCGCCGGAGATGAGTGAGATGGACACCGAGGGAGAGTACTCGCGAAGTACGTATCTGAGTCACTTTGGAACGTGGAATGACGCGCTACGGGCAGCAGGTCTCGAGGTCAGACGTCCCACAAACGTCCCGAAAGACCGGATTATCGAAGCCATCCAGGCGCTTGCCGACCAACTCGGCCATCCACCAACGGTCGACGAGATGAACAACCACGGGAAGTACTCGCGGAAGACCGCCAGCAAGCGGTTTGGCAGCTGGAACGACGCTCTACGGAGTGCTGGGTTCGAACCAAATAACGAAGAAATCCCACGGGAAGACCTTCTTGCAGAGATTCACCGACTCACAGAGGAGCTCGGTCACGTCCCAGCCATTGCTGATTTAGACGAGCACGGCCAATACTCGATCAAGGGCTATCTTCGAGAGTTCGGTGGATGGGATGCAGCAATCACGACGGCAGGCTACGAACCACATACTCCGTTTCGCGGCTCTGACCATCCGCGGTGGGTCGGTGGCAAAGAGCGGGATCGCTTGTGGTATGGGCCAAAGTGGAGTCAGCAGCGTGAACGAGCAGTACAACGAGATGGGTTCGAGTGCCAGCGGCCGAACTGTGACCACACACGGGCAAGCCACCGGAACCAGTACGGACGCGACCTCCACGTACACCATATTGTTCCGCTGCGGTCATTCCGAGACGAGAATGGAGAGATCGACTACGAGCAAGCGAATGCACTCGAAAATCTAGTCACACTCTGTATTGAGCATCACGCGCGGTGGGAGCAGATTTCACCACTACAGCCTGACGTTCGACATTCGTAGCCAGCTAATAACGTCAGAACTCGTCTAAACCCTTAGTCCACATCTGCGGTTGACTTGTGGTGAATCCGCATATGGAGATGTTTTTGCGCCCTCAGGAGGGCTGGAGGGCATCTGTTCGGTCCTCCGGAACTCGTTATGAACAACCAGCATTCAACGACAAGCCGTGAGCGGCTACGAATGCATCTGGTACAGGCATTGACCCGTGCAGAATCAGACGCTGTTCAGCAGCATCTTAGAGCCGCGTTAGAAGAGTGGGAGCCCCAACCGCCAACGCACATGCAGGAGTGCCCAGTCTGTGGGAAGGTCGGGTTATCCGAACGAATTCAGCAGCATCGGTGCGGGAGACAAGGCAGAGACGGTTACGGAGAAACTGGATTTATTCGTCATAGTACATCTCTTCTTGCCTCTCTACACTATCTAGGAGGTGGTCTTCAGCTTCTTCAGCGAACAGTCGGACAGAGGATGGAAGTGAAGGATCTTCTTGCCAGTCGCGGAGCATCTCTATCTCGTCTTCCTTTTTGCTGACCCCGGACAGACTCCGAGTAGCGAGAGCGTCTGTGTATAGAGCTCCATGAATCACGCTTGAAACGGATTCTGCATCTCGGATGTCGTTAACGCCTTCGGTCACAACTTTACGGTAGATTTTCTCTGTGTTCTCGGTTACGGGGAGGAACTTGCAATACCAGATGACTCGGAGTAACTGGTCCTCAGAGCAATCTGGGATTCTTGCTACGAGTCGTTCAGCAATATCTGCTATGGGGAAGCATGCGGTGAGGTCTGAAAACGCCATAGGGGTGTAGTAGTCGGTGTCGAGAATCCGTTGGCAGACTTTGTTTACTGCGGCGTCGTAGCTGTCCGCTTCTTTCATCCGGTCTGTTTCTACATCCAGGTGTGTCGGTAGGAGTGATAGGCCGGTGTATTCGTTTTCCAGTCGTTGGAGAGTGAAGTTGACGAACTGTTCTGGGTTTCGCTCAGCGACTTCTGCGATTACGAGTTGAACGCTGTGTGGTTCCGAGGCCAGGTTTTCTCTTTTCTCGGCGTAGTCTAACACCCCTTCGAGAATTTCTCCATCTACGTTCTCTGAGTCATCATTGTGTAACGGGAGGGGACGCAGCACCATTTCTACCGACTGCGAGTCAAGTGATTCTGCATCGTGTAGAAGCGTGCGAAGCACTGATTCTGTCCATTCTTGGTGGTCGTCCCAGTACCCGTTCAAAACTTGGCTTAGACCGGAGATAAGTTCCGGAGAGTACGGAGAGTGGTTTTCTAGTAGTTCTTCGGTTTTCTCTTGTACGTAGTCTAGATCCTCTGTGGCTAGTGACCGGAGACCGGCTGGAGCCAGGCTGAACCGTTCTTCTTCGATATACTGGTTGACGAAGTCCTTTCCCTTCTCAGGGTCAGCAGAGCAGATCCCCATCAAGACGTGCGGTTTGTAGGGTGTGAGATCGGGATCATCTGCTTCGAGAAGTTGTTCGCCGAAATCCGGGCGCTCATCTGCGAGTATCATGAAGAACCGATTGAATGAGGAGTCCCGAATTCCTGCGACAATATCCTTGAAGTCGCCTGGTTCGAGTTCCTCTTCATCGATTCCTTCTGCGAAGCTCCGGATTTCAGCTTCCCGTTCCTCCATCTTTTTCGGCCCCCCGCGCCGCATTTGTTGAAGAAGTTGGTACCGCTCGTTATCCTCTAATTCTTCCTGGAGTTCCTGGGTTTCCTCTTCGATTCCAAGTTTATCCGCATTTTCTCGCTTGGCTAACCGGCTCAGTGCATCGATACATGGCAAGTCTTCGTCTTCGGAGACGTATTCAGCGGCGAATTCGAGTACTCGGGCCAGTTCCTTCTGGTTGAATACTTCTTGGTGTTCGTCGTAATACCGGGCCTGCGAGTTCTCGAAACTCCCGAGTTTCTCGGCAGCAGTTTTCCGTATCTCCGGGTGTGGATCTTCCTGGATTATCTCGATGAGAAGAGCGACTGCTTGTTCGCGGAGTTCCAGCCAGGGCTCCGTAACAGGGACTTTCCCCTGCCAGGATCGCATCTGGGAACTGTTGATTGGGTCGACAGAGAAATCGTGTATTTCGGTGCTTGAAACCTCTCCGATGACATCAAGCAGATCAAGTCTGAGTTCGTCGTCGAGATCTCCCGAGAGGAAGTGTTCACCGACCACTCCCAGAATCTTCTGCTGGGCCCCCGGAGATTTATTGAATCCTGGCCGCAGCGCCTGCCGTAGTTTTTGATCAGCGCTACCGGTCTGGAGCTGTGACTGAGGCGGATAATTAACTGCAATCCAGAGCAGCCACCACGTGGCGTCTTCTGGCTCTCCCTGTAAGGCGTTGGAAAGCAGGTCGGTTGACTCTATAATGAGATCTCCTGCTGGAGAAGCGGTATACATCGAGCTCCGGAAAAGCTGTTCTTCATCCGGGTCTTCTGGTAGTTCTTTGCGGTGTGCAGCTTTGACGAGTTCTATTGCGTAATGGGGATGCGTTGACGCCAGAATCTTGAACCGGCGAAGAAGTCGGACTCTTTTTGCGAATCCGTATTCGCCTATGTTCTCTATCTCCGTATTTAGAGCGTCTCGAATCGTTTTCCGGGCCTCTCTACAGTTGTAGCGTCGGTGAATTATCGCTAGCTGGTTGATCTGATTCTTTCCGGTGAACTCACTGAAGTTGTCGTAGATTTCGTCTTGGTAATCGCGTGGGGAGTCGGAGAAGAAGCTGTTGTAGACAATGTATTCTTGGAGCGCATCAGGCTGGACAGTTAGACGGTTCGAATGCTCGGCCACGAGTCCGATGTTTTCAGTCAGTATTTCCCTTAGCTCGATCTCGGTGGACCTGTCCACCGATATAGCTTCTCTGAACTGCTGTAGCAGGTCCTCATTGTTCGTGTCCAGTTCACCGATGGCAGAAAGATACTTGACGTAGGTCTCCAGCTTCTGCGGATTGCCAACTCCTTGTTGCTCCCCCAATTTCTGGATGTCGGAAAGAACGTCTTCGAAGACGGTTTCAAGTGATTCATCCTGGGCAACAGGGTCTGATGTATGTTCGTCGCCGGAGAACTGCTCCGCAAGGAGATGGGCGAAAAGAGGCAGGCCCTCACTTATCGATACGATCTGATCAAGTGTAGTCGGGTGAGTAACCCCGTAATATTCTCGTAAGATTTCGTGGACGTCCTCCGTGTTCAACGGCTGAAGTTCGACTGTCTCCGTTTCTACATCATTGAATCGGTTGCCGTAATCTTGTAGTGAGGAGATGAAATGCGGTCTCTCTGCAAATATGAGTTTGAGATGGGGCTGGTACTGTTCTGCGAGGTCGAACAGACGCTTGATCTGGTTCGCGTTCCGGGCATCGTCTACGAAGAGTAGAGTGTTCCTCTCATCCTCCAGTTCGAGTTCCTCCAGTCCGTCATCGATGTTTCCGGCGTGTATATCTGTCCAGTATACCTGCCAGTCCGGTTTTTCGGCCTCTAAGAGTAGGCTGCCTTCAACGACGAGCCTTGTCTTGCCGATCCCTGCCCGTCCCGCGAGAATGAGTACGTCTTCCCCGGAGTTCGGGAAGTCGGTGATCTTATTCAGTTCACTTTCCCGGCCAAAGAACGGGAGATCGTACCTATCATGCGGATGTTCTCCGTTGAGCCGTTCCTGAAATCGTTCCGGAATAGACTGAAAAATCCTGTATTTCTTGTCCGTCGGAAGTCGGCCCGCTATCTCCTGGATCTCAAGAAGTATCTCCGTTTGACCTTCCTCTAAATCTTCTGTATGCTGGTGGATTCGCTGCGAATAGTCCATGATCAGCTTGTGACCAAGTTCCTGGTTTTCACTGATCTCCACCTCCAGTTGATTCAGAAATTCGTTCACGAGGTCCTCTGGCGTAGCTTCGATCTCTTCGCCGAGCATCTCTTCGTTGAACGACTCCGCAATATCTGAAGGAGTAATCAAGTCGCCTCCGTCATCAAATTCTTCGACGAGGTCAACTACATGGTCATCCTCGAAAATAGTGATAAAGACGTCAGCATCCAAACCCTCGTGACTCTCCGCTACGTGAGAAGCTGCGTTTTCTACAGCTTCATTCAGAAAGTGCATTCGCTTGCCTTTCCCATAGAGGTGTTTCGCTGTAGAAGAAGCAATAATACTGGCGCTGATAGAGACCGGATCAACCATATTCGATGGTTTTGCAGGTGAGTGGTTTAATACTCGGTCTTTGAGTCTGGTCCAGCGCCTTTGCTGGTTGGAACTGGCTTACTCCCCATTGCTTGAGTAGTGTTCATTACACCGACCACATAGTTCCCAGAGCGCGGCTGGTGGTGGGACGAATAGGCGAGTGCGGTGCCATTCTTTTTTGTTGTGCGCCGGACCGACCCAGACTCCACCGCCCACCCTCCGCTCCCGGCCTCCCTGCGGTCGGCCGGCAGCCACGACCGTACTCGGAGTTCGAAGAAAGAGTTTCCTGTGATAAATTGAGGGCTAGATGGCCCTCAGGGAGCAGCAGCCCGTACGAAGGATAGGATGACAGCCGCAAAGACACCAATAACAGCGACACCAGCGGCCAACTTGACAACAACGGTAATCAGGCCGCTCACAACTCCCGCATTCGCCCCGAGAATGATAGCGGCAGCACCGAAACAAACAGCTAGAACCATAGCCGCGACTGCTGCTTCGACGATCTGTTCGGTCATACCAGTATGTTTGAGGAAGGCTTCATAAGTTTTCTGTGGGATTTTATTTAGTTACGGCCTGTCGAGCCTCGAAAAAGTGATTGAGAGCTGTATTGGCCACTGTACGCCGCTCTTTCTCAGGGATGGACTCATCACACACGCTGAGCAGTTTGGATACTCCCTCACGTCGCAGGTCCAACAGTGTCGCGTATTGTTCGAGCGAAAGACCGGCATTAGACAAGCGGTAGGAGAGTTCAGTTCGTGGAATTCCTGATGAGAGCGTCTCACGGGCTTGACTCAGTTTGGACCGAGCCGTATCGTATCGTGACTGTTCGTGGGCTCGGATACCTGATTCGATCGTCATGGCCGTACCAAGGTAGGTTTGCTGCGCAGTAAGGTGTCGGCCGAACACATCACGCTGAATGCGAAGGGAATCGATGACTTGGCTCTGATTTGGAACAAGCTTGCGACCGTTTGAGGTGACCGTCTCAGGATCCTTTTTTGACTGGCTAAGTCGGGTGATAGACTCCTCGAATGATCCAAGGTCGAATGCGGTTACAGGTTCATACCCGAGGCTTCGCTTGTGGTGGAGTACTTCCAGTTCAGAATCAGCCACCTGTGACAGGAGGGTTGTCCCTGTATTGAGCGTCCTCGCGAGCGTGTTGTAGTAGTCTATCGCGGCATTAAGAGAGGCGACCCGCTGCTCGGTTTGGGGTCCACCCGGGTCGTACTGATCGAGAGCATCAGTAACCGATTTCACCGCTTGGGTGATCTCATTGTGGAGGAAAGAGGCTTCCCGAGGATTGGCAAGATCTGCGTCGTGGATCTGCCCAGCAACGCCTACAAGCCGGGTTTCGGCCTGAGCGAGTTCGTCGGTATCTTCCTTTTGTGTGGAATCCGATTGGGTAATGAGAAGTGACCCACCGCCCAGCACGGCCACACCCAACAATAATTTCCGACGGGCAACCTCTTCACGGAGGTCTTCGAGATCGAATCCGCCAGTAGATCGATCCGGATCTTCCACTACTCCAGCCTACTGTCTATAATGTTTAAATTCTTCCGGGGCAACCATCCGATAGTGGCAGAACCGATCCCGGAACGGGTGGCTGATGTTCAGTCAACCATCAGATCAGGACTGCGAGTGCACGCACGGGGAGAGCGACGCGTTCAGTCAGTCCGACTGGCCGATGATCTGGCTTCGGTTCATGATCAAATCACCGACCCTCAGCTGCCGGCCATTGACGAGACTACAGACATCAGAGCGTTCTTCAGTGGTGTCGACAGAGATCTACAACGGACACGGAAGACGGTCGAAGTCGTAGAAGATAGCCTCCAAATCGGACTGGGCCACAGCAAACTGGCTCGTATTGCGATGACGGGCGCACAGTTGAGTTCCGGAGTAGCACTGGTGATTGCCGGACACAATCTTTTGATAAGCGCAGACAAACTAGATCGTGCGCACACCTCTATCGGGTCAGTTCAGGATATCGCTGCAAAACGGTTTCACGAATTCTATCGCGCCATCGGTTTGTTCGTTGCGGAAGCAATTCTGTTCACAACTCCCCTCAATTATCGGATGGCCTGGAAGGGAACGCGTTATCTAAACAATAGGTTCCTGTACTCGCTTCGTCATAGTGGGTTCTCTGGCTCAGTAGATGTGGCGTTGAAAGGCCTTCATCGCCTAATGCTCAGCGAGATTCATTACGCGATCCGGGGGATTCTGCCCGCAGCACTCCGAACCCCCGATGAGTTCGTAACATATCTAACCTCGATGGCAACGCAGACACTCGCGATACTCCGCGAATTCTCGGATCTAGGCCTCGAAGACATTCCGGCCAAGGCAGAGGAAGTCGTCCACGAGTACCGGAAATTTGCCGAGAATACGTACGAGGTGGTGACTGCCGATGTTAATTTTGAATCGGTGATTCAGAATGTGATCTCACAAATCTCTGAGGATATCGATCTCTTCGCAATCTCATCTCCTTACAGGAATCCGGATCTGTAGTCTTTCCGCCGCAAGCAGCTAAGATCTTGATTTATTCCGTCAGCTGGCGGTCTCCATCGCTACTGGCGATCTCGTTCATCAAGTCAGGGAAGTCCATGTCGTAGACTTCGAACTCTTCGATTTCATAGATAGGATTATCCAGATCTTCTTCGTACTCCATACGGACCTCTGCATAGTGCTGAGCAGCTTCTTCCAGCTCCCTTGTGGAATCCGCATTCGGGGCGAACATCCGGTAGACGTGGGCAGCGAACGAGTACCACGCAGCAACGAAGAATGGATTATCTGCTTGCTCCAGACTGTCACCGCACTCGTGGATGAACTCCAGTAGGCGGTCGGACTCTGAAATCATCGCAGTGAACGCCGAGTTCGCCAGTTCCATCATCTCGCTGTAGAGGTCTGACTGCATTCGAATGAGGGTATTCCGGGTCGCGTCGTCTTGGTCAAACTGTCCGAAGAATTCCTCCATCTGGCCCTCTATCATCTCTTCCGCCTGCTCGCCTGCTTCGTACTCCTCAGCCAATTCGCGGCAGTTGTCAATGACTCCCTCGATGGCAACCCGATTCAGTCCATACTTCTCCAGTACGTCGTATGCTGCAGCCAGATGTTCACCGTCGCGTTCGCCCTCCTCAAGGTCTCTGTGGGCAGATACGTGTACACAAAGACGGAGCATGTCTGGGATAATCTGGGCCGCGTCTTGCTCGTCTTCATCGAAGAACGCGACGAAGTCGAAGTCCTCGACCCGCTGTAACGTGGACTCGTAGATCTCCACAGAAGACTCCTCGAAGTCGACATCGGAATTGGGTCGGACTGTGGCTCGCATCAAATCGAACAGTACTCCGACGAACTCGAATTTCAGCTCTTCCCCGTCATCTTCTGGTTCCAGACCACGAATCCATTCCGTATAGTCATCTAATTCCAGAGCGAGCAGTGTAGCGGATTGGTCTCCAGGAGTAGGTGCGTATGGAGCGTACCCGAACATGAGCTGGAGACGTTCATGAGGCTCAAACTCCAACCGATCTACTTCCTCACGAAATTGTTCGACCTCCGGGTCTCCGTCGTAGATCTCCTCCAAGTGGGCATTCCCAAGCAACCCGTACACGAATCCCTCCAGCATTGGTGCTTCACTCCCCTCAACCTCATCGTAGAGCCTCCCTGCGTAGTATTGGAACGCTGCTCGATGGAGTTGTTCTGGGTTATCGAGTTGCTCGTAGAGGAATTCTTGGAAGAGGTCGTGGACTTTGAATACTCTATCTCCAGTGTCCTCTGAACGACCTAATTCCTGAACCACCGCCTTGGTGCTCAGAGAGTCGAGGATTCGCCGAGCCTGTGTACTACTTACATCGTCCAATACTGCCGAACAGATGGCCTCGTCCAATTCAGCAAGTCCCGCGGTCTTCCGAATGAACTCTTCCTCTTCCGCCGACATAGAGTCCAGGTACGCTCTCTCGATGAAGTCTCGTGTGTCCTCTGTGGGAAGTTCGAACGTACTGTCGTCACCTGCAGCCTCCCTAAGTAGACCGAGATAATAGGGATGGCCCTCTAAATTCTCGTAGACGCCGTCAATCGTTTCGTCGTCGACGTTCGGGTACTCTTCTTGGAGATAGTTCGCAGTCTCCTCGCGTGAGAACGTTTCCAGGTGGACAGTGTAGTCAGCGTCCTCAAATGTCAGGCGGCCTGCCGTGATGAGGTGAACGTTCTCTCCGAGAGTTGAAGATAGTTCACGGAGGAAGTCTCGTGTGACCTCCGGTTCGTCGAGCTTGTGTACGTCGTCGACGAAGAAGATGAGTCGTTTGTACTCGTTGACGGACTCCGAGAGACTGGCTAACTTTCGAAGGTGTCGTGCGCGGTCGTCGGTGGAGACACCGCCACTTACAGGACCAATTCCTACGCTTACCCCAGTTGCTCTGTTTATGAGAGCACTGAGAGTCCCGACCGCGTCTCGGGCTTCGATGAGGAGATCTTGGGAGAGTGTTGTAGGAGTGTTGCCTTCACGGACGTAGAGCACTCGGGTTCGGTACCACTCCGAGAGTTCATCTTCCAAGTCCTCCAGAAACGTACTCTTCCCGACGCCCGGTTGCCCCGAGATGTGAACAGTCTGGACACCGTCATCCACAGCTTGAAGAACGGAGTAGAACTCGTCTTCACGCATCCGAGGCATTTCTTGGAATACTGTTCTGGCCTGATAAGAAAGAACCTTCGGACACACCGACTCTTCTGCTCGTTAGGTTAATGGGTGTAAAGGAAACATTCTAACCTAATGAATCGGGAGGAATTCATCGGGGATGTCGTCAAGCACACTACTGGAGGTGTCGTCCACTGTCAGGGGCACCCACAGATGGGGAAGGTCGACTACGGTCGCCACAACTGCAAGGAGAGTATGGAGGGTGGTGATGGCGTCATCATTTCCTACGTCAAAGACCACGAACGGGGTGACGAAGACTGGTATCAACGGTTTCGGTTCTGTGCGAACTGTAACGATGCTCGACGGCTTCCAAAAGAGGGCCGGCAGGTGGGCAAGGAACAAGCAGTAGTAGAGGGGACCTTGGAGCACTTCGAGGGAACCGTGGAGGGAAAATTCTACGATGACGCGGTTCGTCTCATCGACGCTGAAGTACTGGCATACAGTCCCGAAACCGAGGGATAAGTTGAGGGCTGTCTCTGCGGGTCTCGCAAAATCACTCAGCTACATTGAGTATGATCACTCCAAGTCAGAAAACGAGTGAACCAAGACTAGCATGTAATGCCTCATAAGCGCGCTCCCGAATCTTCGCCGAAACGCTCATTCCACGTCTATCCATTTGTGAGAAAGAATGTCAAGGACCGAAGAAAGGATTGATACTGCGAAGGTGGGGGCGACGCTACAGGAGCTCCACGCCCCCCGTGACATCATCGGGCTGCACATCGGCGCACTCATCAAGGAAGATGTCAAGGGCTGAGAGCGCGGTCGGTGTCGATGCCTGCCCATACGGATGGTTCGCGACTGCCCTTACCGAAGGCAGCATCGAAACGGAACTATACGAGGACTTTTCGGAAGTTCAATCAGACTTCCAGGAGGCTCGAGTGTTCGTGGATATCCCAGTCGGGCTCCCGACGGGGGGTAGGCGCCGCTGCGACATCAAAGCGCGTGACCTACTCGGCTGCCGTGGTAACTCCGTGTTCTTTCCGCCGTGTGAGTCTGCAGCCGCCATTGAGGATTACGACGAGGCGAACGCGATGCATCGAGAGCAGATGATGCACGGTCTCTCCCAGCAAGCCCACGCGATCAGCGACAAAATCAACGAGGTACGAGAGGTCGTGGGCGAGACCTACGACGGGCCAATCTACGAGAGTCATCCGGAGCTCTGTTTCTACGCGCTCAACGGGCAGCCGATCGCTTACTCGAAGTCTTCGAAGCGAGGACTCGTGTTCCGTCGGCACCTCCTCGAACAGAGGCACTCTGGCATGGACGACGGGTACGAACAGGTACTTGACGACACTCTCCGGAAGGACGTCCGTCGAGACGACATTCTCGATTCAATGGCCCTCGCACTCGCCGCGCAGAGTGAGGAGTTACAGAGCGTCCCAGAAGACCCAGATCCGGAGGTCCCGCGTATCTACTACCCGACCACACCCGCGCTTGCAGATAGCTCGTGGAGTAAACTATGACGGTTCAGGAGGCAATCAATCGACTAGACGCTGAGTTTCAAGAGACACCTCTGGGGTTCACAGTCGAGACCGCGCTTCAAGCCCGGCTCCTCGAACTCCTACGGGCAAAGGTGGGAACGACGATTCAGGTACGCGGGGGCTACAACACGGCCGATGCAACCGGGTATAAGCGAAAGTATCTCGACCGAATCGCGAAGCCACAGTCCATCAGTAGTGTTCAACCGGAGGTGAATTTCGGCATGTCCGGCGACGGGAATCGGAGCCTCGATATCGCAATTCTAGAACCGCATCACGAGTCGGAGTATGATGACCTCGAATGCCTGCCGACTGTAGAGAGCCCAAGCGTCACAGTCCGCCTGATCGACGGAAGCAAGTACTTCTCGGCCGCGTCGGTCAAACACGCAATCGAGCTCAAGTACATCAAGAACGTGGACGTCGCCGGTGCGAGGTTCGAACGCAACAATATCGACGAGTGGCCGCATTTCTCCGCGGATTTAGCCAAGCTAGGCGATCTCTCGAATGCCGAATCAAGGCACCTCATCGTCGTCTCAAACAAGAACCTATTCCAGCAGGGAGAGGACGATAGTCAGAGTACGGCGAAGGCTCAGCGGCGCTACGAGCGAGTAGAGATGGAATGTGAAAAGCGGGCCGTCAAACTCACCGAGATCCATCCACGGGAGTAGCGGGCAAACCAGCTGTCTGAGGGGTACATTACTGTGCTGTGTTGAATAGCAGTCTAATCTACTGATATCACGGAGTAGAAGGATGAAGCCGAGGAAATCGACTCTGTCCATGGAGATCGACATCCTCGACTTCGTTGAACAGTGTCGGCATCTAGCTAAACAAGCGTTAGGGAAGCACGCGGGCGAGCCCGCCAGCGGCGGGTTCGCCCGCTGGGTCCACGTCGTCTTGCACTGTTTCCGGGTCGAAGAAGAGTACAGCTACCGTGAAACGCCGAATCGGCTGGAATATATGGCTGAACTCCGTGAGCTTCTTGATCTTGACCAGGACGAGCTCCCGGACTACACAACGATCTACAAGTCCTTCGACCGGCTGAAAATGTGGGTCTGGCGGGCGTTGCTGCGCGTTTCAGCGCAGCAACACCCGCAGTCCGGTCATGCAGCACTCGACAGCACGTTCTTCGACCGCCGCATCTCTTCATCGTACTACCGCCAACGCTCTGGAAACAGTGTTCAGACGGTGAAAGTGACGACATTAACCGATGTGGAGTCCCTTGCTGTGCTTGACGTGCACATCTCTGCACGGTGGCAACACGACACCAAGACTGGACCGCAGGTCGTCCGCCGGAACGCGGACGACCTGCTGTCCGTCGCCGCTGACAATGCTTTCCAAGACTGGAACACCGAGTACGAGATTGCCGCACTAGATATCGACTACCTCGTTCATTACCGTGGTTCGTCACTGAACGCCACTGCGAATAACGCGCTCATTCGGTCAAAAGGCTACTTTCAGCGGTGGATGGCCGAAACCTCGTATTCGACGGTCAAGCGCTCGCTCGGCGATGCCGTGCGAGCGCTTGGCTGGTATCGGCAGTTCCGTGAAATCATCCTGATGTTCGCCATCACAAACATAGAACCGCTCTGTGAACCGCTCTAACTGTGACTCAGCATCTATTCAACAGAGCACATTACTGAACCACAAGCCAATTAAGCCGAGGGCCGTACTCGATAGCGTTTATCGACCCCTCGATGGGTGAGGGGTTCGCCGTACTGGCGAGTTCCTGAACACGGTGAGAACAATGGCAACCAGAGATATCTACGAAACTGGCTTCGACGAATTCAAAAGACGGAACGGCAACCTCATCGCCAAATTCGACGACTCACTCGGCGTCTACAGCAGCGTCAGAAAATACGCCCGCACACTACCCAGCGAAGCACGCGCAACACAAGACGGCAACCACATCCAAATCAAAGCCGACGAAACACTCCAAAACTGGTTCCCCTTCAACATCAACCAAAACAAGGGTCTCCTGTCACGGATAGTTCAGCTCGGATGATATCAGACGGATACTCCGATTTGATCTTCCTCAGCTAGCCGCACGTATTCGTTCAGAGAAGCGTTGCAGAGTGCATAGAATGATATGAAGAAGTAGATCGAGAGCTCGCGGCTGTTCTCTATAATGTCGCCGTGGGCGATCTTGTTACGTCTCTGCCTTACAGTCTCATCTAAGAAAGTGCTGAATACGCCATCAAAGAACTGCGATATCAGACTACCCAGATTCTTCGTCTGGGTCCGGCCTCTTCCCGGCATCTTGAATTTCGTCTCATGATCCTTCTCGATAATCTCCCCGCCTGTTTCTTCCACTAAATCTCCCAGCACCCCCTCAAATTGGAGAACAATACCAGCAAGAAAACCTCTGTAATGCCCCTGCTCAAACTCCATCAATAAGTCGTTCAACAACTCACTCCGATCCTCAAAGAACCCGATATTCTCGAATGTATTCCGAGCCTTGTCGAGAAGCTCTTCCTCAAATCGTTCAACAATGAACTCACGGGCTGCTTCCTCATCTGACTCCAGTAACTGTTGAAACTCTTCAAACTCAGATGGAGTCATAAACCAGGACCATGCGAAATCATCTCTGGACGCAAGGTACCGGCGGATTGATTCCTTCTCACTATCACTCTCACAGCTCTCTATCAAGAGCTGGTTCAAACTGACCAGGTCTCCGTCATCCTCGGGAGGGAAGAACGGCTCCATACGGTTGAACAGGGCCTGGCTCAGGGCACCCTTGATAACGGGGATATCTCGTAGAGATCCAAAATTGAGCCGGTACCAGTCCAAGTCTATCGGATCGGCATACGTCTGGAAGAATTCCTTATACAACGGCGTATTCAATAGCCGAGCCAGAGAATCCCGTATCTCATCGGTCTCTGCCTGCAATCCGATCATAGCAGTATCAAACAACGCATCCTCAACCTCAACCCTGTAACAACGCGGGTTATCGAAAATCTTAGGGATAACCAGGTCTGGATTCCTGAACACACCCCGATAATCTACTTCGAATACCGGGCCCTCCTGGTTGTAGCGCCTTGGTTCATTTTCGATATACTCTGCCAATTCGTTGTGGCCATCCTCTCTCAATTCCTCTACTACATTAGCTTCAGTAATCTCTACTCCCTCTGATTCGAGTTCGTCCGTGTAGGACTGGAGATCTAGAAGGTACAGATCAATGTCATCAGAGGTGATAGCCCTGATTTCGCTGGATGGGTTCTTGATTACCGGTCGGAAGAACTTGTCATCGATACCGGAGTCCTCCCGTTCCTCTTCGCTGAAATAGAAGAAGTCGTTGTTACCTGTACTGAGCCCGCTTCCTGCCTCGACACCTGAGAGATCGCCGAAACGAGTGAAGCCGTCAGAAGTGATGATATCATAGATAGGCGGGTTCGACAGGATCCGCACCACGTTCCTACCTTCCAAATCCTCGTGGGACGCCTTTACCAACTCCACGTTGTAGGGGTTGTAGCGATTCTGGAGTATCTTGTCGAGCGGCTGCTCGAACAATCCCCGAGCGTTCTCAGGTAACTCCGTCTGATTGAATTTCCCAATCCCTGTCTCACGTACATCTCGTGGTCTATCTTCCTTGATTACCGTGAGCAGTACCAACTCCGTGGAACGAGCACTGCCTATCGGACCAACAGGCAGTTCAATTACCCGGTGGATCCCGCAGCTTTCAGTCAACTCCTCTAATAAGCCCTGCTTCAATGCACTTTTCGGAAGCAAGAACGCCCCTCTACCACCCTCTTTCAGGTGTGAAACAGCTTTAGTGACAAAGGCTGCTGAAGCGATCTTTCCTCTGCCAGGAGCCCATTTTTGGATCCTTTCACGTCTTTCTGGGCTGACGTGGAACAGCCTTCCCATGGGCGGGTCGCCAATGACCGCATCAAACTTCTCCGCCTCCTCGTCACCTGAAGATGTCCCAGGTAGTTGCCATTCAAAGAAGTCTTGAGTAACTATTTCGGCGTTCTCATTCTCTTTTAGCCTGTTACGGGCTAAATCAGCGTACAGTGGTTCGATTTCGATGCCTACCAATTTCGAGCCTTCTGTGTATTCAGCGGCTTTTTGCATTAGAGATCCTGTTCCCGCAGCTATATCGAGCACCGAATAGTCCTTCTCTGAAACGGCCCAACCCGCCATCAGTTCTCTCAGAGGCTCCGGAGTGTAAGGCGGCAAATAGCCTGCATCAGCAAGCAAATCCATCATCTCAAACGAATCTATCTCTCTAGAGCTTCCTTCTCCAGTAACGATCTGGGTTAGCAGTATGCTGTGGTCCGTGGAGTCCGATAGTTCGTACTGAAAGAATCCCTCCTCACTGAGCTCGATAAAGCCGTTTTTAGTTGCATACAGCACATTGTCCGTGTCTTCCGGCTCTCCCTCCGCCGAATGGAAACGATCTGTAGGGATCACCCGGAGAGACTGGTCCTCCAGCTCGACGACTAAACCGCCTCTATCAAGCGTCGCAGATAGTACCTCAGAGACCGACTCCAATTCCTCAGAAACTGAATGAAGATCTATTTCCGGAGACCGCTCACGAATCATTATTGTCACAGGTTTCGACACCAACTCTCTTCAGCGTTAGGTCAATCAAGGGGATACGAACCAGCTTCGAACAACAACACCACGGGCTTAGAAAACAGGTCAGAAGCAGCTTTGACCGCGTCTCCCTCAACATGTTCGTGCCCCGCCTTGCGTCGGACCTCGAGTGTCCGGACGAAATCCGACAGCGGGCCCGGACCCTGGCGGAGCAGGCCGAAGAGCGCGGCGTGACGACGGGCGTCCATCCGGCCGGGTTCGCCGCAGCCTGCCTCTACAAAGCCGGTCGCGAAGAGGGCCGATGGCTGACGCAATTCGAGGCCGCGGACGTGGCGAACGCCTCGAGGGCGACTGTCCGGGCACACCGAGATACGTAGGAGGAACAGGTCGCCTGACGCAGTCCACTGTCTTTCCGTCTGTACTGCACATCGTTCTATCCACGCTACGATTTAAACACGAAGACGAGCGAAGTTCTCTGTAGACTACTCTGTAACCTAGCCCACCTAAAGAGGCGGACTTTCACCATGGACTCCCGCTCTAACCGAATCTGGTACGGGTTTGATCCCGTTCGCGTTCAGCATCCCGGTGTTCAAGCGCACGCCTACGGGTGCGCCTCCTTCGCCGCCAGTTTGGTTGCGAAGGAGGCGATAGCCGATGTTCTTCGCTGCGTTGTAGTCCGCGTGGTTCTCGTATCCACAGGACTGACAGCGGAAGGTGTCCTGCGACGGGCGGTTGTCCTCGTGGGTGAACCCACACGACGAGCACCGTCGGGACGTGTTCTTCGGGTTTACCTGCTTAACCTGAATCCCGCGTCCCTCGCCCTTGTACGAGACGTAGTCGTACAGACGACGGAACGCCCACTCGTGGAACTTACGGGCATCGGGCATCCGATCGCGGATATCCGTCAAGTTCTCGAAGGCGATCACCGTGCAGCCATTTTCAGCTGCCTCGTCTACGAGTTCGTTCGCGACACAGTGAAGATACTGCTCGAAACGCCCTGTCTCCTTGCGCCCGACCGCTTGGACGTTCTCGTGGGCCCACCGCGACCCACACTCTTGGAGCGATTTGCGGCGCTGGACGTACTCTGTTCGCCAGTGGTTGAGTTCGTCGGCAGACCAGAACGCGCCAGTCGAGGTGACGGCGATGTTCTCGATCCCGAGGTCCACACCGAGAACCGTTCCGTTCTCGGCCGGTTTGGGATCGTCCACGTCCGCCTTTGTTCGAACGTGGAGGTAGAAGTCACCACGGCGATAGTGGAGTGTCGCGCCTGTCGTCTCCCATCGTTCAGAACGCAGGTACTTCGAGTGGGGCGTGTCACGGGTCTTGTCGGGCAAGACGTACTCGGCGGTGACACGCCCATCGACGGTAGACAACACGGCGTGGTCGTCATGGAACGTGGCGTTGCGCTGGTTGTATTCGCAGAACGCCGAGGAGAACGTCGGAATCGAAGCGTACTCACCGTTCTTCCACTCGGCGACGACGCTCTTGAGCGCGTCAACCGCACGGTTACGAGCCGATTGGACGTGGTTGCTGTGGAGTCGCGTCTGCTCGCGAACCTCGTCATAGGTCATCTCATGCAGGACGGACGAACGGGTTTCAGCCCACTCGCCGTCCCACGCGGAGTCCACGACGTAATTGGCCGCCCACAGGAACTCGTCAATCGTCTCGTGGAGCAGGTCCGCCTGCTCGTCGGTCACGTCGAGTTTGACCGGGACAGTTCGACGGACCTCCATACAACTCACAACTCAATCTATGCTTAAATGTATTAATATAGTCAGGTGGGGGATGCTGCCCTCCACCGGCAACGGCGGTAGCGTAGGCAAGCGAACACACTCCTTCCCTCAGCTGCGGGAATCGGTTTCCACAGGGTGGTATCTATGAACGGTCGTTACTCCGACTTTGAGGAACTGCGGCCGACCGGCGAGGCGTCCCACATTCCGGACACGAGGCTGGACGACGGGTGTGAAGGTGCCCCCCGGCGGCAACGCGTCGCGACGAGCGCTGGTGGCTACCCTGATGCGCCGACGGTAACCGACGGCGAGTGCCAGTCGTGTGGGGCGTCAGTCCCAGATGCCCAGACGAAATGCCGGTTCTGTCTCACCAACCATCTCGATGGTGACGCCACTAGCACCAACGAGACAGCGTCGACGACGGTCCTCGGCATCATCCACCTGGTCGTCGAGTCGACCACGTTCTACGGCGCCGTGGCGAAGGGCGGCGCCGCGGCGAACCTCCTTTCCGCCAACGAGGCGGAGCCGACCGTCGACGACTATACGCTCATCTACGATCTCGACGAGGCGCCGGCGCGCCAGCTGGCCGAACAATGGCCCTTACTCCCCGACGCGGTACAGGTGTCGTCAGAGAAGGGAGAGCGGCTTCTCAGTGCCGCCCGTGACCGGACTGGGTGGCGCGGGCAGGAAGCGTCGGAGCGTCAGGAACAGGCCCCGACGCGGCTCTACGACCAGCGTGGGGACGGCATCCGCGGCGCGTCGCGTCTCGACGCGGTCCTCGACGACGCCGACGACGCGGTGTGGCTGGTTCCAGCGATGGCGCTGACCGAATCCGCTGGCGAAGCTGGGGCTGATCAGCAGGAGTGGTCGGTACCGACGGCTCAGGAACTCGACTGTCAAAACTGTGGCCGGGCAACCGACCACCGGTTCAAGACCCATGAATCAGTCCCAGATGAGGTATGGACGGGACAACCGATCTGGGAGTGCCGGGTGTGTGGCTCGGCTCGCTACGGACCTGGTCTCGAGTAGGGCCAGTGCTAGGCGTCGATTAACCAACAATCTGCGAGTACCGTCGAGTTTCGTTGGTTAAGACTGTGATTTCCTGCAAGCCCGATGCCAATCTCGCTAGGGAGTCTTTCCGCGCCGGCGAGCGGTGAGGCGCTTCCGATGGAGCAAGAGTTCAAACAGGGCTACCGGATGCATCGTATACTCAGCAATCTCAACCGACTCGACGTCGACCGGTTGGACGACGCGGATCGAAAGCGAGTCGAGACCGCGAGAGACCTCCTGGAAGAGGTGAGCCTTCTCACGCGGCCGGGCGACGGAGCTGGGGCGGACGCCCACGCAGACTCCTAACTGCGTCTCCAGTTGTGCTCAGGAGATCGCCTTAGCGTCGTTTTATCCACCCTGCCAGCCGGTTAGAACCCCCCAATCCCGAGTACCATTAGGATTCGTACCCCTAGAGCGCCTAAACTTGCGGCAACACATCCAACCATGTACCGTAGATCGAAATATTCGTTTTTAGAGTGGTAGTACCAGATACCGATCAATCCGACTAGAGACACGATGCCTACGATGGTCTGCATACTCACAGCCTCATAACCAACAAAAGACCAGATTGCTAAACCCCCCAAATGGTCATCAATAACCGGAATATCAGATCTAGCCGATCCTGTGCCCATCCCTCCTTCTTCTTCGCTATTCTGATGTAGGAATCCTTTCGTCCTTCTAACTCCTCGAAGTCAAAAATCTGCTCGCTAAATCGTCGAATCTCAGCTTCATACATCTCATAATCTTTCTCAACCTCCTTCCGCAGTTCGGACAGGTCTTCAATCCGATCTTGAATTAGCGGGAAATAGAAGCCGACCAGTACAGCGAGGATGAACAGGCTGAATGGTGGTACGTAGGTGACGTTGTTCCAGCGTAGAACGAGAAAGAGATTCGCTATGATTGTCCCGATGAGCGTGAACAACAGAGTCTGAATCTGGCGGGATAGCTGAGTGGCCGCGTCAGAAACCCGGTTCGTCAGCCCGGTCATAAAGGAATGAATTTGCTGAATCGCGTCGCTCAGATCGTCGAAGTTCTTCTCGATAGCATCAACCTGCAAATCCCTGTAGTAGTCCCTTACCTCGTCAACGTGGTTCGGCAAGTCGAGTAAATCATCGCAGGTGTTAGCAATTGCAAGTCGCCAAAAATCCCGGAACGCCGCCTTATCCTCATGTTCCGCATAGATCTCGTATGCAGATACGAGTTCTTCGATTGCGGATGAATCGTAGTCTTGACTCACTTCATGAGGATTGACCTGTTTTGTAAAGGTTGTCGGCTCTGAAGTGACTATGAACTTAATCAAGCCGTTTCTGGATTCAACTGCCGAAGAGAACACCCCGAAAACGCTGTACACGAGTACAGGACGGAATCCAGAAATCAGGTCAATGACCGAGATTACAGCTGCTGGAGGAACCGGAGATAGATCGTCGTGCCAAACGGTGCTCTCTCGGGCACACTGCATAGCCTCCTGATACTTGTCACGACCATCAGCAAGTTCCTCGCCCCCCAGTTCGTTGATATCCTCTAAGGATGTTACAACCGAGGCACCGAAAATAGGAGTGACAGAGCTTTCAAAGACAAATATAGGCAGTTTCTCGAACGCAAAAAATGCATCAATTACATCAGTAATCGACTTGGTCTGGATCCACTGGCCAAGAGTATCTGGATCAGGCCAGAGGAACACGGAAATCTCGCCCTGAAGGACGCTTGGAAACGTCGATACCAGCTCCTCCTCAATAGCCGATTTGTCTACAATACCTGTGATTGTAACGCTTTGGCCGTCATCGTTGTGAAGACCGTTAACAAGTGTATAAGCGAACTCAGCTGCTCGCTCAATATCTGAATCACGGTAGTTGTTGAAACCGCGCTCAGCTCTGTCGTGGTCGGTAGATAAGTCTAATTCGGTGAGTTCCTCAAATCCATCACTATGTGTCATGACCCCTGTCCCACTTTTCCCAAAGAGCCGGATTGTGGGGGAACTACATCGGAGTTCGAAATCCGTAAACCACTCAGGATGGTTGTGAACGGCCTTTACTACGCTAATAAAATCGTTTCTGTCAAGATCGGAGGCTGTAACGGTAAACCCGATGTCGGCTAACGTTGTTTCTACCTCTCCCTCGGACTCAAGGGCCTGTACCTGTTGCAATACTTCAGTAACTTCAGCAGACATACCCAGTTAGAAGAGGTCGCTGGGGTGCGGCAAATCGTCAATTTCATCGAACACGCTGCGTTTGTTTCTCCCGGACCCGACCGTCATCTGTGGTTGTGTTCCCGATAGAACGACATAGTACGTATTACCTTCTTTCGCCAATTGCACGTTTTCTTGTTGCTGAAATTCACTCAGTGGAATTTGGAAGGAGGTATTCGCGATCTCTACCGAAACCGTTGCCTCCTGTCCGACCTCGGTGTCGAACTCTTCTGCGACAAATTCGGTGAAGTCATCCAACGAATCGAACTCTCCATCCCCTTCGTCCATCCGCTGACCAAGGGAGTTCTCTACAAGTTCGTCAGGGTGTTTCTCTTCTTCGAGTCGGAGAAATCGCCACCAGTATTTCGCGTAGTGTTGACTGCCATCCCGTTGATATACGCGCGCTCGATCAGAGTCCGCCTCATCCTCAAATTCATCATAAAAGGGGTAGATGATGCTCTTGTCTGTTTCTTCCCGGATAATTCTCTCGTGCTCGACGAACATTTCGTCGGTATCGATTTCGTGTGCATCAGGGAGGAACGGGGTCTTAATCACCGCCACAAATTCGCGGTCGTGTTCTTCGAACGGTGCGACTATGATTAGGTCAGAACGAGATTGGATTTCGGTGATATACCAGTCAGCAATATGTTTGCTATACTTCTCAAGATCCCCGTCGTTTCTGACTTCCTCGAGTACATCGAGAACTGATTCCCCATCATCGGATCGCTCCACTTCGGCTTCAGCGCTGAACCGGTGGTTCCTGGCACTCTTAGATTCTCCGTATTTCTTTCCAAGTGCCGTATCGATGAGCTCCTCACAGATACGGGAGGCCTCGGCGCCGGCGTCATCGTTAAAATCCTCGTTTTCGAGGACGCCTACCGTTGAAGGATCAGGGTTACCGTCACCTTCCGTTTTGACACAGCTATAAACGCCGATACCCGTTACCTCAACCATAGTACGATTTTCTAGGAAATTGTATTATATCTTGTGTGAACGTCCCGCTTGCTTCCCGTCACACCTAATCTGGGGAAGGCGAGAGTTCTTGCAAGAACTCGATACTCAGACGGCCGGGTTCACGAAGTGTTGCTTCTCCGTACTGGCGAAGCGGTACATCGATCGCGACGGCGAAGTCCTCCACGCGGACATCAGTTCCCCCGACCCGATCGACGAGTAGCGTTGTTCGTCCCCCGGGAGGGGTGCGGGGTGATCCAGTCGCGGTCGCCCCGTGAGGTGATTGCTCGATGGGACACCGCGCGCTCGTTGCGTACGAACGCACAGACAGACAGTACACGCTCCACTACAGCCATTGGGGCGCAGCGAACCTGAAGCTCAAGCACCGAATCTCGGCTGAGACGCCGTTCGGTGGCGACGACACTGACTCCAAGTGGGCGAAACAGCTGCTGGCGGAACTGGCCGATGGCCTCGAGGCAGAAGCCGTCGACGGCTACCTCGCCGGCGAGGACCGGCCGTCGACGGTCGTCGAGCCGAAGCCCCGCGCCACCGGGCTCACCCTCGACGAGATCGTCGCTGACCATCTCGACTACCTCCACCACGAGGCGTTCTTCGTGGTGTCGACGACGTTCGAGGTGACCGCCTACCGGACGCTGTGGTTCGGACTCCAGTACGACTCGGAGACGGTCGAACAGGGAGAGACGGTCGGGAACGGTGCGCTCGCGACGGTGCGCTGGTACGACGGCGATCCGGTTGGCGATGGCCACCTACAGGGACAGTTCGCGGCCCTCAAAGACGTCGTCGGCGATATGCTCGACAAGGGCGTCTTCACGCCGTCGACGGCGAGGCAGTACCTGAAACGGAAGCTCGCCGAGCGGGTCGGAGACCGGCAGCAGCTGCTCATCCCGACCGGAGAATCACCCTTTGAGAAGGCGAGCCTCAACCACTCCTAGTTGGATCTGCTACGTAGCAACTGCTGTTTTTCAGGGGTCGGAATGGGTGAGCCCCGCCATAGGCTCGTGATTCGATGACCTCAAACGACGACCCGTTTCACGACTGCGAGTTGGATCCCGAGGCGATCCTCGGAACACACACCTTCGAAGACGTCCTGTTCACCGACGACACGGAAACTCCGGTGAACGTGCTGACCGGCGAGACACCGGCACATTCGCAAGCAACCGTCGAGGAAGCGAAGGAGTTCGCTGCGAGTATCGACACGGAAACGCCCCAAATCGTGCTCCCCGCATCCGTCGAGTCGCAGGTCGAAACACAGAGCAAGCCCTACACGGCGGCCGCGTTCTTCCACTTCAAGGCGACAGGCTCGCTCGAACGCCACCGTGCTTACCACACCGCCTACGAGTCGGACGCGTTCGCGGTCGACTTCGCGGCAGACTACGCGTCGGGCGACCTGACTATCACTGTCGAACGAGCGGACGAGGCCTGAGAATCCGCGGTCACGAGCAGGTTTTTCGAGCGCCGGCGATGGGTGCCGGCGCAGCTGGAGCGAGCAACGACCCCCGGTGCGTCGGCGTTTCGAGGTGTTCGAGATGCATATGGTGATTTACGCACTGGTAGAGGCATCGACGCACGACGACGCGCTGGCCACCGGAAAGACGGTGTTCGACCGACTGGTCGGCGCGGACCCACACGCCGGCGCCGTCTTCGATTACTACGTCTGTTTCGACGAGGAAGACACGTCCGTTGCTGGGAAGGCGCGATGGGGTGAGCTCCCGACTGCAGCCCCCGTCGACTCTGATGACGGCGAAGACCTCCTCGAGCGTGGCTGGGAGGCGACGAAGGAAGAGTTCAAACGGAATCTCGATCGGGTGAAAGAGGCCATCGACGAGCTCGCCGACGAGGAGATCATGCGCGACGAGGACCTCGCCCGGCACGCCTTCCACAAGGTCGGTGCGTACGATGGCCCGACGATCTTCCTGTACACCGAACACGGAACCGGCATTCGTCACCGTGGACAGCTGGATCGACTCCTCGAGGAGAGTGAAGAGCTCTGGATCGTGCCCGCTGACGTCCACTTCTAACCAATGCCTCGCATCACCAACTGGCGACGCGAGAGCCGCTCGCCGACGCTTGCGTATCGGAACACCGAGACCGGTGCGCGAGCCGTCCTGCATCGAGCCCCGGACTCCTACCGGTACAAATGGCGTGGGGCAATCCTCGTCGACGGCTATCCGGTGTGGTCGCGGGGGTACGAGACGAAGGACGCGACGTCGTTCCGTGACGAACTCCGGGAGCGGCCGGCTCCGGACCTCAACTGCCCGGAGTGTCCGAACAACGACGTTCGCGTCGGCGAGAAGGCAGCAGACGGGGCGAAAGTCCAGCGGTGGTACGACTGCCCCAACTGTGGGTACGAAGCCCCCTCACGCATCGTCTACGGCGCCGAACGGTGAGTGAGCGAGCGGTGGGCGCTGTTTTTCGGCCGGGCACGAGGTGGTGGCCCGGTACGACCGGGTAGTCAACCAATGACCCTCGAAGTACTTGACCGACACAGTGAGGCACTGTTCGATTTCCTCTGGTGTCCCGTCTGCGGGCAGGAGATCTTCACTCACATCCCCTTCGAGGGGGTGTTCTGCAAGAACTGCAACACCCAGGTCGAACTCCAGGAATCCCGAGAGACGCGCGGCTACGAGGAGGCCGTGCTCGCCTGCTTCGATTCTACCACGACCTGGAACCTCCACGTCGACGAGAAACTGCGCCGCGACTTGCCTGATGGGTCGGCGCGCGTGAAGATCCTCGGCACACCGGGCGCCTACAATGTCGACTGGTGGAGTCCAGAGCCAGGTGAGGACTGGGAACCTGTCGAGCACGGCGAGTTCGACGACGTCGAGGAACCATCAGAGGTGTCGCATCTGGCGTAGAGCACGCGTTAAGGCGGTGAATTTACGCCCGACACACGTCGCAGGACCCGCATCCACGAGGGGTTCGCTCGTCGAAGTAGAGACGGCGCCATCGAGCAAACTGATCCGCATACGTGTCCTTGCTGTACGGGAATTGGTACAGATTGACCCCGTCCGGCAGGTCTGTGATTTCGGGCGCATCTATGCCGGGGAATCCGTTACGAAACACGAGATCTTCTGTTTTGGACACCAGCTCAGGAGCAACTGTGGATGGGTCCGAGGCCTTCAAGAAGTAGAGTGATGGGATGAACTCTTTCGGGTCGAAGAATCCGTTTGCGTGAAGAATCCACCCACAGAGCCACAGATACGCCTTCTCACTCGAGAAGAAGACTCCGTAGTGGTTGTCCGATTGCCGGCGTTTGTACACGAACACGGGGAGACCATAGCTGAAGCCGACCCGCGTTGGCTCTGCGTGGATATAGCAGTCCTCACGGTCGATGTAGTGGACCAACGGAGCTTGACACAGCTTGCCCGGGTGCTCACCAGTACCAATCTGCTCCCACAGCTCCGAGACGGAGGCCACGTCGGCGCTTTCGTCCTCGAGAGTCGTATCATCGATTGCACGATGGACGGGCGCAGCAGACTGAATCTCCTCGGGGAGATCGTCGCTGGACAGCTTCGCCGTCTCTCGGTCAGGGAGTGTCCGATAGAAGTGTTTATAGAAGCCCTCACGACGCCGCTTGTCGGCGAGCGTTTCGCACCGGGCGCAGTCCTCGATGAACATCGCTGGTACCACCCGGTCTGGATTCTCGGCGGCCTCCTCGTACAGACTACGCTGCCGTTCGGCCCGCCTGGCAATTTCATCTGGATCGGGGAGTGGTGAGCCCCCCTCAGACTCCGATGGCATACGCATACCTTTGGGCTGGAACAGCATCAGTTTCCGAGCAAGGACCCCGCCCGACTGCCCTCTTGCGAATTTCGGAATCCATTTTTAATCGGGTTTAAGTTGTCCAGTGACAGCCATTCGGCGAGATTCCAGCGACTCCACTCGATTCAGGAGAAGTTGTTTCTGCGCCGGCGATGGGTGCCAGCGCACACGCGCCGGCGGTGATCGATGTCGACACGAAGTCAACTCCGATTCATCCAACGGATCGAGACCGCAGGCGAACAGTCCGATACCGACCGCATCGCACAAATCTACCGCCACTCGGACGGGTATCCCGATAGCGTCCTCCATGACCTGGACCAGCTGAAGCAGCTGCTTGACGAGACACGAACAGAGCGCGGGGCTGCGTACGCCGCTGCCCAGTTCCTGTTCCTCGACACGCTCTCGACGATGACCCTCTACGTGGACGAAGGGCGTGACCGGAGCATCCACGCTGACCAACCCTCGGATCTCCTCGACCCGGACAATATGGGGCATCTCGACCAGCCGATGTTCCTGCTGGGACACGTTGTCGAGAATCCGGCCGACGGCATCCACGGCGACGAAGAGTACCTCTACGTCGTCGAACTCCCGACCCGGAACCCGTTCAAGGAACCCTCCGAGTGGACTGTCAAGGTGAGTGGTCACTCCGCCTTCCCGCGCTGGGATGGCCCGACCGAGGAAGCCTTCGATCGGGCTAGCTGGCAGTTTGAAGGACCGCTCTCGGCCGCCGTCGACGAACTACTAGCCCAACCAAGCTAATCGTTAATTGGAAACTCCCAAGGATCGAGTTCTGAAGAGAAGGAGCACCCAGTATAGGATTCTTCGGAACGAATGGTTTGCAGATTGCTACTGAGAGTTACGAATCCGCCGGCGAGCTCGAGAATCCAATACCTGCTGTGCATAGAGTGAATCCTCTCGGTCGCTTTCCGCGACCCATTCAAACGCTTGGCGAGAAATTTGTTTCATCAGTAGCTCACCGTTTTCGATTTTCCAGCCAAACGGTTCTTTAGGGTCTAATCCCCGCTCTCGAAGGATTTCGTCGTCGACACGCAGAGCCATAACGAGGTCGTCCCCGTATTCAGCTGCTTGTTCCGGGCTCAGCACCAAGTTATCGAGGTATTCATCGCTGTTCGGCTTGGGCGTCATCCACTCGACGGTCCACTCATCTCCGACCTGATTGGAAGGCATACCTGTAGAATAGTCGTTGCTCGATAAAATTGACAGGGGGAGCAAAGGGTCGTATCAGAACGAGGTGTTTGCGCTCAGAGCAGACCATTGCCAGGACAACAGAGAACAATACCCGTTTTAATCGATAAGTCCGATTGGTCCAGTATGGATTACGTGGATGAGCCGCCGGAAACAGAAAATCCTGTAATGGTGATTCGGGTAACAGCGAAATGTACCCTCTGCGAAACCGCTGAGCGGTGTGATTCACCTGGCGAAGCAAAAGAGTGGGCGAGAGATCATCAACATCCTCGAGACTTTATTGAATACCGTCGGACCTGGGCCGAGCGATAACCAATTCGACACCTCGATACTCAGATTACACCTCCAAGTGCGAGGATGCCAAGCAGTAGTAGAACAGCCGTAACTACTCCCCCACCAGCAGTGAGGAGCTTATTCTCCATCACCTTCTCGTGGATCGGCATCGCGGCGTACTCCTCGCGGAAGGCCTCGAGATTCTCCTCGTCGTAGAAGTACTTCGTCTTCAATGCGAACCGTTCCGTCACCGCGCAGCCCGTACAAACCGGTTCGCCTTCCAGCCGCTCCGTTTTGGTGTGGCTGGAGCAGGCGATGGCCCCGCAGTTCGGACAGTAGGTGTACGTCTCGGTGACGCCACTCGTGTCACAGTGGACGCACTGATGGATGCCGTTCTCGGCGGTCACTCGTGACGGGCCTGCCGCGTAGTACTCGTAGGGGTAGGTGTACTCCTGGACGTCGGTAGTGTGCCGAACTTCCGGGAGGTACACTGGTTCGATCGACTGGACAGAGATGTCCGAGCGGTTCGGCTCACAGGTCTTGTTGTACGTGACGTTGTTGTCGCCGGTGTAGGTGACCGTCGTCGTGTGATGCTGCTGGAGGCGCTCGACGGCCCACTCCTTGTACTCCGTTTGCGTCTGCCCGAACCGCCGCTCCTCGACGTCGTCGAACACCTCTCCGAACTGCTCGGCATCGAGGTCGACCGTCGCGTGGAGATTCTCGGTGACCAGCGTCCCGACGTCCTCATCGACGACCTGCGGCTGCCCGCGTTCGGCGTGGACGACGAATCGCGTCCGGTCGTCGATCCGGTGGATGACGCCCACCGACGTCTCGAAGACAGCGTTCGTGTCCGCGGTGACCGCGACCACCGGGCGGAACGTCACCGATGAGTGTGGGTCTGGGAGATCGGCAGCCTCGATGTTCTCGATGTCGCGGAACGCCTCCATGACGGGCGCGTCGACGTCGGCGGCCGGATCGTACGGGCGGAGCGTCTCGTCGCAGAGAATCTCGATGCGACCGTTGTAGAGGTCGAGGCCGATCTCGTCGGCGATCTCCCGGAGGTCCTCGCCATCGAGCAGATCGATTGGATGTGGGTCGTCGTTCTGCTGGAGGCGGTCGGCGTACTCCTGAGCAGGGTTCGTAAACCGGCCGGTCGTGACGACCATTCCGCGTTTCGGGCCGTCGAAGTCGAACGTCGCGATCGCCGAGTGAAGCTTCTGGACGACCGGCCGCCCGACTGTCCCCGTGTGCTTGCACTCGACGATGATCGCACGCCGCGTGCCGTCGACGACCTCCTCCATGATGACGTCGCGACCCTCGTCAGCCGTGCGGTCGGCCTGGCGGACGTTCTCGTAGCCGAGGTTCCGGAACACGTCCTCCATCACGTCCTCGAACTCGAACCCCGAGATATCGTCCAGTACAGCCATCCTCAATTATGTGGACAGTACGTTGCAACTGCCAAATACGTTGCCGAACGCTACGCCGTCCTGTTTGTTGAACCCCTGAGAGGGGTGCGGGGGTCACCGAACCGCCCGCGAGCAACGATGAACGGGAATGTACCTATGGCCAGTTCGGAATCGGTTCCAGTCGCATCGCCCGCTCAGTCTCACCAAGACGCAGCCGAATACGTCGGCTTCCGCGTCGACGGCCAAGCCGTCGTCCTGAGCCTCTCGGAGCATCGGCGACTCTCCCTCGAGCGCAGTCTGGACCTCGTCAACCACAGTCCGAGCGGGTTCGAGTGGGGGTACAGTGGTAGCGGGCCCGCCCAGCTCGCGTGCGCGCTCCTCCTGGACTACTACGACGATGAGCAGTTCGCCCGTGAGCACTACATCGCGTTCCGGAATCAGGTGGTCTCACAGCTGGAGTGCGACGGTGCCGCGGCGTGCTGGCACCTCCCCGGTGAGGAGATCGACGCCGCGATGGCGACCCTTACCGACGACGTCGTCGCCCTCGCCGACGGCGGACGGCCGTCACCGACGCTCCCCGAGAACTGGCGAGCCGTCTCTCGCCCTGATCGAAGAGTGTTCCAGCGCGCTGATCGCGACCACTACATCGTGCTCGGGGATGGAAGCGACGAGTGGCTGGTCGTGCTCTGCAGCCAGGGTGACCGGGCATATCCTGCCCCGCTCGTACATCGGACAGTTGTCGAGGAGGCTGACGTGGAACGGGTAATCCAAGAACTCGCCGAAGAGAGCAACGACCTCATCGAACCCCCGGAGGGGGAGCACTGATGGAGACGCTTCGACTGGCGCGAGCCACCCATCAGCTCCTCGAACGTGGTGTCGAGGCGCTCGAGAAAATCGGGCGTGAACTGGAGCGGTACAACGACCGACAGGAGCGTACCGACGGAGACAGCTGAAGATGTGAGGACACTCTCAAGGTCGAATGGTAGTTCGTGAGACGTTGTTTTTGCGCCCGGGAGAGGGGCGCAGGACGCGAGACGATGCAGTCGCACGTCGACGAGGATTCCTGAAGTGAGGTGACTGAGATGAAAGATCCAGAGTCCAGAACCATCTTCGCTGGCGTCGATGGACGTACCGACACCGAACTACCCGAGTGGTATCGAGAGCGCCATGGTGATGCAGACCCCGTGACTTTCGCCGAGGCGGTTCGTGATCTTCCGCAGGCCGTCGAGACGACCGTGGCGTACCAGAATCCCTACACCGACGAGTGGGTCGAGACAGAGCGGTTCAACGCGCTCGTCGAGCCGAGTCGGGCTCGAGAGCAGGCCCGAGATGAGGACACGGAGACGGATCCGTTGTTCCACGTGCCCACCGACTCGTACGCGATCATCAACCCGGTCGACGTCTACGGGCCGCTGGAGGAGGTCCTCCGCGAGGAGACGATCGACGGGACCCCGCTGGGCGAGGTGATGTTCGGCGAGATTCGGCGCTACCGGGGCGGCGGCGAAGTCCATATGGACATCATGTTCGACGGCCTCGAGGTGCGCCTTCCCGGTCGGTCGGACTCGATTACGATGGGCGTCACGTCGGGCTACGACTTCTTCGGCGAGCACGCCGTCTACGTTGAGGGGTTCGCTCAGGATGGCTACTGCTCGAACACGATGCGCTCGCTCACCGACAAGGAGGTCATCAAACACGTCGGCGACGTCCGGAACTTCCGGACCTGGTGGGAGGAACTCCTCGCACAGGTCGAACTCGTCGCCGACGATCTCTTCGAGTTCATCCGGGACGCTCAGGACATCGACCTCGACTTCTCGGAGCTCCCGTTCACCGTCACGGAGTTCTACACCCTGCTGGGCTTCCCGGACTACCTGGCCGAGCGCGCCGCCGACGATGCAGAAGCCAATGCGGCGTCCCCCTTCGAGATCGATATGTGGACGCTACATTCCGGTGCGACGTACGCACTCACCCACTTCTTCCAGGGGAAAGAAGGGGCATCTCTCGATCAGTACGTCCGCATCGCCAACGACATCCTGTTCAATCCGGAAGGCACGATCGAGCGCGTCGAGCAGGCGTACGAGCAGCAGTTAGAGGCGGACGGCGACGACGGGTCACAGGCGTCGCTGGCCGGCGAACGAGCGCTGGCCAGCATCGAGCGCGTCAGCGACGACCTGCAGGAGAAAGTCGAGCAGTTCGAAGATCGAGAGGACGCGCTGCGTGAGCGGTTCCAAGAGGCGATGGCCTGACGCCGCGTCGGTGATGTAGTCGTCTGTTCTGTTTTTCTCGCCCTGGATGGGTGAGGGCTACCGAGATGGAACAGTCCACGATTAGCGACGGGAGTGACGACGAATTCCCACCTGAGAAGCGTCTTGAAGCACCGAATTACCGATTGATTAAGGCCGGTATCACGACGATCCCGGATATGGAAACCCTCCAAGAGTGTGTTGCCTACGAGAACGCCCACCAGAATCGGACGCAGATCCTGCGCCGGCTCAAGTGGAAGGCTGAAGAGCTACGTGAGGACGAAGAGTAAGCTCTGTTCTTAACCAACACACTCCGCGTTATTTCCCTATTGTTGGTTAACAGGCTGTGCCTCGGTTTTTCGGGCCCCTGAAAGGGTGCGGGGCAGCCAGCAGCGGCCTCGCGAGCCTAATCATGTCCCTCGAGCTGAGCTCCAGCGCCAGCACCGCCCGCGAAATCGCCGCCGCCAGACAGGCAGACTACGTGGCGTTTCTGCATCGAGCCCCGTTTGTCGTCGACGCTGTCGACTTCGGCTTCCTTCCCGGCTTTCGCGAGGACTGTGGGTACCAGGAGGCGCAGTATCAGAACCTCAGCCTCCCCGTCGGGATGCTCGACAACGATTTCCGGAATCCCGATCTGGAGCGGTTCGTCGACCGTTTCTTCGAGTACGAACCTCAGGTCGGGGTCATCGGGGATGTCGACGAAATCGACGACGTCGACGCCCACGTCGCTGCTGCTCGCGAGATCCAAGCGAGCTATCCCGAGGCCGAGCTCATCGTCGTTCCGAAGTCCCAAGCAGTAATCGACGCGATACCCGAGAACCTCGTCCTCGGGTATTCACGGGGATACGCCGACCGCCTGGCCCACGAGTTCTCCGACCCAGCCGATTGGAGAGGCCAGCGCGTCCACATCCTCGGCGGGAGTCCGCCCAAGCAGCTCGACACCATTCGACAGTTGACCAGGCCGACACTCACGGACGAGCCACCAGCCGACATCGTCGGCGTCGACTGGAACGGGCTACATCGCGGCGCGCAGTTCGGTGAGTTCTGGACGGCCGACGGCTGGGACGACAGCGGTCGCGACGCCGACCACGTCACCGTGCGAAAGACGGTGCGACACAGCCTCGCTCGCGTCCGTGAGTTTTGGAGGGTCCACGGAATCTGGCCCGAAACGACACCGCAAGACGAGGGGCTCGAAGTCGAGTACGAGGGTCCGAGTCCTGCCGATCTCGAGGACGCCGCCTGTACCGAGTGCGGGACGAACGTCTGGCGAACTCGCCGCGGCCCGTACGTGGCCGAATACGATACCGGCGCTATCTGTGGATACTGCAGCTACGAGTGCTACTTCAGCCACCGTCATCGAAACAACCTGGAGGAGATCGCCGGCGAACAGAGCGTCTACCTCCCGCCGGCGTGACTTCGCGACCTGTTTTTCGTGCCCCCAGAGAGGGCGAGGGCTCCTTCGAAAGCTCTCAGAGGTGACTTCCAGTGAGTCAACAACAGAGTCCCGACAACGTCTCGATCGACGAGATCCCGGTCGATATCGACAACACGCAATCAGCGGAGATCGATCCCGCCGACGTCCCCGACGAAATCGAATCCATCACCCGTGGGCTCGCCGGTGAGCAGCCGCCGACGAATCCTATAGTGGTTCTCAAAGCGGCCCGGTGGTGGTACATTCACGGCAAGGGCGGCACGGATCCCGCCTTCCAGTGGGCCATCGAGTGGGCGCGTCACCTTGCGACCGACACGCCTAGCGACGTTGAGCGGTTCGACGAGTTCCTCGAGTACCTCGTTACGGTCGGCTTCGCTGACGAACGCCACGAACTCCGCTGACCGACAGAGCGGTTTTTTGAACGCCCCTGAGGGGTGCGGCGCGGTCTGAACAGACGCAGTCGCCGTGAACTCGATTCGGTGATCACGATGTCTACGACCAGAGACTCGTCGGTCTCCTTCGACCAGACCGACACGCGATCAGACGAGATGAACAGTACCATCGAACAGTGGATCGACGACCTTGTCGCCGGCGTCGACGACGCGCAGGCCAGCGAAGAGTTCCATGAGTGGCTCGATGTCCAGAGTCGTTTCCACGACTACTCCTACCGGAACACGCTCCTCATCAAGCGGCAGTGTCCCGAGGCGAGCCGGGTGGCGGGCTACCGGACGTGGCAGGAGGAGTTCGACCGCCACGTCAAGGAGGGTGAGTCGGCCATCTGGATCTGGGCGCCGATCATCTCCAAGCAGTGCCCGGAGTGCGAGAATTCGCCGAGCTACCACGAGGACAGTGACTGTGAGTACGACGAGACGCCGCCCGAGGAGTGGTCCGAGGGGCTCGTCGGGTTCAAGCCCGCGCCCGTCTTCGACGTCTCCCAGACCGAAGGCGAGTCACTTCCCGACCTGGACACGGAAGCGACCGGGGACGCCGGCGACCTCGTCGAACAGTTGACTGCCGCCGCTGACGACCTCGGCGTGACGGTGCGGATCGTTCCAACTGAGGAGTGGACCCACGGCGAGGCAAAGGGCATCTGCGAGCAACTGAGCCTCGTCGACGTTCAGCCGCTCGTCGAGGTGCGTGATCGGGAGAACGAGGCCGACCTCGCGCGAACGCTGATTCACGAGTACGCACACGCGCTGCTCCACTTCGATGTCGACGACGATACGGAGCGGTCGAAACGTGAAGTCGAGGCCGAAGCCGTCGCGTACGTCGTCGGGCGGTACTGCGGGCTCGACACCAGTGGGTCAGCGTTCTACCTCGCTGCGTGGGAGTCGGACGATCCCGAGGTCGTTCGCGAGCGCCTTGGCCGGATTAGTCGAACGTCAGAAGAACTTATTGAAGTTCTGGAAGACATTAGGAGTTAATCAACACCAATCAGTTCTCGCCTCGTTTGTTGGTCGTTTTCCCAATCTCATGTTCCGGTGAGGTGAATGGCTAGATCCTGAAGATCGGTACGGATGGTTGTGTCGAACCGATCGGGGAGATTCTGTTGGTGAGCGACACCAGCGAAAAACTTCTCGGTGACTACGAAATCGGAGTAGGGAATAGCGACTGCAAGGGCCATAACGTCGTTAAGGTCGTTTCCCTCGATGTCGCGGTGGCGGTGGAAATCGCGGCCGAGGATGAGATCGAGATGGGTGAAGTAGGTGGGAAACTGCATAAAAAAGTCCTCGAACCCTTTGATGGCAGTGTCACGGGCGATAATAGAGAGTAAATCCACGTCGAGTGGAATCTGCTCAGCAGTATGGAGGAGACCAGGGAGTACATCATTTCGAAAACTTTCGATTATTAGCTGTTCACGGCGTTCCTCGTCGGTGTCGGCGATATCGTCGTACTCTTTCCGAATGGATTCCAGTGTCTCAACGTACTGGGCACGCTCCTCCTCGTCCCAGGGCTCTGGGACGTCGTCGAAGAAATCGTCAGACTTGATCATTTGCCGGGTTACCTGCTCCGATCGAAGGATTTTGTGGACCTTCCATTCGCTATCGATTGGGTTGCCGTCACTAGTGATTCGAGGGTGCCCGTGGGGTTCGACGAGGCCGCGGCTGAATATCTGGCCACTTGGGTCGATCTCGGGCAGCAGGTCGGCATGTCTAAAGATATACGCCGTGATTTCAGCACCGATGGCGTCGAAGTAGTTCCGCATACAGAAGTTATTGGAGAGGTCGATCATCAGCTCATAAAGCTCTCTCTTGAACGTATCGTCGTGGTGCGCATCAGTTTCAAGGAAACGGGCGATAGAGTAGGGGCAGATTGCATCGCCGCGTTTGACGGCTTCTCGGACGGTTTCGTAGGCGTCGGTGTGCCTTGATTCGGAATCATGGCGGCCGGCGTGGAGCTGGCCCCAGATTTTCTGGTCGAAGTAGATGATCGTGATGTCGTCCCGGTCGAGCGTGGGTTCGGGTGCATCGAGTATCTCCTCAATCGTTTCCCTGTCCAAGTCCTCGAACATGCAGACGAGGAATAGTTGGGCGCGGGTGAGTTTGAGTTATGGGGTTTCGACGGCTTGTACCCGAGTCAGTTGGCGGAATCCGGGGAGTACATTCGGTAATAGGATTCCAGGTGTACACAGGTTTTTAGATAATCGGCAAAAACTGTTCTAACAGTGGCGAAGAAGAGAAGCAGCAACCAGCAACTCGAACAAGCTTCTCGAGGAGAACTGATCTCCCGGTTAGATGAGTTTGTCGTCAATTCCTTGGATAACGACTTCGGGCTTGACTTTCAGGTTACGGTGACTGAGCAGGGGGAGGACGGCCATCAGGAAGTCCGGTCGATTAATTTCTACATTCAGTTGAAGGCATCCGAGGAGTTCGAGGGAGACCGGGCGACATTCGATCTTACGACCGACGATCTTGAACTGTATGTAGAAACATCACAGCCGGTTGTACTGGCGCTGTACGACGACGCAGCAGACCAGTTCTACTGGACGGTGACGCAGGACTACATCTGGGATACATTGAACAACGAGACACCCGGATGGCGGGAGCAGGATTATAACCGTATCCACGTCAACAAGCAGAACACGTTCGGGGATACGGACGCCCTGAAGGACGCTGTTGTTGCCAGCCAGAAGCGAATCATCCGACGTCAAAACATGGGGCTGGGACTGGGGGAGGGGGTCAACTTTTCGTCCGCGGATCTCGGTGAACTCGATCGGGAGATCAACAGCAGCCTGTTGAGCTTCAAAGGCCATTCCCTGATCAAGTCGCAGGAGCTCATGCAGCAGGGGAACATGGAAGAAGCGCGGGAAACGCTAATCGATGTCTACAACGCGCCGGAGAAGGACGAAGGCAAGCTGAAAGCCCTTGTCGGCCTCACCCACACATACAATTCACTGGAGCCAGAGGAGGCCGTGACCATCATTGAGCTCTCCGAGGAGGCCATCGACCTCGCCCAGGATCTGGACATAGACGGTCTCGAATACTATACCAAGATTCACAAACACCAGTCAGAGCTGTTTATCCTCCTTGAGAAGACCGAAGAGATACTGGTGTCGTTGAAGTTCCAAGGAGAGGATACGGATGCGTTCTTCGCGTATTATTTCAATGAGACCCTGATCGAGTTGCTTGAAGAAAAAATCCGTATCTTCGGCGAGATCAACGATGCGCTGAACCAACTGGTTGACCGTGACCACCTCTACGAGTTCATCGTCAGTCTGCCTATCGTGCTTGACTATATCTCCAACCAGATCATGCGTCTCACGCAGCTACAGATCATGGACAAGGCTGCGCTGGGCGAAGAGAAGCACGATCATCCGCTCGTGAAGCAATGCGAGCAGATATTGGATATCGTGGATGATCCGGAAATCCGGATGCTCCTCGGTAAGAGCCTCGGGCGGTACTACTATTTCACGCTAGAGCCGGAGAAGGCGATAACCTACTTCACCACCGGAATCTCGGGGGCGGAGGAACTCGGTGACGAGCACACTGTCGAGTTCCTAGAAGAGCTGCTGGACGATGTGGAGGACCGGCCGGATCCATACGAACGAGAGGAGGTGAGCGAGGAAGAGGTGGAGGAGATGAGTCTGTCGGAGTATCAAGAGATGGCAACGGATATGCTGGAAATGCAGGGGATCGACCTTGATGCGGATGATGAGGATCGCACGACGGAAGCGATTCGGATAGGAGTCAAGGATATTAACCAGACGGAATACTTTCGGCACTGCGAACACCTGCGAATCCGCCAGCTGTCGACGAGCCCGCTCGGCCAGTGGCTCAGCCTCTACACGCTCGGTACGAAGATGGTGTGGTGTAAACACGGGGGAGCAATGGAGAGTGTAAATCTGGAGCTGGCATTTAACGGGTTTAAAGATCGATATTGCGAAGGCTGTGAGCACCACTGTCCACGGCCAGACGATTGGGAGCCCAATCTGTCGTGGTGGGAGGAACAGGCACAAGATCCTGAGCTCGAGGAGTTCCTCGAGAAACGCGAGGACCCGTGGTCACAGGACTCTGGATAGACGATGTTGCCTACAGATTCCTGATTCGGAGAACGCCGGTCGTTGTCTTCGGTTTCAACCCATACTGCAGATCGTAACAGGTCTCGCCGTCTACTTCTTTTACCAGTATTCACAGAAGGTAGTTCTAGAGTGTCTCAGCCGAATCAATCGGACAGCAAAGGATCTTATCGACATACTCGAAGACTGACGCGCTCTCCAATTCTGTTAACCAACAAGTGGGTTGGTCGCCCCGATATGTTGGTTAAGTTTTTCACCGCCCGCGGAGGGGCGGAGGCGCGTTCTGACCTCCGTCGAATGATGACTGAATCCTATCTCACAACGGTCCTCGAGGAAGCCGAATACGTTGTCGAGCAGCACGATCAGGTCGCCCGAACGACAGACAACCAAGCCCACGAGTACCTCCGATACGCCGTTCTTCGGGTGCTTGAAGGCGAGGCGGACCACCTCCCACCAGACTGGACGCCGATAAACGGCGTGACCGTCGGCTACGGGAGCGACGAGGCGATGTACGACAGCTGGAGCTCCAGCGAAGACTGGTGGGAGACCGTCCCGCCGCAGGAGGCGTGTACCCGCTTCCGGGTGTTCTTCCCGGACGACCACCAGACAGTTCCCCGTGACATCGTCGACGTGATGGCTGCGCTGGGTGCCTGGCGCGTCTGGACTGGGTGCGCAGCCGCGTGCGGCTCCTACGACCATCGCGAGCGCCGCGAGGTCCACTACCTGTGGCCGGAAGGCCATCCGGTGGAGGAAGTGCTCCACGAGCGGCTCAGGGGGCCTGCGGAAGCCGTCGCTCCCGACGGTGGCCGAACGGGCGACGTTCGCGACCGACTGGTCGTCGACGAGAACGCACAGTCGGAGGACGATCTTGAGCCCCGCACGAAGCGTGCCGTCGCCGAAGCGATGGACGTCTCACTCCTCTCGAAGGGTGGCCGCTACGAGGTACAGTCTGCGTCCGGGAACCGGTACGAAGTCGACGTCATCGACGAATCGTGTACCTGTCCCGACTGGCAGCAACGTTCACCCGAAGGCGGCTGCAAGCACCTGCGCCGCGTCGATCACGAGATCAAACGGGGCCGCGTTCCCCGACCAGACGGCCGCCTTCCCTCCCCGTAGTCGTGGCCAGACTACTCCACGGGACGGACTGTGTCGCCATCCCGACGGACCCGGTCGAACGTTGAGAGATACGCGATCCGGTCGTGAACCTTGTCAGTATCCAGCTCCAGTTCGGCGGCCAGTTCGTCGACGGTCATCGGTTCATCGAGTGCTTGGAGGACTTCGAGCCCCCGGTAGTATCTATTCGTGAGCTCTTGGACGCGGCCCTCGATCGGCGTGGTCACCCCGTATCGGTCCTCGAGTTCGACCAGGGCCTCGTTCGCGAACGTGGCAAACTGATCGTCCCCCAGGCGTTCGATCTGGGCTTCGAGTTCATCCCGCACGACGTCGTAATCGAGGCCGGCCTGCACGAGCATATTCATATCCTCGATGTCGTCGTCGCGGCCTGCGATCGCCTTGAACAGGAAGATATCCTCGTTGCTGACCAGCCGAACCGTCAGTCGATCCAGATTGAGGAACGGCTTGCTGCGCTCTTGCATCCCGTTGGTGAGCACGAGCTTGTTCGCGACCTGCTGGTTGAAGATATCGAGGCGACACCCGTCGTCGTTCTCGACGCAGCTCGTCGCGCCAAGCGCCCGGTAATCTGGATCCAGCGACTGGACCTCCCCATACCCGAGGTCCATCAGGACCGCCCACAGCTGGCCGTACGCGTCGCCATCTGGGACGACCAGGTCGATATCTTTCGTCGCCCCCTTGAGGTCACGCAGCGACATCGCGCCACCACCGATCAGGTAGACCGTGAGCGGTTCAGATAGCTCGTCCCCGATTCGCTGGAATTCGTTCTCGATGTACTCGCGTCCGAATGTTGGTCTCATTGTGGTAGTGGCACCTCGTAGTCAGCCGCCAGCTCCTGGAACTCGTCCCACTCCGGGAGCCGGTCGTCGTCGACCTCGCCGTGCGTCTCGAGGTAGCGGAGCAAGGCGTCGATTTCGTCTTCGAGGCCATACTTCGCCGCCTGCTCTCGGAGGTCCGCCTCGTCGACGTCGACGTGGCTGAGCAGGAGGAGACAGTACGAGCGGTGGCGGCTGCCGTCGTCGATCAGCAGCGTGTGACAGCAGAGCTCCGCCGGCGAGACTGCGTCGAGGTCTTCGGAGTAGACGTAGTAGCGGTGGCCGGTGAGCAGGAACTGGAGGTCGAAGGCCGCGAATCGAGCGAGGCCGGTTTCGTGGAACGCCTCCGCATCGATCTCCATCTCAGCCTGGGCGAGGAATTCGTCGTAGTCCTCCCAGAGAATCGTGCCCTTCGGGGCGACGGATTCGAGGCGTTGACGATGTAGATGGTGTGCGAGTTCACGGGCGAACTCGTGGAGGCGGTCGAAGTCGGCGTTGAACTCATAGTGGCCGTCGACGGTCCCGACGAGCCCACGGTCGCGAAACCGCTTGAGGACGCGATTGACCGTGTTGCGGTAGTTGTCGCTCCGGTCGGCGATCTCGGAGACTGTTCGCGGCTGGTCGAGGTAGTACAGCACCTCAAGTGCCTTGCCGGTCAGCAGCTCGGGGAACTCGATGTGGGAGTGCTGGCGGACGAGGTCCTGATAGAGCTCGACGGCGCGAGCATCCGACGGGACGACGCGTTTTCGACGGCCGTCGCGTTCCGTGTAGACGAGCCCCTTCTCGACGAGGTCGGCGACGGCACGAGAGAGGTAGCTCTCGCTGTGGTCGAGCTTCGTCGCGAGTTCGGAGATCGTGTCGCCGCGGTCGACCGTGGCGAGGACCTCGAGTTCGATGCGCCGGAGCACGGTGTAACATAGTACGAAACTTGTATATAAAGAAGTTTCGAGTAGTGTTACAGTCAGCAGGCACGAGAGCCGTCTCTATCGTCTTAACCAACAAAACTATGGATTCGCGGGTCGTGTTGGTTAACACGAGAGTAGCCGATGTCCTACGAACCCCCGACCCCACCGGCGAACCTCCCGACGGAGATCGTCAACACGCTCAACGAGTCGGACCCGGAGCAGCTCCGAGACGTTGCGACGTACGCTGAAGCGCTCGCCGAGCACAAGGAACGAGAGGCCCGTCTCGAGGAGTCGGCAGATCAAGAAGAGGTCGAAGAGCGACCGGACGATCTCCCGGACGACGTCCCTGCAAAAGCGACGATCACGATCAAGGAAATCAACGACAATCGCTACTACTACTGGCAGTGGCGGGAGGGAGAGAAGATTCGTTCTCAGTACAAGGGTCCGGTCAACCCGGACGAGTAAAACTCGATGATGGAGGACACCCACCCCACGTTTCCGTCGTAACTGGATGTTGGTGGAGGGGGTGACGCTGATTTCGAAGGGACCACACCCCCCGCGTTTCCGTCGTTTCTCCACGACGGCGTAGGGGGAGACTACGATAGTGCTATGCAGCCACTAATTCTGTTGACCTAGAACCTATCTAGAGATGAACTAACTTCTGCAACACATAGATTAAAGTAGTATAGCTGAGAAACGCTCATTAAGTGTACTTCAACCAAGGAGGGGCGAAGTACTTCGCCCCCTCAGATGAAACGATCCTTTCCAGCTGCGTCTGTAGGCGGCCAGTATTGGACGGCTAGGCCGCTCCCGTCTTTGGTATCTCGTCGTGGACGTCTTCTTCGAGCCCCCTCCCCACCTGTTCGGTGATTACGACGGAAACGTGGGGTGTGTGGGTTCGGGATTCGACATCGAGGCGACGCTTCCGTCTACGGGTTTCCTCCCTCACGTCGGAAACGCGGCTATATTGTCAGCAATCCAATTCCACCGAATTACGGCATTTTCCCGCTGATATCGTACAAGTAACGTCGGAAACGCGGGGTGGCGTTCTCCACTAGATTTATACTCCCCCCGCTCACACCGTGTGATATTCAATGACGCCCGACTCTTCACCCAGTTCTGTCGACGATCCACTCTTTGAATCCGGGCATCGCATCTTCGCGAACAAGGATCTCCTGAAAATCGGCCACGTGCCGGAGGCTGACCGGATCGTCGGTCGCGACGAGGAAATCTCGAAGCTCGCGAAACGTCTCAACGGTGCTGTCCACGGGTACTCCCCGGAAAACGTGATGATCTACGGGAAAACTGGGACCGGTAAATCTCTCGTTTCAAAACACGTCTGTCAACGCGCTCAAAACGCCGCCCAGGATGACGTCGAGATTGGAACAGCGTATATTGACTGTGCTGAAGACAACACGGAGACTCAGGCGATCTCCTCACTTGCCGCGAAGCTGAACGATGAACCTTCGACTGGCATCACCGTTCCCCATACTGGCCTCAGTACGTCGAAATACTACAAACTCCTCTGGAAGACGCTTGACGCTCAATTCGATTCTGTAATCATCATCCTCGACGAGATTGATCTGATGAACGACGACAGCGTGCTGATGAAGCTCTCGCGCGCTGAGGAGGCGGGGAAAATCGACTGTAGCGTCGGCGTCATCGCGATCAGCAACAAGATCCAGTACGTCGACAACGTGAACGAGCGCGTGAAAAGCAGCTTCCAGCACAAGGAGCTGTTCTTCAAGCCATACGACGCCAACCAGCTCCGGGAGATTATGTTCAACCGTGAGGACGCCTTCCAGGACGGCGTCCTTTCCGAGGACGTGATTCCGCTTTCGGCGGCCTTCGCCGCGCAGGAACACGGCGATGCTCGGAAGGCGATCGACATTCTTCGCCACGCCGGGGAGGTCGCCTACGAGGCCGGGGCAGAGCAAGTGACGGAGGAACACGTCCGCCAGGCACAGCAGCACGCCGAAAAGGACCGGTTCAGAGAACTCGTGAACGGCGCACCCACGCAGGCGAAGGCGGCGTTGCTGGCGCTCACGGAACTGAGTGTCAACAGCAACGACGATGCGTTCCTCACGAGCCGAGTGTACGACCAGTACGAACGCATCTGCAACCATCTCGATATGGATATCCTCTCCGTTCGTCGGTTCCGCGACATCCTGAAAGAGCAAGCCTTCCTCGGGGTTGTCGAAATCGAGAAGATCAACAAGGGGAGTGCGGGCGGCATCCATCTCCAGAACCGACTCATCGAAGATCCCCAAGTCGTCCGCGAAACGATCCTCGAGGACAGCCGGATGCAGGACTGGACTCGCGAGTAGCGACCCCCTACTACTGAATGGGTGTGGACGACGGAAATCCGGGGTGGGGCGTGAGGAAACGACGGAAACGAGGGGGGTCGAAAATTACGTCGGAAACGTGGGGTTGGTTCGAAACGACGGAAACCAGGGGTGGGGTCCACTACGACAGTTCGTTGGTGGCTCCGAACAAGCTCAAAACGGCGTCCCTCTCACCGGAGAGCTCTCGACGAATGTCGGAGCGGTCCCACCCGAGCGGTGAAAGGACGCTCTCGACCGCTCTGACCAGCTGCGTCTCGTAGTACGAGGCGTCGTAGGTCTCGATCTTCTCGTGGGCGAGGGCGACCCGGTCTCGCGAGGATTTCTCGTCGTCGACGACCACGTACTCGATATCCTGGCCCGGATGGACTGCCAGGTCCTGCTCGCGGGCTCGCTTCAAGGCCGCCACGTTCTGGGTATTCTGTGAGTAGCCTTCCAGCGGCTTGGAGACACGATTCCGCTCGATGAGCCGCTCCACTGCTACGTTGCCCGCCTGCAGTTCATCGATTGCTCGTTCGAGACGCCCGAGCACCGCATCCGGTGACCGCGTGGTATCGAGCCGGTCGAGACAGTCCCGCTGGACGTCCTCGATGAACGGCGGGGTCGAGCGCTGCCGGGCTTCGATGCCTCTGATCTTGAAGTCGTCGTCGCCGGCGACCTTCCCGAAGTACTTCGTTAGCGCGCCGGCGTCGCTCTCGCGCTGCGGTACGAACGCGACCCAGTCGTACTGAGCTTCGTGTTCGAGCCGAATCTCGACGCGTTCCGTAATTTCCGTCGCGAGCGTCTCGAGGTCCTCGCGGTCCTCGTCGTCGACGTCAGGGTCCGGCGTCACCCAGATCGAGTCGACGATACCGTGGACGACGCGCCAGCCGCCGGCTTCCAGTCGTTGTTTCGCCGTCAGGAGAATCTCGCGAGCGAACGCGTTGATTGCCTCGTGGCACTCGATGCGACCGAACTTCGCGTTGCTGAACCCTTGATAGCCGAAGCAGGCGACGAGGATCCACTTCAGCGCTCCCGACCGTCCCTCGAGTTCCGCCAGCCGGTCCTCGTCGGGGTCGTCCCGTTCCTTCTCGCGACGGATGGCCGCCTTGATCTCGTCGCGCGCGTCGATGATCGGCTGTAGCACGTCGACGAGGTAGCCCCGGTCGTCGCAGATCGAGTATCCGAGGCCGGGGACGTCGTCGCGGTCGCTGTGGCAGTCACACTGGATGACGTCCGGCGAGACGTTCCGGGTACAGATGATGTTCGGATACAACGAGGAGAAGTCGAGTTCGTGGACGTTCTCGTGGAGGCCGACCTCGGGTGCGAAGATGAAGCCGCCACGGTCGGCGTCATGGAGCGTCCCCATCGGCTTGTAGAACTCGTGGCGCCAGGAGTTCCATGGCACGAGGACGCCACGGTCGTGGGCCTCGCAAATCTGGATCGCCGTCAGCACGTTCCCGATTGACGCCCACGCAAGTTCCTGGACGGGCTTCTTTGAGCGCGACACGAGGTCGAGGACGCCGTCGAGGTTCGTCTCTCCGTAGAAGAACGTGTTCGACTCGTCGATAATCGCCCGGCCGGGAACGTTGTACCGCGCCGGCGAGTGGCCGACGCGGCCGTAGCTCGAGTACGTCGACCGGCTTGCGAGCTGCTGGTAGTCCACATTTGGCCACCGACTCAGCGAGAAGTCGTCGACGCCGGCGTCCGTCGCCATCTCGTACAGGGTCGGGACGATCTCGCTCGTCGAGCAGACCAGGACGTCCGGATCGTGTGCGTCGAGCGCCTCTTGGACGGCGGTCAGGATATCCGTCGGCGAGCCGGTGACGGTGTCGCCGGCGACGGACAGCTTCCCATAGACGTCGTTGCTCGTTTCGGTCACCGGGACGCTGAGCCGGAGCGTCGACAGCTCGCTCGCCGGCGTCGGATCGGCGCCGGTCTCCAGACAGTACCGGAACTCTCGCGAGAAGTCCACGTTGAAACAGGCGAGATCCCCGACTGGATAGGCCGACAGCTGGCGCGCTTGCCGGGCGAGTGGAGTGACGCGGTCGATGTGGGCGACGTCGACGGCGAGGACTGGTTCCTCGTCTCGTCGAAAGCCCGGCCGTCGCGCAACCATTTCGGTCGTGACGACGTCCGGGTGCTGATCGTACACCGACTGGAGTGTCGTGAGGTCGAGGTCGGCATCAGGGTCGCGAGCGGCAACGTAGAAGCGTGGGGTGAAATCATCGCGCTCGGTCGCGACGGCGCCGTCGGCGGTTGCCTCCCACTCCAGGACGCGGCCGTCGTCCAGGAAGTCGATGCTGAACGGCATCGTCACGGGTCCGAGTCTGATGGAGCGGCCTCCTGGTCATCGCTCGTTGCGACCGCGGCTTCGAGCTCCTCGAGGCGTTCCTCGTGGTCGTCGAGGCGGGCCTCCTGTTCGAGATCGATGCTGAGCAGCGCCGGCAGCAGCGGATTTTGGTGGTTCAACAGCCCGCTCGCGTCGGCGTGGTCGCGGGCGTACTCGAACAGCTGGTCAAATCGTGGCTGGTCGCGACGCCGCAGTGCCCGCCGGAACTCCGCCCATCGCTCTTCGATGGCTCGCAACGCATCTCGGTAGGTTGGATTCGTCCGCCCCATCGCTATCGGCCTCCTGTACCGGTCGCCGTCCACGCATCGAGCAAGGGGTCCGCGGTGGCCGCCACCGTCTCACCGTCAGCGGTGACGCCCGTTCCGACACCCTCCGGGGTCGGCGTCGACGGCGCCGGCGTCGTCGGTTCCACGCCGACCTGCGTGGCGCGTGCCGCGAGCAGCTGCCGCCAGTACGCGAACGTCGTCTGGTAGTACGCGCCGTCGTCGACGGGATAGACGAGCGTCTCGAAGTCTTTGCCGACGACCCGTGGCCCCATCCGAGTCTGCTCGCACTCCAGGTGGTGGTCGGCGACCGTCGCGACTGACTCGGTGAATTCGTTTCGTTCGTTTCGCGTAACGAGCACCGGGATGTCGTACCCCTCGGCGTAGGTCGCCAACCGAGCGAGAGTTCGAGCCTGAAGGGTTCCCGCGTGGGTTTCGCCGAGGGTATCGTCGGCGCGGTACTGGGCGTCGACGGCCGGCGCGACGATGAGGGCGGGCGTGTGGGGCGACGTGTCCTCGTCGCGACCTGGCGCCCCTCGACCGGCTGCCCGGGCGTTGGCGGTGGACGTCTGGATTACTTTGTTCACCGCTGACGGGAGATCACAGACGGCGCCGTAGTGCTGGTAGGCGGTGAATCCGCGGGCGACGTGAATTCGGTTGAGTAGCCGTTGACTGGGCGCGATCTGGGCGAGTGTCGTCGTCGTCGCGTGACCATTTGCGTCGACCCAGAAGGCGGGCCCGTCGTGCAGGAGGAGATGGTCGAGTACGAGCGACTGCAGGATCGGGACGCCGCGGCCTCCCTCGACGTCGAGTAGCGTGATGCCGTCGCCGAGTGACGGCAACAACATCTCGTCCGTAGTCGGATCGGCCTGGTCAGCAAGGGACCGATTGCGGTCAGCGCCCCGTGTCGGCTGGTCCACCGCCAATCGGTTCGACGTTGAGTGTTCTCCCATACTCGATTAGTTGTCTACGTTCCCGATAAGCCGCGGCGTGTCGCTTCCGCGTTTCAGGAAACTGGATGTGATCCCCTCCAATCCCGGTACAGTCCCGAGTAGTCTCCGTTTGGATCCTGTTTCCGAGAATAGTTCCTGAATCGATCGTACTTCGTGTTAACCAACACCCGGCCGTATTGACGGCGGTGTGTTGGTTAAACCTACCCAGCTGCAGTCTCGAGCCTGACTGCTCGGAATGTTAATGCTCAACGCCACGTTGGAAGAGGTGCTCTATGAGCCATCCACGAACCCACGTCGACCACCGAAACCCCGACCACCACGAGTCAATGCACCCAACTCGAAATATCGTGAACGCCCACGTTGTTGCCGGGGAATTCCTCACTTCGCGGTACCACGAGGCGCTTCAAACTGTTCTCCATCCCCTCGGCGAGTCTTTGGACACCAAAGACCAACATGCGCTCAACGACCTTGGCATCGTCCATGCTACTGGTTCCTTGAACGAGCTATCCCCGATCGTTCGCACATACGTCAAACTCGATGAGTATTGGACACGCACCCATCGTACTGCGCTCAACGAACTATTCGCTGATCGACGTGCTCACGTCCTGAGTTGCTGTACGCGGTTCCTTTCTGAGTTCCCTCGACACACTCTTGAAGCCGAATCCGGCCGTTCCGGAACTGCGCTGGATACTACCCTTGCTCCGCTTCTTGAGTGCGGATTTCTCTCACACACTGATGATGAGAAAACCCCATACTCTGTTGATGAACACCACGCGCTATATCGACCGACTGAACGGCTCTTCGACGCACTTCTTGAACAAGCAGCTGTTCTCTGTGAGCTTCTGCCGCCGACCGAGCTCTAATCGACGATTCAGAGCCGTTCACATTTCCAGATACGTTGAAGACTCTCCCGGCCGGACCCGGATGTATGTGTGGCCGGAACTCGCTCTTCATCGACCAACCAGACCTCGAGGCCCGCTTCGAAGCCGAGGTCGTCGCGGACGGCGGGTACACCCCCCGATACAATATCGCACCTGGCGACGACCTCCACATCATCACGAACGAGGCTTCCGACGAGATCGACGCCTACCACTGGGGGCTGATTCCGTTCTGGGCGGACGAACCCGAGGAGGGCATCATCAACGCTCGCTCCGAGACAGCCGACGAGAAACGCGTCTTCGAGCGGGCGTGGGAATCACGTCCCTGCCTCGTCCCCTCGTCAGGGTTCTACGAGTGGAAATCGCCGAACGGCGGGTCGAAACAGCCCTATCGGATTTACCGGGAGGACGACCCCGCATTCGCGATGGCCGGGCTCTGGGACGTCTGGGAGGGCGACGACGAGACGATCTCGTGCGTCACGATTCTCACGACAGAGCCGAACGACCTGATGAACTCAATCCACGACCGGATGCCGGTCGTCCTCCCGAAGGACGCTGAGTCCGACTGGCTCGCCGCAGACCCGGACACCCGCAAGGAACTGTGCCAGCCGTACCCGAAGGACGATCTGGACGCCTACGAGATTTCGACGCGGGTCAACAACCCCGGCAACGACGATCCCCAGGTCATCGAGCCACTGGACCACGAGCAATCGGGCCTCGGCGAGTTCAGTTCCTGAAAGCTGACGGGGTCACCGTTACTGCATCGGTGACGCCGCCGCTGAATCAACGAGCGAGTACTCTCGGTCCCGACTCGTCCCTTCCGCCTCGAGGAGGTTGTACTGCTCCATTTTCGAGAGGTACGTGCGGATAGTCCGTTTCGTCCGTGGGTCATCGACGTCCTCGGAATAGCGCTCGTGGATTTCGCTCGGCCCGACCGGACCGTGCTCGCGAACGATGTCGTAGACGACGCGCTGGTGCGGCGTGAGCGAGTCGAGGCTCTTCTGCTTGATCTGAGCCCGAGCATCCTCGGCGGCGTCCAGGAGAATGTCGTCGGTGATGCGCTCGTGGTTCTCGCGATCGGCCTTGCCGGCGGCCGTACGAAGGATGCCGATTGCGAGGCGGGCGTCGCCGGCGGCCGCGTCGGCGATTCGATAGAGTTGGTCGTCGGTGATGACGTCCTCGTCGAGCCCCCACTTTGCCCGCGCACTCAGAATGTCGTACAGCTGCTCGTCGTGGTACTTGTCCATCCGGACGTGTTCGCTGGAGCGCAGCCGGCTCACGAGCCGGTCGTCGACGCGGCTGAACAGCTCCTCTTCCTTGTTCGCGATGCAGATAATCGCGAACTGCGGGAGGCTGTGGAGGTCGTAAATGACGCTGGGATCTTCGAGCTGGTCGACCTCGTCGAGGATGATGACCGTTCGCGGGCCGTCGTGCTGCTGGAGCCGGTCGACGAGTTCGTCGTGAGGCGTCGACTGCCGGTGGATGTCGATGGTCGCGCCGAGGTCGTCGAGGATCTGGTAGAGCGTCCGAAATCGGGTGTAGTTACGCCAGCAGTTGACGTAGGTCGTTTCGACGTCGAGCACCTCTTCTCGGAGTCGTTCGGTGACGAATTGTGAGACGCAGGTTTTACCGGCACCGCTGGGCCCGGTGACGATGGCCGTGTCGGCGGGTTCACCGTTCGTAATTGGTTCGAGAACGCTGGAGAGGTGATTGACTTCGGCGTCGCGATGCTCAACTTCCCGAGGAACGAACCCGGCGCGGAGAACGCGAGCATCGCGGATCATCTATATCTGGTAGACTGGTTTTCAGGCTAGTAGTAAAAACGTGACCGGGTTGTTTCCGGAATCATTCCCTATCGCCCTAAGCTGATCCTGTAAAACCCTTGCAGTAGCGTGATTCTGGTTTGTGGAAAGCAGGCATTTCCGAGAGTTTCCGGAATCAACTGCTGGCCGAGAATTCATTATACCGGAACCCCCCAATTCGTCACCACCGATCCCGGTTGGTCTTTTGCTCCCAAAGCGGCTCACAGCACGCATATGGCTTGAACCTGGGATTGGGTCCTCTTTGGGCTAGATTCGGATTTCTGCTTTCTAGACGATGTTCCGAACATACCGACCGTGGAACCGTCCGCGGGGATTTAGGTGACTGGTTTTATTTAGCCAATAGGCCATCTATTGGTATCATCGATGACTGATGCCTATTTCGTTCATACTAATCGGCAACATCACAATCCAATCGATTTTGAACGACTATTCGAGGACGTCAGCGTAGCCGCGACGTTTGCCGACAAGTCGGAGTACGGAGAACAGCTTCAACCCCTAAATGAGGGCGACAGGGTGCTGATGTATGATCAACCCTCTGGCACCTATGTTGGAGTTGGCACTGTGTCGGAGCCGTGGAGTGGTGAAGGTGTTACCGACCCTGAAAAGAAGGTGGCCCCGGACGATGATGTCGAAGAGTTTCACGTCGGTATTGATTGGGAACACTGGCGCCACCCGACGAATGGCTACAATCGGGCGAAGGTCAACCGAATTTTGGGATATGACGAGGCCTATGCTCCCCCACAGTCGGTTATGCCGATCAAAAACCCCGATGAACAGGCTATCGAGCGAGTATACGGCATAATTAGCGATGGTGGCGAGATGCCTACAGTGTTGACTTCCGACCAGCGGGAGGTACTCGAAGAGTGGCGAGAAGTCGCGGAAAACCACACCGCTGGCGAGGAGTTTGATTTCGAAAAACACGACAGGACGAAAGATATCCGAGAGCGAGCGGATGCGTTTATCGACGATCCCACCTCGGAACGGTTCAAGTCGATGTGGGACCGGATGCATGCTGCTATCCAACGTGGTAATGCCGAGAACATACTGTCTAAGTGGGACAATTCGATTGACGAACTTGCGGATCTTATAAAAGAAATTCGTGATGCCGATCAATACGACGACCAGTGGGAATTTGAACTAGGTGGTAAAACGACGGTCCGGGAACTCTTTGGTAACCTCCATATTGAGGAGTATCCGATCATCAACGCCGCTACCGAGAGCGGTCTGGCCTTCTTCGACTACGATCAACCAGACTCCTACGCAGATGGCGTCGAGGAGTTCGAAGATTTCCTCGAAACATATGAGCAAGTTGTTGGCCACGCGACAGCGGAAGCTGATCACGGACTCGAGGTACCGATTCGGCTTGAGGTGGATCAGCTATTCAACGTGATCGACAAGGTCGACGAGTCGAGTATCGAGAACGAATCTTCTGACGCGGCAATCCGACTCTATCGGACGGTGCTCGACGCTAAGACTGACTCTGGTACTGAGGGCGGCGACGGATCGACGACAACAATTCAGGACCTCGCAGGGACGGACGCCAATCCGTTCTGGGTCAATCAAGGTAATCAAGCTGAAATCCGAGACGAATATCTGAGAGCTAAAGTAGATAATGAGTGGCACCACGGCCTTGAACGGGTAGCGGAAGGCGATGTAATCTTCCATAATTTCGACGACGAGCTCATTGGCTACTCAATTGCCACGGGTCACCACGAAACATACTCCTTCCGCGACCAGAAGTACCAGCGAATCGCTGTCGACTTTCACTGGTTCAACGAACCACTCCCTGTCGATAGCGAGCTTAAGGAAATTCTCGGTCAAGACAAGTACCGAACAGAGAAATACTACCCAATAAACTCAAACGATCACCTCCAAGAAGCATATCTCGCGGATCTCTCGGACGCAGCTGCAAACTTTCTCCTCAGCCAAGTTGATATCGACGTCGAGCAGGCGACCTCAACCGACGCCACTGAACTCCCGTCAAAACCGAACAGTGCTGAAGAAATCGAACGCCAGCTCGTCCAGAACAAGCAGGTTATCTTGTATGGTCCTCCTGGAACGGGGAAAACCTTCGACGCGAAGCGTTTTGCGAGACGATGGATCCACGAGAAAACCGAGAGGGAGCCCACAGGGAAACAGATTCGCTCGGTGACGTTCCATCCCTCGTTTTCTTACGAGGATTTCATCGAGGGGCTGACTGCCGACGCAACAGAGTCTGGAAGTGTTACCTACGATGTCGAGGACGGGGTGCTGAAACACGTTGCTGAGGACGCGAACGACGCGCTGGAGGCAACGCCGGCGGGTGAGCGGGCACCGCCGTTTGTCCTGATCATCGACGAGATCAACCGCGGAAATCTCGCTCAGATCTTCGGCGAAGTCATCACCCTCCTGGAGGCAGACAAACGAGGCAGCTTCGAGGTCGAACTCGCACACTCCGGCGATTCGTTCACGCTACCCCCGAATCTCTACATCATCGGGACGATGAACACTGCCGACCAGTCGATATCGCTGGTCGATACGGCACTCCGTCGACGGTTCCGATTTATCGATTTCCCACCAAACCTCGATGTCGTCTCCGAGCAGTACGACACCATCGACGCCGGGATGGAACCCGAAGAATTGCTCACAGCACCTACTGGAGTCGTCTCAGACAGGGACCGGCTCTTAGCAGCGAGTATCCTCGCTATTGATGAACTCAACGAGCGTATTTTGGACGCGGCACAGCTTGGGAAAGGTAAACAGCTCGGCCACACGTACCTCCTTGAACACGATTCGAAGGCAGCAGTCGTCGACGCGTGGCGCTTTGACATATTGCCTCAGCTGGAAGAATACTACTTTGGGCAGCTCGACCGGCTTCGAGAAGATCTTCTCGATGGGACTGGCGAGACACTATTTGACTGGAATACTGAGCGTATTCAGTCATTCAATGCCAACGACCTCTATACGACGCTCTGTACGCTCGGCGGAATCGAGAATCCAGTCGGTCTGTCCGGCCAAGAACCTGAATCATCAGTAGAATCAGATTCTGACTCCGCTGACGACACATGGGGGGAGGGAGAACGAACAACTGATGCGTTCCGTGACCGGATTTCGTCAACGCTTGATCCGGCGAACGCCGAAAAAATATCCCAGCTAATTGATGATGCCGACGATATCGCCAATCTTGATCCTGGAGACGGCGACTATGCGAGTTTGATGGTGAAAGCAGATTCGGTCAACCCATCTGTCGGAATCATTCAGATCGAGGAAGATGGAACGATTGGGTTCCGGTGGAACTGGGTAGTCTCGAACGACAATAGTGAGGTTTCACCGGCGTTCATCGACGATGCCGCCACGGTCTTCGAATCGGTTACGGGTTATCAACACGAGTGGGACCCGGAAGACGGGGAGAACGGGGATTTCGAGAGCCCTGAGATCAACGTACAAGATCTCGCACACTCAGATATCGACGATCTCATCGAAAGCCTTCGAGAGTTCGTCAATCGGGCGAACGAACAATAGCATGACTGAGTTTCTCCCGATTGGCGGGCTCGGTCCACAGATCGACGAAACTGGCGGCACCGAAACCGAGCCCCCGTCGGAGCCGATCTCTCTCGGGGAACATGAGGAGACGGACCCTTTCCCCGTTTCGCAATCGGATGCCGAGTTTTTAGAGGGTATGGAGGAGCGTTTTGGGACTGCACCACTCGATGTTTCCTTCGGGAGCGACGGGAAGGTAACTCTCTCTAGTGGATCGTACGTAGGCGTACTTACGCTGCCCAGCGGTGTTCGTGTCGAGGTCACCCCCAAACGGACCGTGACCCGGCTACTGTGGGCGCTTCGGTACGCGTTCGACACGCCGGTCGACACTCTTGATTTGGAGACGGACTTCACAAGTGCCTCGTCATTTTTTGATGCGATTGGAATCCTGTTTCGGGCTGAACTCCACTCGGTGCTCTCACAAGGTCTTCATCGGGATTACGTCTCCACGAGTAGCATCGAAAAGCGTGTCAAAGGCCGAATCGACGTACAACGACAGCTTCAGCGCCCCTCTCCTGTCACGACCGACTTCGCCGTCGACTACGAGGAGTTCACCACGGACAATACACTGAATCAGGCGGTATTGGCGTCAATTCGGGTACTCATCACTCTCGTAAGTGATGACGACCTCAGGAGTCAGCTCAGAGTACAGGAGCGACAGCTCAGGGAGTTCGTTAGCGTGGAACCGGTACAGCCAGCAACCGTTCGACGTATCGAACTCTCTCGACTGAATGACCACTATACGACATTACTTGAACTGGCGACGCTGGTGTTAGAGCGAGAATTTTTCGAGGATATCCGTGCCGGGACCCAGCGCTCGCTGGCGTTATTCGTGAATATGAATACCGTCTTCGAGCGGATCGTCGAACGGGGGTTTCGTGCTGTCGCACAAGAACAAGAGGGTCTTCGCGTTGATGGTCAGGCCTCGATCCCGAACCTCGTCGACGGTCCCCACTCGGTTTCAATGCGGCCGGACGTCCTCGTCCGGACAGCCGGTGGGGAACCGATACTCGTTGCCGACGCGAAGTGGAAAACCAACCACGAATCGCCGTCTTCTAGCGACGTGTATCAGCTAACCTCTTACATCCTCTCGCTCGAAGTTCCAGGCGTTCTAGTCTATCCCGGTGGAAGTGTGAAGATGGCTCCCTCAACAGTCGAGGGATACTCGTTACACTCCTTCGCAGTGTCGACTGACGCCGACACTGGTTCCTACGATGAATACGTTCAGAGTCTTGAAGCAAGCGTGGAGAGCTTATTCGATCAGGTCGTTACCGAGGCCTCCGAACCCTATCGCTGATTACTCGGTTAGGTGGTTCGAAGTCAGTTACTGAATCGGAGGACGGATATCTCGCCATCGAACATCAGTCGTTTCTCCCGTTTCGAGCTGGATTCGATAGAGTCGTGAGTCCCGTTCATCTCCCGTTTCTTCACCTGCGTCGTCTTCTAGGATTGCAGTGATCTCGCCCTGACAGCCGTGGAGCCGGTCGTGGTCTGGATCCGTCTCATCAGGGATGTCGATCCGGACACGATCACCGACAGTGAACCGACTTTCCATCGTACCCTCTCTTTCTCAATCGTACCTTCCTCACCCTACGCCTTTTCGTTTTCACGGGACGCAGCGAATTACAGAAACAGACTGCTATCTACCCCTTCGAAGAGCCAATTGGTCATGTTTTCTTACCAAATATGGAGGTCAGCTGCGCCCATTTTGTTAGGTAAGATGGTCCTATATAAATCTAATTTCGCCGATCAGACTCTGAAACTCTTGTATAGTGAGAAGTTATAGGTGCTAAACTTGAACTCGGAACGCCTTTTCACAACCCAAACTACTATGTGGTCACAGTGTGCCAAACAAATTATGCGCCTCACGGAGGCCCGTGAAGGGAAAACCAGAACCCAGGTCCTTGCGGCCGTCGCAGACTTACAGCGGAGCGATGGCCCGCCGATCCAGAAGGACCTCGTTGAGAAGCTCCCGATGACGAAGGGTGCCGTCTCACAGAACTGCAGTAGACTCGTCGAGGAGTCACTACTGCAAGAACACGATGGCCGATATCGCGTCGATACAGGCCGTCTCCTCGATGATTATCGAGAGCACTTCGAGGAATACCTGCGGCGCGCACCACAGAGTGAGCTCTACGAGCAGGAGGTGGCAGACACCAACGAAACCCGCACGCGGACCAAGCGCTCGGCGACCGAGTACTTCGAAGCCGACCTCCTCGAAGACATCCTCCTCACGTCGCTCGTGAGCTCGCTCGGAAAGAACAATATCCAGACCCTCCGGGAGGTGTTCCTGTACACGGACGATGTGCTCTACCACGTCGCCTACCGTGCTGTGAGCGCGGAGACCGACGTGCCAGCAGAACTGAAACCGATCCTCAGGCTGGCGGCGTGTCTGGACGCCACTCCTGACCTGGTAGAAGAACTCGCGAACAGACACGGTCTCCACGCCGAACTCGCTGGCCAGTCGCCGGCGACCGAGATCGCCAAACACGCCTACGGAGGAGCCTAACTATGTCAAAGATCACCTCGTATACTGACTCGATCACGCTGGAAGAGCTCGAAAACCACCTGTTCGAGTGTGCGGACATCATCCGTAACACCGTCGACAAGACCGACTACAAGGACTACATTCTCCCGATGGTCTTCTACAAGACGCTCAGCGACACGTACGAAGACCAGCGGGAGGACGTCCTCGAAGAATTCGGCGACGAGGAAATCGCCGACGACCCGAGTTTCTACGACTTCCCGATCCCCGAGGGCTACCGGTGGGCCGAACTCCTCGATACGAACAAGAACATCGACGAGTTCCTGAACGAGGCGTTCGAGGCAATTGAACGGGAGAACCCTGAGCTCCAAGACGCGTTCCGGGCCGACTATGTGAACGCCGACGCACTGGACGACGACCGCCTCAAGGATCTCGCCCACCATCTCGACACGTACAATCTGAGCGCCGAACGCGTCCCGCCGGACATGCTCGGCGAGGCGTACATGGACCTCGTGAAGCACTTCGCCAGCGAGGAGGGGAAGGAGGGCGGCGAGTTCTTCACCCCGCCGAATATCGTGAACATGATGGTCCGGCTTCTCGCGCCCTTCGAACCGGGCGATTCGTTCCACGACCCGACCAGTGGCTCCGCCGGGATGCTCGTCGAGGCGGCCCGACACTTCCGGGAGGAGCAAGACGGCGACCCTACGAAGCTCCGGCTCACGGGCCAGGAGATGAACCCCGACGTCGCCGCTATCGCGAAGATGAACCTGTTCATCCACCGGTACGAGGGCGAGGTCGCCCGGGAGGACTCGCTTCGCAATCCGCAGTTCACGACCGGCGACGCCGACCTCGAGACGTTCGATTACGTCCTCGCCAATTTCCCGTTCTCGGCGGACTGGGCAAAAGACCAACTGCAGGAAGACAAATTTGGCCGCTTCGACTGGGCCGATAAGCTACCCCGGGCGGATCGAGGCGACTACGCCTTCATTATGCACATGGAGGAACAGCTCAACGAAACGGGGCAGGCGGCGATCGTTGTCCCGCACGGCGTGCTGTTCCGAAAGCACGAGCAGCGGTATCGGGAGCCGATGATCGATCGCGATATCGTTGAGTCGGTGATCGGCTTACCCGAGAACCTGTTCCAAAACAACTCGATTCCGTCGGCGATTCTAGTGCTCAATGAGAACAAGCCCGAAGAGCGAGAGGACGAAGTGCTCTTCGTTCACGCTGCGGACGAAGCCTTCTATCGGGAGCTCTCTAATCAAAACGAGCTCACGGATGAAGGCCTTGATCACGTTGTCGAGAATTTCAACGAATGGAAAACTGAAGAGAGGGTGAGTCGTCCAGTTCCACATGAGGAAATCCGTGAGAACGACTATAATCTCAACATCGCGTTGTATGTCGACACAACGGAACCAGAAGAGGACATCAATGTGAGTGAAGAAGTCAAACAACTCCGCGAATTGCGATCAGAGCGGAACCGGATAGAGAGTCGTATGGATGAACATGTGGAGGTGTTGGGCTATGAGTGACGACGCAAGCCAGCAGGCAAGTCTCGATGAGATCGTGGATGAACACTCTGGAGAGTCAAGCGAAACAGTAGATGCCGGTAAAATCCAAGAAATAGACGATTCACCTGTTGAGGGTTGGGATCTACGCCGGCTGGGGGAGATAATATCACTAGAGTACGGCGAGAACCTTACAGAAGACGAGCGGGATGGGGGAAAATATCCGGTATACGGCTCTAATGGGCAGGTCGGTAGTCATTCAGAAGCGTACGTTGATCGTCCTGGAATAATAGTCGGCCGGAAGGGATCAATTGGTGAATTGAAATTTTCTGAGAAACCCTTCTATCCGATCGATACGACTTATTACATTAGCCAGGAAGAGACAGACGAAAATCTTCGGTTCGTATATTATCTCCTTGAAAACGTACAATTGAGTAGACTAAACGCGGCCTCAGCAGTCCCTGGGCTAAACAGAAATGACGCATACAGTCTAAAAGGACTGATTCCACCACTGGAGGAGCAGCGTAAGATAGCAAGTATCCTCTATAACGTCGAGCAAGCGATACAGAAGACGGATGAAATAGCCTCTCAGACTAAACGAGTGAAAAAAGGAGCTATGCAAGACTTATTCACAGAAGGATACTATGACCACGATGAATTTGTAGATACCAGAGCCGGAAAGATACCTGCATCGTGGGATGTGGATAAAATAAAGAATCGTACAGAACTCATCTCTGGAGCTCACGTTAAGTCTGATTTAGTTTATGAGGATGATTCCCTCACTCCCTATCTCACAGGACCTGATGATTTTGATGAATTTGGCTTTACTGTAACAAAATACACGAACGAGCCGACCAAATTCTGCGAACCAGACGATACATTAGTGACTGTGAAAGGTTCTGGATGTGGTAAATCCACATTTGCAAACCAACGTGCTTGTATTAGCCGACAGCTGAAGGCCCTTCGCCCCAAGAGCGGATTGGATCCTCTATATCTGTTCTACTTCATGAAAACGAAGCAGAATTATCTTGAAACTCTCGCTGAAGGCTCAGCTATACCGGGTTTATCTAATTCCCATTTGGTAGCCTTGGATATACCTATTCCGAGCACAGAAGAACAGCAGAAAATAGCGGAAACTCTTCGAGAATTCGATCATCAAGTTGAAGCTAATAACAGATACAAATCGCAGCTTAAACGCCTTAAGCGCGGTCTGATGCGAGAGCTTCTCACCGGTGAAGTACGTACTAATAACCGCGATATTAACGTGCTTCCAGAGGTAGAAACCCATGGATAGTACACACCGTGCGCTTTCTGATGGTGGATCCAACGCTTTAGTCGATGTTTTCGAAGACTGCATCGACGAGATGAAAGATGACGACGGGATAGACAAGACTGAATATAGAGAGTTTCTACTCCCACTCATCTTTTATAAAGCAGCTAATGATACCTATCGGGACGAGTATGAGGATGCTGTCACAGACTTTGGCGAAGAGATAGCAAATGAGGATCCTGCCTTCTATCGGCTTCAAATCCCCGACGGCTATCTCTGGGAAGATCTACTGGCTACAAATAAGCGAGTTGATGAGACTCTTAATCAAGCACTTGAGGAGTTCGAAGAACTGAATCAGGACCTTGGGCTATCTTTTGAAGTCGACTATCTATCATTTGAAACCGATGAGTCAACGTTAAAAACGCTGTTACAAGAATTAGACGCGGTTAATATCAGTGTCGAGAATGTTGATTATAACGCTGTCTCAGACGCGTATATGGCGCTAATTCGGAGATTTGCAAAGGAAGAAGATCGAGATGCCGGCGAGTTCTATCAACCTGAAGAAGTAATTGAGATGGTCGTCCGGATGTTGTCCCCGTTCGAAAATGGCGACTCGTTCTACGACCCGACTACAGGCTCTGGAGATATGCTTGTCGGTGTGGCAAGCCACTATCGAGACGAAGGTAAAGAACCTAATAAACTGACTTTTGTCGGCCAAGAGTCAATAAAAGGGATGACTGAGGCTGCGAATCTCAACTTCTTTTTGAACGATATTGAAGCAGAGATTGAAGCAGCAGATCCGCTGGATGATCCGATGCGAACAAGCGGCGGATCGCTGCGCGAGTTTGATTATGTCCTTACCAACTTTCCCTACTCCGAGGATTGGAATAAGTCCGCACTGAAGGATGACACTAGATTCGGTTATGTCGACAAAGACCCACGCAAGAACCGCGCGGATTACGCTTACATCTTGCATATGTTCAGTAGTCTGAACGAGACGGGACAGCTAGCTACGCTAGCACCGCAGGGTGTCCTCTTCAGAGATGGCGAGTCCCCATTCCGAGAGTTTCTGATCAACGAGGACCTCGTCGAAGCAGTGATCAATCTACCGAAAAAATTATTTGGCGAAGATACGGGCATCGCTCCGACCATTCTTTTCCTGAATAAAGACAAACCCGAAAAGCGTGATAAGGAAGTACTGTTCCTCAATACCGCACACGAGGATTTCTACCGAGAACTCGATAACGAAAATCAGCTAACTCCAGAAGGTGTCGATAGAGCAGTTGAGATATTCAACGAGTGGGAGTCAGAAGAACGCAAATCGAGGGTAGTCGATGTCGAGGAAATAGAAGAAACGGACTATAATCTCAATCTTGCTCTCTACGTAGATACCACAGAACCAGAGGAGGACCTCGATACAGTAGCCGAGGCACAACAGTTAGCCAAACTCGAAACCGAACTCTCGGAGATACGCGACCGGATGAAGCACGATCTCCGGGAGCTGTATGGCGAGGGAGTAAACCAGTATGAGTGACACCAGTCCCGAACCCGTCGAAACGCCCAGCGAAACCGGCGTCGAGATCGATGTCCTCCAGTGGCTCGACGAGATGGGCTGGGAGACGTACGGGAAAGACGGCGGCTACGGCGCAACCGTCTTAGACCAGCAGTACGACCGCGATCTGTCCGAGGTCGTCTACTGGGACATCCTCAAAGAGCAGCTCATCGCGCTGAACGAGAAGATGGATGAGAGGGAGGCCGACCGCTTTCTCAACTCGTTGCAGCGGGAACTTCGGACCGAGAACCTCGTCGCGGCCAACGAGAAATTCACCCAGCTCCTCAGAAACGGGAAGAAGCACACCTACGACGACGGGGAGACCGAATACATCACTCTCGTCGATTTCCAGGATCTCGACACAAATCGGTGGACCGCGGCCAACCAGTTCCGCGTCCACCGGGAGAAGGCGATCCGTCCCGACGTCGTCTGTTTCGTCAACGGCATCCCGCTCGTCGTCTGGGAACTCAAGTCGGCTACCCAGGGGAACACCTACCAAGACGCGATCACGGACCTCGTTTCGTATCAGGACGATGTGCCCCGGCTCTTCGTCCCGGTGCTGTTCAACGTCGCTGCCGACGACCTCGAGTTCAGGTATGGCTCCGTGAACGCGCCGGCGGAGCACTACTACCCCTGGCGCGATGACGACACGGACCTCGGCAACGACCTCAAAGAGGCGGTCTTCGCGCTCTTCCAGAAGCAGGTGCTGGCGGATCTCCTCGACAGGTACGTATTCTACGAGGAGGCGGCCGGCGGCGATCTCAAGATCGTGCCGCGATACATGCAGTACTACGCGACCGAGGCGATCCTCGACCGCGTCGAGGATCCGGACAATAATAGCGGGCTCGTCTGGCACACTCAAGGGAGCGGAAAGTCGTATACGATGGTCTTCGCGGCCTGGAACCTGCTGGAGCGGAGCTTCCTCGACAATCCGCAGGTCCTTCTCGTCGTAGACACCGACAAGCTCAGGACCCAAATGGAGAACACTCTCTCTAACATCGAGTTCCCGCGGTTCGAGGTCGCGGAGAGTATGGATCACCTGCAGGAGCTGCTCGAAGAGGGCAGCAGCAAGCTCGTGCTCACCACGATCCAGATGTTTGAGGACGTCGACGCCGAGGTCCAGACGAACGATGAAACCGTCGTGTTCGTCGACGAGGCCCACCGGTATATGGAGAAAGACCTCGGGATAAGCCTCCAGGCGGCCATCCCCGACGCCCAGCACTTCGGCTTCACTGGTACGCCCGTCCGAGAAGAGGAGCGAGACACCTTCGACAACTATTCGCCAGAAGGAGAGGAGACGCTTCACCAGTATTCGATCAAGGACGGGATCGACGACGGCGTCGTTCTCCCGGTGCATTTCGACGTGCGACAGCAGGAGTGGGAGATCGACGAATCCGCGCTCGACGAAGAGTTCGAACGCTCCTTCGCTGATCTCGACGTCGAGGAGAAAAGCGAGATCATCCGCAAGCACGTCACGCGCTCCGAACTCGCAGAGCTACGGCCGCGCGTCGAGAACGTCGTACTCGATATCGTTGACCACTACGAGGAGAAGGTCGAGCCCAACGGCTGGAAATCGATGGTCGTCACACCAACCCGTCGCGCGGCGGCGCTGTACGGCGAGGAACTCCAGAAGCTCCGCGACCCCGAGGATATCGAGGTCCTCGTGACCTCGCAGGGTGACGACGAGAAGCTCATTCAGAAGTTCCACACGACGAAAGAACAGCGGGAGTCGATCGTCCAGCGGTTCAAGAACCCGGACGAATACGAGGACGACCCGAAGATCCTCGTCGTCTGTGATATGCTCCTCACGGGCTTCGACGCCCCGCTCCTGAAGACGATGTATCTCGACCGGAATCTCAAGAATCACAATCTCCTCCAAGCGATCGCCCGCACCAATCGGCCCGCCGACGGCAAGGTGAACGGCGAGATCGTCGATTACGCGGGAGTCTTTGCGAGCGGCAACATCGAAGACGCACTCGAGTACGACGCCGAAACGCGCAACCACGCAGCGAAGGACGTCGACGAACTCCTCGACGACTTCGAGGACCTCCTCGCAGAGACGATGAATATCTTCGAGGACGTCGAGAAGGTCGACAGCCAGGAGGCAGTGAACAACGCCGTTGCGCTCGCGAACGAACACAGGGCGGAATTCGAAGACAACTACGCCCGATTGCAGGACATGTACGAGTCGATCGCCCCCGACAAACGGCTGGAGACACGGGGACTGCGGGACCCGTATCAGTGGCTCAACCGGATCCACCTTGCCTACAGGCGGAGTCAGCGCGACCCGGACCCCGAAGAGGACGTGCGGGAGAAGACGCTGGAGATCATCGAAGAGAACGTCGACGTCGGCGAAATCAAGAACAATACGCCGATCTACAAGATCAGCGAAGAGCACCTCGAGAAGGTCCAGGACCTGGAGCCGAAGGCGAAGGCCACCGAGATCGCCCATGCCACGCAGGACCACCTGCAGGGCCGCCGAACCACGAATCCCCGGTACCAGCGCATTAGTCAGCGCGTCGAGCAGCTGGTGAACGATTGGCGGTCGGGTGAACTGGAGGCACCGGAAGTCGCAGAAGAACTCGAAGAGGCCGAGAAAGAGGCTCTCGCTGTTGGTGAGCAACGGGACAAACTCGATATGTCCGAGACGGAGTTTGCAGTCTACTCCGCTCTCACGGACAGCTACGATGTTGCGGATGATGAAGCCGCTACGATTGCTGCGAACATCCTCGACGGCTTCGAGGAGATCGATACCGGCTTCGACGGCTGGCATATGAGTGACCGTGTTCGGAAGGAGATCCGCCAGACGGTGATTCGCACACTGGTGGGCGAGCACGACCGGAAGGACCTCTACGACAAAGAAGGGCTAGTCAGAGAGATTGTCGAGTACCTGATCCGCAACGAACAGGCCGAGCCCGACGAGTCTGCACCAACGGGAGGGTAACATGGGTGTGGGCAATACGAGGGCCACAGCTAAAATCGAGATCGCCGGCGAACAGATCGAGTATCGGGTGGTCGAGAGCGCTGACGCGACCCAACCCCGGATCGACGTCGACATTCACGAGGTCAAAGTGGTCATCCCGGAGGATGGCGCCGTCGACCCGCACGAATTCGTTCGCGAGAACACCGACTGGCTCGCTCGGAAATGGCGCAAGTACGACGAGTACCGTGACCGTGCCCCGGACAGGACGTTTGAACCCGGCGAGACGTTCCCGTACCAAGGTGACGACCACACTCTTCGCGTCCGGGACGTGGATGAACACGAAATCACCGACGAGGAGATCGTTCTGGCCAAATATGCCGTCCAGGAGTCATCCATCCAAGACGAGTTAGAGGCGCTCTTTCGAGAGCAGGCCCGGACACTCTTCGAGGAAGTAGCAGCGGAGCACGCCGACGAAATGGGTGTTGAGTACGAGGGGCTGGCCGTACGGAACCAGCGAACGCGATGGGGAAGCTGCTCCCCAAAACAGAACCTGAGCTTCAACTGGCGACTCATTATGGCGCCGCCAGAGATCGCAGAGTACGTCGTCGTACACGAACTCGTCCACCTACGGGAGCAGAATCACACCAACCGCTTCTGGCGTATCGTCCGCGAGCAGCTCCCGGATTACCGCGAACGGGCCAACTGGTTAGAAGAGCACAGTGTAGACCTCATCTTTACCGAGGCCGATCTGTAGGTAGAGCCGCGGTTCAGCGTCCGCCCCAGCAATTAGTCAAGATGGGAGGCCAGACGCTCGACCGCCTCTCGCGCTGTCGCTTCAGACATCGTCCCGCCGATGATGATCTTTCCGCTGGAGAATACGAGGAGCGTGACGTCAAGTTCTGGCGGTCGGTAAATCAGGGCAGGGAACTGTTCCGGTTCGTATTCAGTTTGCTCGAGGCCGAGCTTGAGTACTAGCCGTTCTAAGTCGATACTCCGATCAAATGTCTCCATAAAGACGGCCGTTCGTTGCTCAAAGGAGTAATCAGGAACCTCGAGCCCAATCTCATCCAGCAGGTCAAGTAACCGACTCTGTGCTGCCCCAAGATCCGCTTCGGTCTTTGCCCCTCTAATTTGGATAGTGCCGGTCCGATAGAATTGATACGCAGCGCCATCCGGATCAAGCCGGACAGTAACCATTCCAGACCCGCTGAAATTCGCTGCGACGTCGTGGTCTACAGCCTCCTGTAGAGCGTCGACAAAGACATCGAGATCAAGCTCACGACCGAGCGAGCCTGAGCCCATCGTACTAACAATCTCCATCAGTCAAGTTGTCACCTACTACCCCCACCGTCTGCTTATGTATTGTTGAATCGCAAAGTGGTATCTGAGGAAAGGAACGGTATAGCAATGGTCGTGTCTTACCTAACAATAGTCGCTACTTCGTATACACTTGTTTGGTAAGACAGTCAGCGAAGCGCCGATCCACATCGCATTTCGAGAGGAACCATTCAGACGACGGCTTGAATTCGTCTTCCGAGATTGTCGACCGCTTCGGAGACAGCCTCAAGATCGGTGAGTCCGGTACACAGGAGCTTCCCGCTCGCGAAGACGAGGATCACGTAGTCCGCCCCACGATACATCAGTCCTGGGAACTGCTCCGGCTCGTATTCGACGGCGTCCATCCCCAGCTCAATAGTGAGCAGTTCCAGCGGAATCGGCGAGCCGAGGTCGCTCGTCGCCACGATATTACTGATTTCAGCCGCCGGCTCGTACTCGAATTCCAACAGCTCACGCATGACCGCATTTACACGGTCGACCATCGTTTCGAAGTGATCGATGGACCGACAGCCAGCGATCGAACAGCGCCCGGTCCGATAAAAGGCGACGTATGTGTCGTCGGGGGCAAAGCGCGTCTGTAACCAGTGGTTGTCGGCCGGTTCGTAGGTGACATCCGTGATTTCGTCCCGCTCGTCGAACGTCTCAGCAAGCGCCGCGAGGTCGAGTTCCTGCTGATAGGTGATCATCCCGACGACATTGGCGACCTCGAGCTCCGTCACTACCTCGTCGTAGACAGTGCCAAGGGAAAAGTCCGATTGATGCCGTCAGTAGGAATCGCTTCAGGCTCAGGCGTCATTCTCGGCAATCGGGTGTGAGAATATCGGGCATTTCCTCAGGGTCATACATTCCGCCGAGGTCGTATCCTGTCTCGAGATCGATTCGGTCATCGCTCACATCAACCTCTTTCGCGATGTCACCTGGATTTCGAGCTGGCCAAAAGAGCGGTTTCATTTGACATCCCCCGAGTTGATCGTCGACGACAACATAGATCTGAAACCAGACAGAGTCGATATCAGCCTTATTGAGATGTCTGAAACCGGTTGAGAAGTCCGCAAAGCGGTGGGTTTCATCTTCCAGCTGATAGCCCAGATTGGGAGTTCCACGGAATGTGACCTGCGCTTCTTGCGGTCGAACCGACTGTTCGAGTGTTGTATCGGAATTCTCGGTCACCCGGCGAGCTCTCGTATTGACCAAAATCGGCTCGAACTTCTCTGCGTTTGGCGCGTGAACAACGGTGTGAAAAGAGACATTCTTGGCTAAGCCGTGTCCGTAATTCGAGAGCACTACTTCCAGGTCATCCCCATTGAGCGAACGCGATGAAATCTCAATTTCAGGGAGTTTCTCGACGCGTAGGATCTCTTTCTGTTGATAATACAGTACCACGAGGGTCGCCGTCAACCAAAGGGATGCCAGTGCTGCTGCGTTATTCAGAAGCCAGGCGACAGCTGTATCGATCATAACACAAAATTGCAGAGCCGATGTTTCAATCGGTCGGCAATCGCCGTATTTGAAACCAGACCAGCCGACCTGAGATCCGCCGCTATACTGGTGTTTAGGGACGACCTTCCAAAGGCGAGTAGAGCGATGTCGCTCAAAAAATTTGGTGTTGCTGAACTAGCTAATGGGATTGTCCCGCTAAAAGTGAAGTGAGGCGGACCTCTTGTTGGGTAGTATTCGATGAATAATACGCTTCTAACTGGTCCCCAGCATTCACGTTTGGAACAAGCTGCTTTTGAACGAGCGGACCAGATGGCTGATGACCTTCCTGGCTCTGTTCTCTACATAACGCGGAACGACGCTCGCCGGAGTATGGTTGAGGACCGCTGGGTCGCTTCGCACGAACCTCTCCGTCTTCGTGCCGAGACGCTCGACGCGGTCGTTCGTGACTGGTACGAGGACCTCCAGGGCCCGGTTCAACCCCTCCCCGGGCAGTTGAACCGCCGGTTGGCGGAGTACGCGCTTGACAGAACGACAGCCGAAACAGATGGCGCACTCGCCGGCGAACCCGCTTCGGCCGCTCTCGCAGATTCGTTCAGTAGCCGTTTCTCACTCTTCGATGACGCCGGCGTCGGGACTGCTGACGCGCTCGTAGCGGAGTTCGAGGGCTCAGAACTTGATGGCCGTATCGCGAAAGCCACTGTCGACGCGTACCGACACTACCGGGATCTCCACGGCGACTATGTCGACGAGTGGGTCTGTACCCGGGGAGAAATGTTCGACGCCGTCGAGACGGCGGAGCAGTCACTATCGGCGTTCTCGCCGGAACTGGATGTCGTCATCCTTTCCGGATATCACGAGTTCCGTCCTGTCGAACGCCGCCTCATCGAACGCCTCGTCGACGAACTTCCGATGATCGCACTTCTGCCACTCCACCAGGATGGCCGGAGCGGAGTCGACGCCGTTGCGGAGGACGCCTTGGAGGTCTACGACGCACTTGACTTTGAGACAGTAGAACTCGAGCCCGTCGACGAGTCAGGGCGGGCCTTTGGAACGATCACCGAGTCGCTCTACCGCCCGGACCCGGACACTGTCCCTGCTCCAGACACTCTGCGATGGCGTGAACTCCCGACGCCCGAGCGCGAGATTCGCTTCGTCGCTCGCGAGCTCCGGACTGAGTTGGCCAATGGTCGCGATCCCGACGACCTGGCTGTCGTCGTCCCGGGGACCGAGGCCTATTCGGGGTACGTCGAGGACACGTTCGATACGTTCGACATCCCGCACGTCACGACCGCCGCCTCACAGCTGAACCGGACGTTCACCGGGAGCGTTGTACACGACCTCCTGAACCTCGCCGAACCCGACCCCCGTGCTGAGGACCTCACGTCCCTGTTAGCAAATCCATTGGTCGACGTCGTCGACACCGACCAAGCCAACGCCGTCACGGCAGCTGCTCGCCGGCGTGATACTGTTTCTGTGTCACCCCTGCTCGAGGACGTCGACGACGAAGCGGCGGCGCTGATCGAGGAGTTGCTGGCCACCTTGGAGCCGCTCCGAACGGAGGACATCGAGGGCGCAACCGAGACGCTCCGACGACTGTTGGACGACCGGTTCGACCTGGAGGGGGCGACGGAGGACTACGCCAGCGGCACCGAGCAAGCCGTCGAACAGCGAGCCTACGACCTCGTGGACGAGGTCCTCTCCTCGTTCGAGTCGCTGGCGGCAGTCAATAGCGACCTCTCTCCGTTGGCACTGTTCACCCGTGCGTTCGATGGCGTGCCGATTCGGGTTCCACAGCGCGCTGCTGGCGGCCACGTTGAGGTGATGGGGCTGCTCGACGCCCGGATGCGCTCGTTCGAGAAGGTGTTCCTCGTGGGCCTGACGAGCGAGCACTTCCCGGTAACGCCGGAACGCCCGGCCTTCTTCGAGGAGATGACCGACGCCCATCCGCGGTTCGACACTGGCGACGAGCGCCTCCGGGGGCGCTATCTCTTCGCGACGCTACTCGCGAACGTTGACGAACTCACGATCACCACACCAGAGACGGGCGATGACGAATCCGCTGTCGTCCGGTCGCCGGTCCTCGACGAACTCCAGCGCGTAACAGGCATCGAACCCGAAGACGGCGTCGATGACCGCGTGGGCTCCCGCGAAGACCTTCAGCGGCACGTCGCCGCAACAACGAACCGGCGTGCGGCAGTCAGCCGCGCCGGCGACCGAGGTGACCTCTCCCCCGAGCAGACCAAGCGCACGGATCGGGGACTCCACTGTGCGGACAACAGGGGAACGGCTGGCCTCTCCGAACACGACGGCGTGTTAGAACCCGAGACCGTCGCTGAGGTCTATCCTCCGTCGGAACGAGAACCCTACAGCGCGAGTCGGATCGAGCGATACGTCGAGTGTGGGTTCAAGTTCTACGCCGACGAAGTGCTCGGAATCGAGGATCCCGACGACGTCGAGGTCGTCCCTACGCCCCTCGAAACCGGATCGTACGTCCACGACGTCTTCGAACGGTTTTTCGCGGATCTACAGGACGAAACCGAAGATGGTGTCGACCTCACCGAGTTCGACCGGAACGACCTGGCGATACACCTTCGCGAGATTGCCGTCGAAGAACTCCGGGATGCTGACTTCGAGTACGAAGGCCTGTTCTACGAACGGTGGAAGGCGGAGCTGTTCGCTGGCCTGAGTGACGGCGAGAGTGCTCCGTACCAGGCCGGGAGCAAACCTCACGACGCACCGGAACAGGGATTGTTCGCTACCTTCCTCGACAACGAACTCTCGCGGGACGGCGCTGACCGCCCACACTTGTTCGAGGCCCCGTTCGGCGAGGGACTTCCCGACTCGGATGCTGGGCCGTTCACAGTTGAGCGTCCGGACGGCTCGACTGTCTCGATTCGGGGATACATCGACCGCGTCGACGTAAGCCGGGATGGCGAACAACCGACGCTCACGCTCTACGACTACAAGACTGGTCGAGCACCGTATATGACGAAGACGACCGGCGGCACGAAGTTCCAGCTCCCTATCTATCTGCTTGCTGCGGCCAACGTCGTCGACGGTGATCTATTCGAGCAGGGATCGCTTTCAGCGACGTACTATCAGGTTCGACCGCCCAACGACATCAAGGTTCCACGCGGTGTCGAGTCGAAGTTCGATTCCGAGGTCGAACTCCGTCGCTTCCTGAACGATGTCGTCCCGGAGTGGCTAGGCCAGATCGACGAGGCGATCGGCAACGGACGGTTCCACACGACGCTTCTGTCGGCCAGCGGAGCGAACTGCCGATACTGTGACTACCGTCGGGCCTGCGATGTCCGCCATCACCGCAAGCGGGAGTTCGTCGACGAGGTTCACGAGGACGACGCTGCGTACGTTCCGCTGCGTGTTCGCGACGACGAGGACATCGAGGCGGTGATGAGCGATGACTGAGGACCCCGAGGAGATTCAGCTCACAGAGGAACAGGAGGACGCGCTCGTCCAGGGCCGGAACGTCGCGATCACTGCCGGCGCCGGGACAGGGAAGACGACAACGCTCACCGAGCGGTACGTGACGATACTGGCCGAGAACCCGTCGCTCACGCCGGAGAACATCGTCACGATTACTTTCACGCGAAAGGCTGCTGCCGAACTGACCGAGCGCGTTCGGGAGGAGGTGTACGACCGGCTCGAGGCTGTCGACTCACCAGAGGCCTACCACCGCTGGCGAAACGTCCTCGACGACCTGGAGGATGGCTACGTCCACACCATTCACGCGTTCTGTACGCGGCTTTTGCGAGAACGGGCCGTCGAGGCTCCGGTCCCGCTCGGCTTCGACGTGCTCGACGAAGACGGCGCCGCGACACTCCAACGCGAAGTCGTGACGGAGTTCCTCGAACGCAACCAGGACGATGACGACGTCGCGCTCCTCGCTCAGCTTTGGGGTCGTGACCAGCTGGTCGATGTACTCGCTGGATTACTCGATGAGCGCCCACAGAGCGAGGCGGTCCTCGAGGAGTGGCGTGATGCGGAGGTCGACGACTACATCGATATCTGCTGGGAGGTCGTTTGTGATCTCGACGTCGCCGACGCCCGACAGACGCTGTATGCGGACGGACTCCTTGAGCAGCTACGCCCGGTTGCGGGCCGTGTCGACCGCGAGGGTGCGATCGCCGACGAGGACGGCCTTCGAGCCTACCAGACCTTCACCGAGGTCGCGACGACACTCTCGGACGACCCGGAGGAAAGCGATCCTCGCGACTGTCAGCGGGCAATCCTCGAGCTCTACGAGGCCTGTGAGAAGAAGAACGGCGGCCTCTACAGCAGTTCGGGGTACGTCGTCGGTGACCGGGACGATTGGGGTGAGTACGGTGACGTCTATGACGACCTGAAAGACACCATCGACACGGTCATCGATGCCGTCGAACCGCACGCGGATGCGGTCGAGACGACGCCAGGGGAACTGGAAGCGAATAGCGCTCACTACGCACTGGCTCTGATGCGGGTCTTCGACGACGTCCTCGCAACCTACACCGACGAGAAGGAGCGCCACGATACGCTCGACTTTCCCGACGTGATCGAGACAACCCTCGAGTTCTTGCGAGCGAACGATGCCGTCACGGAGCGGCTCCGAGAGCAGTTTGCGGCCGTGATGGTCGACGAGTTTCAGGACACGGACCCGCGTCAGTGGGAGTTGGTCAAGCTCCTCACGGGCGTTGACGAGCAGGCGGCGTCGAACGTCTTCCTGGTCGGCGACGAGAAACAGAGCATCTACGGATTCCGTGGGGCCGACGTGACGACGTTCGGGGATGCGCGCAGAGAACTCCAGACCGTCAACGAGGCTCGTGGAGTTGACGACGTTCCCGACAGCGATGCCGAGAGTCCGACCGCCCTCGAACTCTCCGGGAATTTCCGGACGCTGGACGAGCCGTTGTCGTTCCTGAACGAGCTCTTCGAGTACCTGTTCCAACCAGAAGGTGATACCCACGAACCCTACGAAGCGCCACCTCAGGGACTGAGTACGCAGCGCGACCGTGTCGAGGACATCGAGGGTCTGACCGGGAGCGTTGAGTATCTCGCTGTGCCCGACGACGCCGATACGGCAGCGGAGCTCTTCGGCGACGACCATCCGGTCGCCGAAGGCGCGCTGGACCACACTATCGAGGCCGAGGCGCAAGCGCTCGCTGCTCGACTGACCCACCTGTTCGACGATCCGCCGACAGTCCAAGACCCCGATACAGGTGCCCATCGTGACGCTACTCCCGACGACACGGCTATCCTCCTGCGCCGGCGAACTCATCTGGATCGGTATCAGCGGGCCCTCGAGGAGTACAACATTCCCTATACTGTCGTCGGTGGCGTGGGGTTCTACGATACGCCTGAGGTCCAGGCGCTCACGAACCTGCTTCGAGTACTCGGTGATCCACAGGACGATGTCTCCCTCTACGGGGTGCTTCGGTCGCCGCTGTTCGGATTCGCGGATGATCGCCTCGCACCGGCTGTCGCAGAAGCTGATTCAGTATGGGATGCGCTCGCCGAGGCGGACGATCCACAACTTGCGGACGCGTTCGATCTCCTTACGACGTGGCGGACCCTCAGCGGCTGTGCGACGCCGTCCGAAGATGGCGTCCTCCCGTGGAACCGCCTGCTGTCCCGAGTGATCGACGACACGGGGTATCTGGCGAGTGTGAGTGCTGACGAACGCGGTCGACAGGCCGTCGCGAACGTCGAGAAGTTCCGCGACCAGGTCCGTACTTGGAGCGAGAACGGTGTTCACACAGCTGCCGGGTTGCTCCACCGGATCGACCGCCAAGCCGAGATCGACCCTCGTGAGGGGGAGGCAGATATTCCCGGTGACGCCGAGGGCGTCCGGATTATGACGATCCATTCAGCGAAGGGACTCGAGTTCCCGATCGTCACCGTCCCTGATCTCGGGAGTGACCTCAACTTCGGTCGCTCCGTCGACGACCATGGCTACGTTCGACTCGTGGACGGAACTGATGACGCGCCGCCGGTGCCGGCGGTCGGCGGGCCGAATCCGGGCGATGCGTTTTCCATCGAGAAGACGGCCGTCCACGAGTACGCTGACCGACGGTCGCGTCCACAGGAGCGGGCGGAGTCGAAACGCCTCCTCTACGTAGCGTGTACACGAACGCGGGATCACCTCCTTCTCTGTGGCACGCACGACATCATCATCGACGAGTCTGGTACAATCGAACTCCCCGAGCCTGCAGCCTTCGACGACGCAGACCGGTGGCGCGACTGGTTACAGCCAGCCCTCCTCGACGGAACACTCGTCGCTGAGGCGGTTCGTGACGGACAGGCCCGTGGTGAGATAGATGGAGCCAGCTATACTGTTCGCAGGCCGCCGCGCCCAGTAGACTGGTACACCGACGACGAAGCTGTTGTTTCAGCGCCGGAGATCTCGATTCCTTCACCGCCGTCGTTAGCGCCGGCGAAACGGATCGCGGCTACGACCCTCGTGAATGCGGTGGCGGATGCGTCTCCAGACGGTCACAGTTACTCTCAGCGTGAGGAATCGGCCGGCCTGAGTCCAACGACGTTTGGGACGGTCGTCCACCGGATCAACGAACTTCGTCCACCGAGAGACGAGTGGACCACCCTGATCCGTCGTTTGAGTCAGATGGCTGGTGAGGAGCCATCAGAATCGGACCTCCGTGATGCTGTCAACCACGCTGCTGATGCAGTCGGATTTGTTGAACGCATCGAGTCCGATACCGAGCTTCAGGAGGTTTACAACGAGTACTCTGTTGTCGCTCGAATCGATGAGTCGCGGATTGTCGGTGATATCGACCGGCTCCTCGTCACGCCGGACGCATTCCACATTATCGACTACAAGACCAACGACCTCTCAGCTACGACATCGGATGAACTCGCGGAGCACTATCGACCGCAGATGCTCGCGTACGCTCTCGCCCTCTTCCAACATGACCGGAACCGTGACGTACGAGCTTCACTCCGGTTTACTGACGAGGGGATAGAGGAGCGGTTCCATTGGGTGTCGGATCAGATGACGGAGATGGAATCTAAACTACGCTCAATGGTGGATTTGGTGGATTAAGCCTCTGTTTTCGTCAATTCACCCACCTTGCGATAGGTCAGGACAAGCTCTTGGTGGCACCCTTCGAGAAACGAATGGAACGAACGAAACGAACGCAACGAGAGTATTTCGAGTAATGAATGAATTTACTGGAACGAGCCGAACCGACGCTGGAATACAGAGTGCTCGGTGAACGAAACGAGGGAAACGAGAGAAACGAACAATATGATGAAAATGAACGAAACTCCTTCAACGAGTGGAACGAACAGTTGGTTTTAACATCGTAGTAATCCTCCCACCGAGTGAAACACCCTCACCGAACGCACCGAACTAAACGACCAAAACGAACGAAACGAACATAACGAGAAAAACGAAGCTAATGACCGACACCAATACCGCACGAATCACGGTAGCGAACCAGAAGGGAGGCGCGGGGAAGACAACCGACGTCATTCATACTGGTGGCGCACTCTCTGCGCGAGGCCACGACGTCCTCCTGGTCGATATCGACTACCACGGAGGGCTCACCTGCTCGCTTGGCTACAACGATCTGTACTACGATACCGACCGCACAACGCTGTTCGACGTTCTCGACTTCGATCAGATGGAGTCGGTGAACGACATCATCGTCGAGCACGAGGAATTCGACATCCTTCCCGCCAGCGAAAAGCTCGCGAACAACAAGAACATCCAGACGCTGCTTGAGGCGCCGAAGAGTCGCGAGCGGCTGGAGATGACTCTGGACGAGCTCGACAAGGACTACGACTACATCATCGTCGACACGCCGCCATCTCTGAACGTCCTCACCGACAACGCCCTCGTCGCGACCGGCAACGTCGTGATCCCCGTTATTCCCGAGAAGCTCAACGCCAACAGCCTCCAGATTTTCGCAAAGCAGCTGAGTTCGCTCGAACAGGCGTACGGAGACATCAATCGGCTCGCGATTGTCTGTAACCGTGTCGAGCAGAACGCCGAACATCGCGACACCATCGAGGAGATCAAGTCGGCGTACTCCCTCCCGGTGTTCGAGATCCCGAAGCGGACCGACCTCTCTCAGTCGATTGGCGAGGGTGTGTCCGTCTTCGGCTTCGGCAAGGAGAACCAGCGCGTCGAGGATGCACGCGACTTGTTCAACGAGATCGCCGACCTGTTCGACGAGACGTTTGAGAAGACCGCACCTGAGGAGGTGGAAGCATGACCGACGGCTGGGGCGATGCTTCCGGCATCGAGGGCAACTACGAAGAGGAGGACGATGAGGTCGAATCCAGCGAAACGAGTGAGGTGAGTGAAACGGTGGAAACCAGTTCATCGACCGAAACGACCGAATCGACTTCAACGAGTGAAACGAACGAAACGAGCAAAACGAAGACGAACATCAAGGACGAGTGGAACGGGCGGACGATCTACATTCCCGACGATGTCCTCGACGAGATGGAGGACACCTACCTCGAGTCCCAGCTGAAGCTCCGCAAGGCGGGTCAGGACGAGTTTAAGAAGAACCGCCACTTCTACCCGCTACTCGTTCAGTTCGGTGTTGAGGCGCTCTCTGAGGCAGATGCCGAGGAAATCCAGACTCGGCTCTCGGAACTCGGCGACTAATGACCTCGCGCAGAGCGAGGCCCGAGATTTTGTATAGCGATATACGATATACAATATCCTGTAGTGCGGAATTCCGACGGTAAGAGACTCTAGACTCCCGAATTCTCCCGAAGGTTCGAAAACAGAAAGTGGTCCTGATTATGCTCGTAATCACGACCACTTTGAAGTACCCCGCCGCCGTCGGTGAAGCACGAATGCTCAAACCGACTCACGACGGCGCTTCCCCCAGGGTAGAGGTACCGAGACCGCGCTCGCAGGACGGTGGAGGGCAGGTGAATGCCTGACCGAGCGCTTTCGACGCCGCTCGACGACAGCTTCGATCGCTACCTCCAGGACAAGGGAAAAGGCCGCGGTGGCGACGGCGGAAACTATCGACGCAACGCTGCACGCGAACTCGAGCGGTTCGCCAGGTGGGCCGCTGGCGACCGCGGCGACGACGACTGGACTGGGATTGTCCCCGACCACCTTGACCGCGAGCCGACCTTCGACGATCTCGACGAACGCGTCTTCCGGGAGTACGCCCGGCATCTCGGTGGAGATCGGGGACTCAAGCAGAACACGGTACAAACCTATTACCGCTATATCTCTGCGTGGTGTGGCTGGTGTGTCAACGAGGGGTATCTCGAAGCGCATTACGCCCAGCGGGCGAGTGCGATGGCGCCGCTACCGGAGGACGACGGCCGCAAGCCCGGTGACCAGCAGGCCTGGACGTCCGAACAGCGCCACGCCCTCACCCGCCACGTCGACGAACAGGCTTGCGAGGCCATCGAGGCGTACACGACACTCTCGGAGGATACTGCCTCTTTCGACAAGGAGCGAGCACGCTACGCCGCATTAAAGTCGGCTCGTGACCGGGCTCTGGTGTTCGTCCTTGCGTACACAGCTGTCCGCGTTGGGGAACTACTTCAGGATCCGAACGACCCGCGACGGCGTGGCGTCCGCTGGGAGGATCTCTCCCTTGACGACGGGAGTATGGACGTCTACCGGAAGAAACAGCAATGGGACGCTGCGAGTCTCCCCGACCCGGTGATTTCTCCGCTGCGAAGCTATCGCCAGCTGATGGACCCACCGACGGAGCGCTGGCCCGTGTTTTCGACGTTCGACCAACGGACGCTCGCAGGGCTCGTTCAGGAAGAGTTCGCCGACCAAGGGAAATGCCCAGAAGCAATTACTGAACGTCGTGAAGGATACGCTCGCGACCTACTGCTGGCGCTCGATAAGGACATTCGGCCGCCGTCGATCACGACAGACGGCGCACGGTCGATTCTCCAACGGCTCTCGGAGGCCGCAGAGATCGACATCGACCATCCGAAACACGACTATCTGGCGCCCCACGGCGGCCGGCGTGGGATGGGTGAAGTTCTCGTTCGGGCATTCGGATATACCGTCGCCGCCCGGTATCTGGACAATTCGGAGGAGATGGTTCGTGAACGATATTCGCATATCGAGGCCGGCGAACTTGGAGATGTGGCAACAGAAGCACTCAACGAAATTGATCGATGAGGGACTAGGTTAATCTGATTCTAGGATATCGGGCCACCGGATTTGAATGGCTAGATGGGTCCACCACTAATTCAAACGCCGAGTTCTCGAGGAATCTCAGGTCTAAGCCGATATACTCGGTACCATCGAGTCCAAAAGAAAGTTAGTAATCATCCGTCTCTTGGATCTTAGCTTGGTCACCGCGTTCTAACCAATGAATCTCGGCTTCTAACTCGACAGTGCCAATAGTACGTCCACTAAATATCGGTAGTTCCTATCCCTGATTGCTGACTCTATTTCTTGCAGCATGTCATAGAATGTATCTCATACCCTCTACACCGTGATTCTGACGAGCCCATCTAACGTGTGATACAGAGGGACACTAGATTTTAGCTTCTTTCTAGGTGGGAATACACGAAATATTCCGGGTGAGAACTATTGTACGACACGCTCTTTCTGGAGTGAAAAGAATGAGAGCAGATCAACCGATTCAGTGAGTCGAATAAAGACGGCGGTCTCAAGCCAGTGAGAGTTCCGTCATGAGATAAGATCCAGAGCCATATCTGATAACTTATTTCGGAATCCCATACGTATCTCTCGTCCAATCCCGGTCAACAGAATCGTAAGCAGGATCAGACACCTCGATTCCGTCAATCTTCTCATGGTCTGTTGTGTCGAGTTCCCAATCGAACAGGTTGAAATTCGACCGGATGTGATCCGGCGACCTGGATTTCGGGAGAACGACGATATCATTTTCTATTGCCCACCGGAGTGCGACCTGTGCGGGAGACCTATTGTGTTTCTCAGCGATTTCTCGAACGGTTTGATGATCGAAAACTTTCCCCCTGCCGAACGGGGCAGCGGCCTCAACGACGACATCCGTAGTGTGACAGTACTCGAGTAGTTCGGATCGGGCGTAGAGGGGATTATATTCGATCTGGTTTACCGCGACAGGGATGTCAGCAATATGTTGTAATGCTGATAGTTGATACCCTGAGAAATTAGACACACCGATATTTTTCACGTATCCTTGTTCGACGAGTTGTTCCAATGCGCTCCAAGTCTCCCGAATTGAGATAGTTGGGTTTGGCCAGTGGATGAGGTAGAGATCGAGGTACTCAACGTCGAGTTTTCGAATAGAGTCTCGACACGCCTCAAAGACTGACCCGTAATTGAGGTGTTTCGGGAGGACCTTTGATGTGATAAATATTTCATCACGGTCGTACTCTGCGAGTATCTCACCAATTTCGGCTTCGTTCTTGTACCCTTCAGCTGTGTCTACGTGGGTATATCCAGTCTCCAGAGCACAGCGGACTGACTGCTTTACTGTTTCGCCGGATAGATCCCACGTGCCAGCGCCAATTACCGGAATCTGATCGCCATTTGTCAGCGTTCTCGTTGGGATAGCAGACATACATTAAGCTCATGTTACAGTTATTTAAATCTTAGTAACTCGACAAGATCGCCATCTGACTGGCCACAGATCACAGATTCCGGTGAGTTGACTCGTGGTAGCTGGTGAGCAACACTGATCGCTCGGACCTGCTGGGATAGTCATCTCCGCGAATAACGAAGTCTGCGGATTCCGGTTCATTCGGTGCAACTGTTGTCTTGAGTGATGCGTCTCTGCGAAAACGACTTGAGAAGCACGTTAGTCATGATCAGGGTGTTCGCTGTCATCATGTCATGGCTTCAGCTGCACTGCAACGATATATGACTGTATCAGGCTTCAGACAAGAGACGATCAGAGTATCAACTACTGACATTAAGAGAGAAACAATGCCAAACTAGCTATATTTCAAACTGTCTAGATGAATGGCTCTACCCCCTATATTAGTAAAAAAGAACCCATAATAGATGGAGAGAACTAGTTTTGGTTCTTGGCTGATACTGGCGGGATGAGAATGCCAAAAAGGCAGTGCTGGGACGGTACATTGGCTCATCGAAGGCTAACAGAAACGAATGTACTCATTTCAATGAGTATCGACCGCCCGCTTTAGCGTATCGCTAGTCTTCATAAATAACATGCGTACTGTTGTTATAGTTGTGACTATAGAGACGCAACTCGTAATGACTGTTGTGCGGAGTTAGAACAGGTGTCGCTCCAGGTTATATCATTGTTACCAATCCACATTGTATAACGGCCGTACGATTATTATTCACAGGAGGACCAGAATTCGAAATGGTCGAAAACGAGCGGTCTCCGTCCTCTTCGATAGGTCATCAGCGAAGTTAGTTCAGCCCGCTGTGAGTGTAGATGATCTAGCGAGACGTGAAAGAGGGGCGAATCAGCTACATATTTTATCATGGATATTCTCTCTCCTGAAAGTCGACGTTCGTATAATGACGTATGGACATTATTTCCGAAACACCGGTCAGACGATAAGAATATGGATAGGGAATATTCACGATACGCGAAACGGCTTCTGGCGATTGTTCGCCGGACAAGGTAGCTATTACCCGTTGGAATGAGCGCGTGTCTCGCAGTACTTCGTTGAGGAAGGCGCTGCAAACGCTATCTCATTTATCATTGAGAACTCTCGCTCGATTGTGCAGTCTCTGCGATACAGTGATTCAAACATTCGAGAGTGGGACGAAGAGTTCCTACCGATTAACTGAGTGGTGGTTTCCACCGCTGTATGATACTGTTTGGTTCTTGGAAACGGCGTTATTTCAATCCAATCAAACGATACTCGTTGTGTGGCCTACCGACTCGATTCGTCGGTCACGGACACGACTGGGCAGGTCGCATCAAGAAGGATCGACTGTGCGACGCTCCCGAAGATGATTTTCCCAGTCTGGGACCGTCGGCGCGGACTGACAACGATGTATTGGGTGTCGTGTTCATTTGCGTACTCCACGATTTCAGTGGCCGGATCACCGATACGGCCGACAGCTTCGGTTTCGACGTCATCTGGTTGGTCTTCGAGGGCATCCGATGCGACTTGCGCGGCTGTCGCACGTAATTCCTCGATTTCGATAGCGTCGTCTGAGGTGATACTCGATGTCTCTGCATTGATTGCCTCCGAACGCGTCATGACATGGATCGCGTGAACGGGTTCGTCGAAGCGCTTCGCCAGGGTCGCTGCTTGATCCAGTACGTAGGACGAACGCTCTGAGCTATCGACTGCTGCTACGATAACCATACTCTCACTTGAGGGTCCACTGTAATATCATTTGTCCCTCGACCGGTTGAGACTGCCTTGCCACCAAAGGTATAAATACAATGAACGTAACGGTCTATATTGCAGAATGTCTCACAGCAATCGGCGGTCAGTCCTGAAGGCAGTTGGAGGTATAGCAACCATCGGAGTTGGCTCCCTTGCGGGCTGTAGCGGCTCATCTGATGGCGGTGCAGCTACTGATGGCCAGAACGATACGAATGGTCAATCGGGCGGTGACTCCGCAGCGGAGACACTCGATATCGCTGCGACGTTCGGTCAGGAGCACCCACAGGTGCAGTTGCTCAATCGGTGGAGCGACAATCTGAAGGAGCAAACGGACGGCAGCCTGGCACTCAATTACGTGAGTATCGGTGGCGAAGAAGACCATATGAGTGCCACCTCCTCTGGGAGTATCGCCGGGCATGGCGTGGCGATGACCGCACTCACGTCGTCGTACGGCCGCGAATACGGGTTCCTGGAAGCTCCGTTCGTGGCGGAGGGATGGGAGCACTTCCAAGCGCTCATGGACGAATACGTCTACGGCGAAGATGGGTTCAACAGCCAACTGATAGAGCAGGCTAACCAGCGAATCCTCGGGGCGGCGTTCCGCGGGCTCCGTGGGACGACTGCGAACAAGGCGGTGGCTGCTCCCGCAGATATCGAAGGCGTCAAGATGCGGCTTCCGGAGTTCGAAACGTGGGTCCAGAGCTGGGAAGAAATCGGTGCGCAAGCGACCCCAGTGCCGTACGACGAACTGTACCAGGCTCTCCAGACCGGCGTCGTGGACGCGTCGGAAGGGCCGATAGCGCAATTCGTCGATTCGAGTCTCTTTGAGGTCCAATCGCACTTCTCGCAGACAGACCACCTCCTCCAGACCCAGAACTGGGTGCTCAATGAGGATACGTGGCAGGGTCTCGACGAGTCGGAACAGCAGGCGATGCAGGAGTCCCTCGACGAGGCAATCCAGTGGGCGAACGAGGAGACCCGAAGCGCCGCGGAGGAACTGCTTACCATGGTTCAGGAAGAACACGACGTTACCGTCGTCTCCAGCGAAGACGTGGATCAGGATGCGTTCCGAAGCGCCGCACAACCGCAGTTGGAGGAGTTCTTCGCTAATCGGTGGAAGCCGAGCCTCGAGGATGTCCAATCGTTAGCCTGACAATGGTCGTAACAATACTACGGGTATGACCGAACAAACCCCCGATTCGGCAATCAGAACGCTCATGCAGCGGCTGGAGAATGCCCTGGGAAGCCTGGGGCAACTCGTCCTCGGTGCGATGGGCGTCGTCGTCGCTTTCCAGATCATCATGCGCGTTCTCCCGACCGACTACGGGGCCGTCTGGACGACTGAAATCGCTCGGTACCTACTAGTGATAATGACTCTGACCGGTATCCCCTACGCGATGCGCCGCGGCAGCCATATCTCGATTCGGCCGCTACTGCGGATGCTGACAGACTCGCTCCAGAAGTACCTCACAACGTTCTCTAATCTCCTAGTCATCGCGATGTGTGGCATCGGTATCTGGTCCGCCGTGAGCGTCATTGAGCAGACGCTCGTTCAGTCGCTTCCCACGGTCGGCTGGCTGCGGGTCGGGTACCTGATGATCTACCTGGCAATCGCGTTCGCGCTCTGTATCGTGTTCATCGTCGAAAAGATGGTGACAATGTGGGTTCCTGGCCTCTCGGAACCCGGCGCCAAAGACCATCCCGTGGGAGATGTCGAGGAGACCACAGAAGAACATGACCGGGAGGAACGATGATTCCCGAACCGGTCCTGTTGATACTACTGTTCGTGATACCGCTGCTGGTCTTCTATCTGATCGGCGTCCACGTGGCGTTCGCGCTGGGACTCGTGTCGGTGTTGGTGATGCTGTCGGGCCTCGGTCCATCCTGGACTGTCGAGACGTTCGCCAACCGAATGTTCGGCTCGCTGAACAGCTTCACGCTGCTTGCGATTCCGTTTTTCCTCTTTGCGGGACGGATGATGAACAACATCGGGCTGACCGACGACATCTTCGATTTCGCCGAGGCGCTCGTGCGGCCGTTGCCAGGCGGTCTCGGACACGTGAACGTCGTGGTCAGTATCATCTTCTCAGGGATGAGTGGCGCGGCGGTGGCCGACGCCGCCGGCCTGGGCTCCATCGAGTACGAGGCGATGACGAGTCGCGGGTACGACGGTCCGACTGCGGCGGGGATCACTGGTGCGTCCTCGACTATCGGTCCGATCATCCCACCGAGCATTCCCATAATCGTCTACGGCGTGACAGCGCAGGTGTCGATCGGAGCCCTCTTCCTGGGCGGAATTCTCCCCGGGTTACTGATGGGACTTGGCCTGATGGTGTTCATCACTGTCGGGGCGCTCAGGAGCGGCAGGGCGGACATGAGCCCCTTCAACCTCCGCAAGCTTGCTGAATCTAGCGTCAGAGCAATCCCCGGTCTGGTTGCGCCAGCGATTATTATCGGCGGTATCGCTCTGGGCATATTCACCCCAACCGAAGCGGCCGCCGTCGCTGGGATCTACGCAATACTCCTCGGTGTCTTGTTCTATCGGAACCTTGATTGGGGCACGTTCCGGTCGATCCTTGGAGATACGTTCGAGGACACTGCAGTACTGACGCTCATCATTGCCTTCGCGAACGTCTATGGCTTTGTGCTCACCATCTCGGGGCTGCCGTCAATTCTCACCGAGGGCCTGCTAACCCTGTCGACCGACCCAACATTCATCCTACTCTTGTTCTCCCTCTTCTTCCTCATCCTCGGCACCTTCATGGAGACGATCGCTATCATCCTGATCGTCGTGCCGATTGTCGCGCCGGTGCTGCCCCAGATCGGCATCGATCCGATTCACTTCGGCATCGTGATGATGGTCGCACTGATGATCGGATTGATCTCGCCGCCCTTCGGTGTCGTCTTGTTTGCGCTCGAACGGGTGACCGATCTGGAAATCGAGGAGATCATCCAGGGAATCATTCCCTATTACATTCCCTTGTTAGTTGCACTGGTACTCCTCGTCGTCTTCCCCTCGATAGTCCTCTCTGTCCCCCGATACTTCGGGCTCGCGTAGCCCGATTTTCTCCAGCCTACGTCGTATAATTAGTGTTCGATGGTCCGTCGCGGCGTCAAAAACAGTCCAGTTGTCCGATGTGCTACTCTTCGGTGAGTGTCTCGTGTTTCTCGCGTGCCAAATCGCTCCCCTCCGCGAGATAGGCGATGTCTGCCCCCGCGATCAGGAAGTCGATACCAGCGCCGGTCCACCGCTCGATGCTCTCCTCATCTGTGGCCAACATGCCGACCTGCTTTCCAGCGTCATGCACTGTCGTCACGATCGAATTTAGGGTGGATTCGAACGTCTCGCTTTCCCACTGGCCGAACACGTCGAGCGACGCAGACAGATCTCCGTGTCCCACGATCACCGCGTCAACACCGTCGACGGAGACGATTTCGGCGGCGTTCGACGCACCGAGTTCGGTCTCGATTTGCAGGATCGTCGTGAGCTCGTCATCGGCGTGTTTGTAATACTCGCCGAACGTCCGGCCGTAGTCGGAGGCCCGTGCGGGCGCTACACCCCGATCACCGTTTGGCGGGTACTGCATCGCCTCGACAGCCTGTTCTGCCTGTTCACGGGTTTCGACTCTCGGAATCATGAGGCCGGCGACGCCCAGATCGAGGACGCGCTTGATCCAGACTGGATCGTTGGTCGGGACCCGCACGATGGGCGCCACATCTCTGTCAACCGCCCGGAGCATGTTTTCGAGCGTTTCGAGACTCATCGCCGTGTGCTCCAAGTCGATGACGACGAAGTCATACCCTTGCGAACAGATCTCGGCGACCGCCGGATGACCGATCGAGATCCACGTACCCGTTGATGATTCGTCTTGGTCGAGGAACCGCTGCTGGCTGTCTGCCATGCTCGGAAGTAGCGTTACCAGCGATAAAACGTTTCTCACTGGTGAGCTCCGTTGTCTTCGAGACCGTGCCCGGAGTTGCGTCGTTCGACAATCATGTATCACGCCGGACGCTTCGCCGGTACTATTATATAGGTGGCTCAGAAATTTCTGGGTGTAAGTATGACCGATTGGTTAGCGGATGACGTAGCGATAGTAACGGGTGGCGCCAGCGGTAACGGGCGCGCAATCAGTCTCACACTCGCCGAATACGGTGCGAACGTCGTTGTTGCTGATCTGCAGCCCGACCCTCGTGAGGGAGGGACTCCAACGCACGAGAAAATCAGGGACGAGTACCATCAGGAGGCCGAATACGTCGAATGCAACGTTGCAAGTATCGAAGACCTCCAGAAGGCAGTCTCAACGGCCGATGACCTGGGCGGCGTCTCCATCATGGTCAATAATGCCGGCATCACCCAGAGCGACGACTTCCTAGAGACGACGGAGGAAGAGTTCGACCGGATTATGGACATCAACGTGAAGGGTGTCTTCTTTGGATCCCAGGAAGCTGCGAAAAGTATGATCGATGCGGACCGGAACGGGACGATCGTCAACATGTCCAGCGTCACCTCCTTCATCGGTCGTGGGGACGGGGTGCGATACACGACATCCAAGGGTGCTGTTGAGTCAATGACTCGGGCTCTTGCGGATCGACTCGGCGGATCAGACATTCGTGTGAACTCTGTCCACCCGAGCATGATCAAGACGAGCATGACTGACGAAGACCTTGACCTGATCGACAACGAGTCCGAGGAGGAGCACAGACAGAAGACACCCCTCGGACGGATCGGGCAGCCCCAAGACGTGGCCAATACCGTCCTGTACCTCGTCAGTCCGCTTGCTAGCTTCATCAGTGGCGAGGCACTGACTGTCGACGGCGGCGTCACGACGACGCTGGGCGGTGGCTACTGACAACACAGAGGTGAGTAGAGGACAGATAGCGTGGACAACTGCCGTAACTGTGTCGACGTGCTCAGTCGTAATTTGATATCCAGAGCGGAGTCGAAGACGGAATACGGGATGTCGGAAAACAGGAGGTTAGGACACGGTAGTCCAGTTGCAGTCGTGGGAATCGGAAACCCGTTCGCCTAGAGAAAGCGCCCGATCACAGCTACTGTCGATCTTCGATCCGGCGAGAGTCTTCGACGATCTGCATCGGCAGCGGCGTGTCGTGATAATCGAGTGTCGTGATTTTCCAGTCGATTCCGTCTCTGATTTCGTCGAGGAAATTGTACCCAAGCTCCTCGAGTTGTTGCCGACGGCGCTCGATGTCGTCTACTTCGAAGGCGATGTGGAAGAACCCCGGACCGTGTTCCTGGAGGTGCTCGTAGTGCCAGCCACTCGGACCAGTCGGTGAGGTAAACTCGATGATCGTCCCACCGACGGAGTAGAGCGCTACCTCGCAGTTGTCCTCTTCGAAATAGACCATTTCGGACCGTTCCATCTCGAAGTGCTCTTCGTAGACGGCAGTATACTCGTCAAGATCGGCGTCAATACCACCTGCAAGTATCGCTATGTGATGTATTCGCTCGAACACACTGATACTCTCTCACGACGGTGGTAAATAGGTTTTGCCGGGAAACAAAAGTATTATATAATAGGTAGTCGAGGTAATCACTGTCATGCCCAGAGATATTAGAGTAGTCGATAGTATCACACAACCCGATGATTCCGAGGGTGCAGTTGTCGTCGCTGGCAGTCACGGCGGTATCTCGTCTGGACGATACGCCGCGCAATTAGGACTGCGGGGAATCATATTCAACGACGCGGGCGTCGGTAAAAACGAGGCCGGGATCCAGTCACTGCCATACTTGGACGATCTGGGACTCCCGACAGCGACGGTCAACAATGAGAGCGCCCGTATCGGCGACGGCCTGAGTATGGTCGAAGGCGGTGTGGTGAGTCACGTTAACGACGCAGCGGCGGACTGTGGCTGCGAGGTCGGTCAGTCCGCTGTTGAGTGCGCAGCGGCTATGTCCGACGCGGAACGCGATCCAGTTCGGGAGGACGTTGGGAACGAGATGACCCAAAAAAAGGTTCGAGACGGCGACACGCCCGTCTGGACACTCGACTCTATCGGCCTGATCAACGACGAGCACGAGGGGGCGATCACTGTCACGGGCAGCCACGGCGAGCGCCTGGCCGGCGAGATCGACTCCTACATTCAGGCCGACGTTGCGGGAATTACTCTCTTCGATGCGGGCGTCGGGAAAGACGATGCTGGCATCGGTCGGATCGAAACGATGAACGAGCGCGGGATCCCTGCGGCCACGGTCGACGTCGAGTCAGCACAGATCGGCGACTCCACGTCAGCGCTGGAAGACGGTATTCTCAGCCATGTCAACGATATCGCTGCAGACCTCGGGATCTCGCCCGGAGACAGTTGTTCAGACTTCGTCGATCGGGTTCGTGGGAAGAAGTGACACGGATGACCGTAGCCTCGACGGACACTAAATGCAGCCCACAATGGAGCCGGACAAGCGGATTAACATACCAATGCCACGGATACAAGCGACGTACCTGATCGAGACGCCACACGCTCCCAGCGACGCGGCTGAAGCGATTGCCAACGAGCAGTCGTCTGGGACCTTCGTCGATGTCTCCACCGAGACGGACGACCTCACCGAGCGCCATGGCGCCAGAGTCGAAGACGTGACAGTGCGGGCGACGGTCGATGAGCCCAGCCTCCCTGGGGCCGAAACTCCAGACAACTCCAGCGACGCTGGTTCGTACACCCGAGCAACGGCTCAGTTGTCCTACCCAATGGAGAACATCGGCACATCACTCCCGAACCTCATGACGATGGTCGCGGGGAACCTGTTCGTCCTGAAGGAGCTTTCGGGCGTTCGGCTGATCGACCTCTCGATTCCCGAGTCATTCGCTGCGGCACAGCCTGGCCCGCAGTTCGGCATCGAGGGCACACGGGAGGTCGTCGGCATCAAAGATAGGCCGATTATAGGAACGATCATCAAACCGAGTGTCGGGCTCTCGCCCGATGAGACGGCTAAAATAGTCGAGACCGTGGTCGACGCCGGTGTCGACTTCATCAAGGACGATGAGCTCATCGCCGGGCCGCCCTACTCTCCCGTCGAGGAACGCGTTGAAGCAGTGATGGACGTCATCAATCGCCACGAAGCGGAGACCGGCGAGACGGTGATGTATGCCTGTAACGTCACCGGCGATGTCGACGAAATGCTGCGTCGCCACGACGCGGTGAAAGACGCTGGCGGCAACTGTCTAATGGTCAGCCTCCAGAGCGTTGGACTGGCCGGGGTCAAGCGACTCCGCGAGGAGTCTGACCTGCCGATCCACGGACACCGGAACGGTTGGGGCGCGCTGTCCCGCTGTCCACTGCTCGGGTTCAGCTACGAGGCTTGGCAGAAGTTCTGGCGACTCGCCGGCGTTGACCACCTCCACGTGAGTGGAATCCGGAGTAAGTTTTACGAGTCCGACGAGTCGGTAATCGCCTCTGCAACTGAGTGCCAGACACCAATCGCCAGCCAAAAGCCGGTGATGCCCGTCTTCTCTTCGGGCCAGTGGGCCGACCAGGTGCAAGACACGTACGAGGTCCTCGGGAACGCGGATCTCATGTACCTCGCCGGGGGCGGAATCCTCGGTCATCCCGACGGACCGGGAGCCGGTGTCACACATCTCAAACAGGCCTGGGAGGCGGCGATGCAGGGAGTACCGCTTGAAGAATACGCAGAGACACACGAGGAGTTACGAACAGCCATCGAACACTACGAAAACAAATGATACTAACTATCAATCACCACCCGAACCCATGACAGACACAGAGCTACTACTGGCGTTCTACGGAGACGACTTCACCGGATCAACTGATGCCCTCGAGGGCCTCGCGGACAACGGCGTCCGGGCGGTACTCTTCATGGAACCCCCGACCCCCGCCGAGTTAGAGCGGTTCGACGATCTCGACGCCGTCGGCGTCGCTGGCGTAAGTCGATCGATGACTCCTGAGGAGATGACGGCCGAGCTTCCATCCATTTTCGAACGGTTCGCAGATCTGGACGCGCCGATCGTCCATTACAAGGTCTGCTCAACCTTCGACTCCTCACCTGAGGTCGGGAGTATCGGGACCGCGATCGACGTTGCACAGGAGGTCTTCGATTCGCCGTTCGTCCCAGTTTCACAGGGAACTGAAGTCCCACACGGCCGCTTCGTCGCATTCTCTAACCTGTTTGCGGAACAAGGCGGAGAAATGTACCGTATCGACCGTCACCCGACAATGCGAGATCACCCGGTCACCCCGATGCGAGAGAGTGACCTCCGCCGGCATCTCGGGGAACAGACTGACCGCCCGATCGGGGGCGTTGACCGTCGGTTCCTTGAATCATACACCGACCTCGCGTCGGCGGTGGATGAGACCGCGGTAGACGACGAAATCGTCGTGCTCGATGCACTGGATAGCGACCATCTGGCCAGGATCGGGCATCTCCTGTGGGACCGGGCGACCGATGCACAGGGGCAACTGTTCGCTGTCGGCTCTTCGGGACTGGAGCACCACGCACTCGTCAGTCACTGGGACGAGATCGGACTGATAGACCGGACGGAGTCGTTCTTCGACAAGCGAGACCCGGTAGATCGAATCGCCGTCATGTCTGGAAGCGCGTCCGCAGAGACGGCGTCGCAGATTGAGTGGGCGAGTGACCACGGCTTCCAGTTGGTCTCTATCGACACCGAGCGGCTTGTCGACCCCGACGAGGCAGCCGAAGCGCGCGACGAAGTGGTGGAGTCAGCTCTCGACGCGTTGGATGCCGGAGAAAGCGTTGTCCTCTACTCGGCACGAGGGCCAGACGACCCGGCGATAGACGCGACGCGAGAGCGGTTCGAGGCGGTCGGGATCGATGAAGGCCTCGAATCGTATCTCGGGCGTGAGCAGGGCCGCATCTTCCGCGAGGTACTCCAACGCGCGGATCTTGATCGAGCCTGTGTCGCTGGTGGCGACACCAGCAGTCACGTCGTCTCCCAGCTCAATCTTCAGGCTCTCGAGGCCGTCGCGCCGGTCGCTCCGGGAGGGCCGCTGTGTCGTGTGTACTCGGACGAGGAAGCCTTTGACGGCCTCGAGATCGCTCTCAAGGGTGGACAGGTCCACACGGAAAACGACGAGTTCGACTACTTTGGGGCCGTCGAACGCGGTGGTGTCGAGCGCGACCAGACCAAGCGAACATAACGTTTCTTCTCAGTAACCGATCAAACGTCGGCGGGCTGTCAGGGCGTGTCGAACTTCAGTTCCAGTTCCATTTCGTTGACCGTCTCGCGGACCCTCTGTGTCAACCGCTCTCTGGACTGCTCGTTGCGGACGCGCTCGACGGGGCCGCCCAATGCAAGTGCCCCCAAGACTTCTCTCTCCAACCGGACTGGCACTCCGACGCCACAGTAGCCCTCTACGTGTTCCTCCCAGTTATACGCATAGCCCCGTTCGCGGACCGTTTCGAGTTCTTCGAACAGCTCCTCACGGTCTGTGATTGTGTGTTCGGTGAGTGCAGGAAGCCCCACCGAGTCGATGATCTCCTCGACTCGTTCCCGCTCATAGAAAGCCATAATCGCCTTCCCAGTTGCGTTCGCGTGGAGGTAGATCCGCTTCCCGGGACGGGTATCGATTGACGTCGCGTGTTCGCCGGTTGTGGTGTAAACGTGGTATCCGTAGCCGTTCTCCTCGACGATGAACTGGACTTGTTCGCCTGTCTCCTCCGCGAGCGATTGGACGAACGATTCTGACAAGCGGTACGCCCGCCGCCGCTCTCTGGCTCGTCCCCCAACTTGGAGGAACTCGAGTCCCGGGTAGTAGACATCACCCTCTCGGACGACGTATCGCCGGCCGATGAGTGTATTCAGATGGTGATACACCGTGCTGTCCGCCAGGTCAAGTTCCGTAGCGATTTCGTGAAGCTTTGCTCCGTCTTGCTCTTGGAGCAACTCGACGATGTCGAAAGCCGTCTCGGTCGCTTGGACAGTTCGGTTCTCGCTAGAGCCAGTCGCCATATGTGGAATGCGATCCTCTATCACAAAACGTTGTCGCCGGCTCGAATACGGATAGTACGTGCCACACACTACCCCAGGGACCTCGTGGTGGCCGGGGCTCATACAGTCGATGTACAGTAGAATAGTGTTGCTCCCACCGCCATCGCCTCTCGCGAAGAGAAGGGGGGTTTGAAACTTTGAGGGGCCGATTTTCCGGGGATTTATTGTGGTGTGTATCGTAAAGTCGACTAGTGCCTGAGTCATGACTGTCAGCGTAGCACTCTTTGGAGCCGGCGGCAAAATGGGATGTCGGATCACTGACCAACTGAAAGACTACGATCGGTACGACGTACGGTACGTGGAGCCAAGCGACAGCGGCCGCGAGCGCCTCGCCGAGCGCGGTCTTTCAGCAACTCCCGAAAACGAAGCCCTCGACGGAGCAGATATCGTCGTGTTGGCCGTACCCGACGACCTCATTGGAACCGTCTCGGAGGACGTGGTCCCACAGATGGACCGCGGGAGCATGGTCGTTTTGTTGGACCCGGCGGCGGCATACGCCGGGAAATTATACGAGCGAGCGGACATCTCATACTTCATCACACACCCAGCACACCCATCTATCGTAGATGCAAATTCGAGCCTGAGTGGCGACAACCCGGACTGGTTCGGAGGGCAAGGACGCGAGGAACAGGACATTGTCTGTGCCCTCCATCAGGGCCCCAATGAAGACTACGACCGTGGAGAGGCTTTCGCCCGGGACATCTATGCGCCGGTACGGCGGGCCCACGAACTCACCACGGAGCAGATGGTCGTCTTGGAGCCCGCACTCGTCGAAATGGTCCTTGGGTCCTGTCTGTACGCTATCCGTGAGGCCCACGAGCACGCGGTCGACATCGGCGTCCCCGAGCAGGCAGCGAAAGACTTCCTGTTTGGTCACTTCAGAGTCGAACTCGGGATCGTCTTCGGATTCACCGACTTTCCGTTTTCAGACGGGGCACAAGAAGCGATCGAGCAGACCAAGCAGGACATCTTCGTCTCAGACTGGAAGGAGACGGTCTTTTCAGAAGAACGACTGGACGAGGTAACATCGGAAATCGCCTAATGTAGATGCGTCTTGGACTAGCTAAGTAACCAGCAAAACGTCCCCAATACGGCGATTTAGATCCTGATTTACTCGTTATCTCGCTTCTACCGTGTTGAATAGCGGTGCTGGTCTATACACTCAAAATTTCAGTCGGCTCGTTAGAGGTTGATGCCGTTGGTTTCAAAATCGGTGTCGCTTCACCGTGGCTCAGGGGGTGCTATTCAACACAGCACTCGCTTCAACTCTTTTAATTTCCATTGAGATATCTACAAACGGACGTTCACCCGCGCAATTAATTTGATCACCTTCGATGGGGCGGCTCCCTCTACGAGTCCGAAGGTGCGAAACTCTTCGTGTTCCTCCTCGAGGCAAACGAAGCGCATCAGTCTGTCGCTTGACGACCTACGCGAGAATATCATGCGACCTGTCGATATCGACTATATAAAAAATTCCCGTATCAGAAGAAAGAGAGAGTACTAATTACAAATCATCCGATATAGATGGTCACCACTCAGAAATAACTGAATTTGAACAATACAAACCACAGGTATAGAACCATATAAAGGATTAAAAGACGAATTTGAGCAGAAAAAAGAAAAATAAAGATATAGGGCCGAAATATAGGGGATATAGAAGCAGAAACAGAGCTAGTTAGGGGCGAATCTCGTTAAACTCTGTACAACGCGCTCAGAGATTGAATCGACGCGAAGCCAAGTTGAGACATAAACTCAGAGTATCACGTTACTCAAACAGGAGCGTAGTGATCTCGAAGCCGAACTGGCAGACCTGCCCGAGACGCCGATGGGTGATCACCAACACCTCGAAACCGAAACCGAACAGCTCCGAGAAACGCGTCAAACGCTGAACTCCCAGATATCGGATCTCCAGAGCCTAATCCAGTACAACGAAAAACGACTGGCAAAAGAAGACTATGGGGTCCTCGAGACGCTCGATGTGGCCGAGCAGTCTGAGTCGAGCGGCTCACCAACTGACGAACTGCTTGTTGACGGTGACGGCGAAGTCACGTTATGTACGTGTGGCTCGATGATCGAACGCGGCAAGATTGAGGATACTGTTGAACGTCTCCGAGAACGCCGGCAGGACTTGATGCAGGAACTTAACGAGGTCAAGTCCGACCTTGATGACCTGAAAGCTACTCAGCGCGGGGCTAAACAACACCAGAACCGGCGTGAGGAAATCGAGCGCAAACTCGCAGACATCGAAACTGAACTTGAGGACCGCGAAGATCAACTTGAATCGCTCAAATCCTTATTCAGTAAACGAGAGGGGCATGAGTAACACTTGCAAGGTGGTGTAATCACCCACCAGTCGGGTATAATATCCAGAGGTACTTGTACAAACGTCTGGTAGTAGTTAGTATGACAAGTGAGGACGAGCCGGTACAACGCTGTACGTTAGATGAACCGGCAGACCTCCGAGTTGCACTTGATGAAGCCGCAATCGAATATCTCGATGTCGATGATGATAAGACGGTCGTGATCTATCGAAGCGCAGTTCTCATTGTTAGAGCTACTGAGGGACATGCCACAAACGCGACGGCGTTTACTGTCGAACTCTGGGAACCACCAGCGGATAATTTCGAATATGAGCCTGACGACCTTCTCACCACCTTCATCGACGAATTGATCCCACAAAAAAGATCTCAATGATAGACCCGAACCTACCCACAGGATCAGGTCAATCGGGTTAGTTATTTTATATTGACCGAGGACAGTAGGCTGTCTCCGCGAGTATAGTTTTTAGGACCACGTTGACCAATTGGTAGAAGGCTGTTAATGGAATGCCTTCCACGAGGTGTCACCGTAGTTGGTGCGCCTGTACGGGCATACACCACGTCTCGACGAGTACCAATAATCGCTCAATCAGAGAGTCATGGAACTATTCGAAGACGCCGCTGATGTGCGAAAGCCAGCGACATGAAGACGGTCCAGCTTCGTGGGGTGTAGGTTCTAATCTTATAGCGGGTCGTCACCCGAAGGTGCTTTTTTCGTAGTCTGTGGTGAATTTGGCCGTCGTCTGTGGAGCGCGCACCGGATATTGAATGGCTAATAGTTTGGGTTAGCTGTATCCTCAATTAGTTACCAGAAAATATTTATTAAGCATCAGGATATTAAGCAAACATGTACCGGCACTCAGCCGGTGCTTACCCATACCCGCATGTATGATTACGAGGTCAGTCACCATCGAGGATATCGATGATCTGTACCTGATGTGGAACGGCCATATCAACGCCTCCGCCCTCTATCGCCGTGCCCTCCGTGAGGAGATGGACGTTCGTGGCGTCAACCCTGATGAACTCCGTGACCTCCTCGAACGGGCCCGCGAACAGGGCTACACACTCGAAGAAGTCGCTGAAAACACCAACCGCTTCGCTGATCTCCAGTCGCTTGTAGAAACCCAGCAAAGCCAGCAAACGGCTGGGGATGACGCAGATGATTAGCTCGCTATGTCACAGGACCAGACTCCCTCCGACCCTGAGTGTAGCACTGAAAACGAGTCACTGCTGACCGGGAAAATCCCTCGTCAGGCAGCGCTCACTGTCGTCCTCCTGAGCCTGTTCGCTGTCCAGCCGGCCGCCGCACAGAGTAACGCGGTCTGTAGCGCGGACAACCTCCCGAGTATGATTGAGGGGTTCTTCCAGCTGACCACCGCGCTGGGGATCGTCGGCCTCGCCATCGTCTGGCAAGCTGACTCCCTGATCGAGATGTTCACCCTGAATCCTGAGCAAAAGAAAGGGCTCAAGCGGCACAAGCGCTCTGCGATGAAGTCCGCGGTCGTCCTTGTCGTCCTCGGCCCGATGTACACTGTCGCTGGGTCGATGATGAGCCTCCCCCTGGCGCAATGCGTCGACCTCGTCCCCTGGTAACCACCCCACAGTCCCCGTTGCAAGTCTATGACCCATCGAGAACTCTCCGTACTCATGGCCGGCTTGCTCGCGACGAGCATAGTTACGGGTATCGTCGCCGCTGACCCGCCGCGACCAGGCACGGAGGGAAACGGGCTCACCGAGAATGAGTCGGCAACGTTGTGGACACGTGATGCGGACAACTACGTCACGCAAGAAGAGTACCGCCAGCAGTACGGTGAGAATCGCTCCGCTGTCCATCAGGTCGCCAACGGGACGGACGTTACGTTCAAACGGCCGCCCGCGACCGCGGCGACGTGGACGCGGAACGACTTCGAGGACCTCGACGCCGGCGGCCCAGATACGTCCGTGCATCCGCCACACGCGGACCTCGAGGACGGCGTCTTCATCGAAGATGCTCACACAACGATCTTCGCGGTCCAGCCCTCTACTCGTGGACACCTCGAGTCCGGTGAAACCCCACTCTACATCGCGCCGAATGGGACGATGCGCGGGTTCGTCGATTACCGCGTTCGCGTACCCAAAGGGGACTCCTCCGGCAACACGACTATCTCGTGGTCGCTCACGGAACACGAGATCGAAGAAGTCCGGTTGAAGAAGAACGGTGAGACCATCGCCGAGCGTGACGGGACCCATACGCCTGCCCTCAACTACCAGATCGAGGACGACTGGAGTGCGAATCTCACACTGGAAGTGGAGATTAGCGTCAGGCTGAAGAAGACCGTCAGGACCGACCAGGGTAACCGGACGGACGTCGACGTCACCTACCGGACGGAAACACGGAACGTCTCCGATTCGATCGCCGTCGAGATCTACGACCTCTCGGCGTACCCCTACTACGCCGAGTATCCGAACGGCGACGCCGGCGTGGCCATCTTCCAGTCGCGGCCGTGGCAGGGGTACACGCTCACGGAGGACGGTGAGGCACGGGTCCGTGGCATCTGGCGGTTCTACACCGCTCGGGACACCAGCTGGGACACGCTCGTTCGGTCGAATCGGACTGCTAGTGCGACCGTACAGTCGGATGCGATGCCGGTGTACGTCCATGCCTATCCCTCGCGGATCGGGCCGCGTGCCGAGCCGGTTCGAGACGGGCCGAAACTCATCGAGACTTGGGGGACTGACCGCCCGTCTCCGGTCGGCACCATCGGTGAGAACATCAATATCGACATCGTCAACCAGTCGTATACGACGACGTACGGCGTCGCTGTTCGAGCCGAGAACGTCGATCGAGAGGCGCTGCACGTTGCGGGAATCGTCCGGGGCGTGAATGCGTCAATCGTCGAGCCGGACGCCGGCTCCGAGCGACAGCTCCGCCGCAGCAATCTCACTGTTGAAGTCATCCAACAGAATCAGTCCCAAGCGACGCTCAGGGTCGAACTGCGGGACAATCAAACTGGTGTGCCGATCACGCTCGACGATAGCCGTCAATATCCAATCCGCGGCACTACCCGAAACGGGTACATCACGGTCGCGGATCAGAGCGTCGAGACCAACGCCTCAGGGGTGGCGATTGTAACCATCGACGAACCGGGCATCTACACGGTTCGGTACCACCCTGGCTCGTGGCTCGGTCACGATCCTGCGTACGTGAGCGATACCGCGACGGCCCGCTGGCACCCACTCGGGACGATTGACGGCTGGTTTACGCTGGTATTCGAGGTCGGCTGGCAGCTCCTGCCGTTCTTCGTGATGTTCTACGCTGGCAAGCGCCTCCTGCGGATGCTCGGCCCAGAAGACATCTTCGGACAGAAACCATGACTCAGGACAATCCCCACCTCAGTAGACGGACCGCCCTCCGAACAGTTGCCGGCGCCGCTCTCGTGAGCGTGGCCGGATGCCTCAACAACGGCGATTCCCCAGGTGGCGGGAACTCAACACCGTCTGATGAAGGAGGAGTCATCCAGCAAGTCACTGTAGAGGGGACAGAACTCGTCGTTGAATACTCCTCAGAGGAGGGAGTCGACCAGATCAACCTCGTCCAGCCGAATGGGGAGCTGTTCGGTCAACGAGAAACCGCTGCTGGGTCACAACAGGTCTCTTTCGAGATCGGAACTTCCTATGAGCCTGGAGAGTATACTGTCGTGGCTCTCAGCGGTGAAGAAACGCTAGCTGAGAGTTCCTCACTGATTCAGCCGGAAATTGGAATTCAAGAGGTCGGTCTTTACCGGAATAACCCTGAGAAGCCGTGGGACGAAGTCTACGGAGATACCGAGACGGATCGGCTAAAGAACGGGGAAGCGTACGTCACCGTCGAAAACACCGGAAGCGGACCAGAAGCGGTTGTTGAGTTAATTTTCTCCGGTGATGTTCCAAACCCGGTTGAAGATCCCCGAGGTAGCGGGATGTATGAAACCGAGCAGGTGGTGATCTCGCCGGGAGAAACTACCGACCTGTTCAGTGGTTCGTTCCCGTTTGGGTCCGAATCTGAGGAGGGAATGGGGTGCTCCCCGGACGGGAACAGCGGCCAGTTCACTGTCACAGTCCGAACCCAGGTTGGCGGCGACCAGGTGTCGGAATCCTTTGATGTACAGTACTCCGGATCCACGGAGATGAGTGACTGCGAGGTTTCAATCACGGAGGCCTAACGATGGTGGACCTGATAGACGTCGTTCTCGAGGGCTTCAAAGACGTCGTCGATTGGTTCATCGGTCTGTTCATGGACGGGCTTCAGTCGGGGTATCAGACGCTGACCGAAGAGATGTTTGGCACTCCGACTCCCCAGACTGACGGGACGTTCATTTTCGGAGAACCAAGTAACGCCCCTTGGCCAGCAATCCAAGAAGGGCTCATCGGCGGCGAGATCATGTTGATTTCTCTGCTGCTACTTGTGATGAGCGTTCAGGGACGACACACCATCCGCATCTTCAATATCGGGAGTGCGTACGAGGCTCGGAAGACCAAGAAGACTGCCTGGGTCGGAGCCTTTCTGATTATTACCTGGTACTGGATTGGGGCGCTCGCGCTCTACCTTGTTGATGGGTTCACGATTGCCCTGATGCCGGAGCTGTCCTCGCTGGGCTCTGCTATGTTACAGTTCATAACGGGGTCGATTACCAACCCCGGTCTTGGTCTCCTCTTTGCTCTTATCGGAGGAATTTCGATGTGGGCACTGGAAGCGCTGTTCTACATCCGGCAGATTCTCCTCTACGTCTACCTGTACGGGATGCCCATCGCGTTCGCCGTCGCCTATGGCAACATTCCTGTCCTCTCTGGTGTCGCGATGGGGTTCAGCAAACGGTTCGTCCCATTGGCCATCCTACCCCTGCCTGCGGCGATAGTCCTCAAAGGATACGACCTACTCTACTCTGGAGGGACGTTGACGCCGGGAACAGCGTTCCTCAAGTACCTCGTCGCGTCTTCACTTCCTCTCGTCGCGCTCTATGTCACGTGGAAGACGTTCAAATACGCGACCCCGCTGACGGCGAAGGTTCTCGGCGGTGCGACGAAGGGAGCGGCCCTCATCGGCGGCGTGGCCGCTGGGGCTTACATCGGCGGCGCTGGCGTCGCGACGACCGCTGCTCGGTGGGGGCCGAAAGCCGCAGCCGGCCATGCTATCGCACAGAAAGCTGCTGCTCGGGGTGGTCATGGAGCAGATGGAGATAGTACGCCCTCGTACCGACGCACCGAGAACGACCCTGGTGGTACTACGTCGGAGACAGCGGGTGAGGAACGCGGAATGGAATTTGATAGGGGGATCCACTGACGATGTCGCTCGACGAAGACGCAGCCGCACGGCGCATCATGGACCAGTTCGGTGAGGAGAGTCGCATACCTTACCTCAACATCGAGGAAGGCGACGTCGGCGTCCTGATCGCCTTCCCGATCGTCGGCCTGTTCATCGCTGGCCTCACCGGCATCGAATCACTCGCCCTGCCGTTCGTCGCAGGTGGCTTCGGGTTCGGCGTTGCGATCGTCTACGTCTCGCCCGACCACCTCAACGCGTGGACGTGGACGAAAGACGTCTATCGCTACGTCAAGCGCCCCCAGATCACCTTCAGCGCGCCGGAGGAAGCCGACAGTAGTACCAACGAGACAGAGCGCAACGAGGGCGGGCTCGCGAACTACACACCGTTCAAGCCCGACGAGCGGACCCAGGACCTCACGAACATCGAGCGGGCGTGGCCGGGTGCTGGCGCGATCCAGCGCGCCGACGGCACGATGGAGGCGTTCATCGAGATCGACCCCGGCAACATGGACTTCGCGATGTCCGACGACTGGGCACAGCTCCAGGACGCCGGCGAAGAGTTCGCCAACAAGGAACTGGACTCGAAACTTAAACTCCACGCCACGACCCGCTCATTCCCGGTCGAACAGATCACGGAGAACATCGAAGACCGCCTGAACGACGAGGACGTCAAAGAAAATCCGATCTTCCAGGAACTCCTCGAGGAGTATCGGGAGACGCGGCCAAAGGAGATGCGCGAGCGGGGTATCCAGCAGGTGCGGTACTACATCGGCGTCGAGGTCACCCCGCTGGAGGTCTACGACCGCTTCCGCGACGAGGGGACGCCGGCCGAGAAGCTGACGCAGTTCCCCGTCATCGGGTTCCTGTTCAACCCGTTCGTGACCCGCCGCGAGGACCTCACCGACGTCGAGCGCCGTGCACAGATGTTCGAGAAGCTCGACAGTCGGGTCAACGACGTGCGCTCGGAATTCATCCAGCAGGCCTCAGGGTGGTCCGCACGCCGGCTCAGCACGGTCGAACTCTTCGTGTTGAATATGGACTTCTGGAACGGCCGCGAACACGATTATGAGGACACAGAGAGCGTCGTTCGCGAACAACCCATCATCGGCCACTCGCGCCGGGAGGATGACTACGATGCGTAACCTCGTCCTCCAGACGGGCAGCGGAGCCGTCGGCCAGCTCACAGAGTGGCTCACGAATCCGACCTCAGCTGAAGGTGCGGCCCTCTACATCCTGCTCGTGGTACTGGTCGGCATCGGCGGGAAACTCTTCTGGGACTGGTACACCGAAGACGACGAGGAAGAGGTCGAGTTCTCGGATCTGCTCGACGAGGAGACCATCGAACAGGGCGCGGCCGAACGCCAGCTCCTCGACGACATCGCCGAGTCACACAAGACGGTGACGGCGCCGGCGGCGATCGAGTGGGAGACGCGCGCAGCACGGGTCGGCGAGCAGTGGACGACGACGCTATACATCGCTGACTATCCGGACTACCCCAACGACGGCTACCTCTCCGAGCTCTTCGAGATGACGGACGTGCAGTTCGACCTGACGGCCCACATCACGCCGAAGAACCAAGAGCGGGCGCGGAACGAACTGCAGGATATCGCTGACGACCTTCAGGTGGACGCTGACCTCGAACAGAGCGTGCGGAGTGCCTACCTACAGGAACGGGCCAACGAGGCTGCAGCGACGTACAGGGCTGTCGAGAACGGTGCGAGCGTCTTCGATCAAGGGATGTTCATCACCGTTCGGGCCGACGAGAAGGAGGAACTCCGCGACGCCGTCCAGAAAGTCAAAAGTGCGCTCCGTGACGACCCGGCGAACCTCACGCCGAAGACGGCGATCTGTCGGCAGGATCTCGCCCTCCAGTCCGCCGCGCCCATCGGCGACAACGAATTCGGCCGGACATCGATTGCGCTCGGCGGCGCCGTCGGCGCCTTGCTGTCCTCGCCGCACAACGCGACGATCCTCGAGAAAGGCGGGGTCGAGTTCGGGATTCACAAGGACAACCAGAGCCCGGTCGTCATCGACCCGTTCGCACGGGATAACGGCTACGCGATGTTCACCGTCGGCGACACGGGGTCGGGGAAGTCGTTCAGTTCCAAGCAGAACTTCATCCGGTCCATCGAGCAGAGCAAGGACCGAATCGGCATCATCCTCGAACCGCTGAACAACTGGGCCGGCGTCTCGGAAGCGCTCGACGCCAAACGGATCACCGTCGGTGGGACGCTCGGCCTCAACCCCTTGGAAATCCGCGAGACGCCGGAGCACGTCCAGCGAGCGATGGGTGAGGACGCCAGTCCGTTCAACGAGAAGCTCGATGACGCGATGAGCTTCCTCACGAACTTCTTCGCGCTCCGCGGCATCTCGCTGGGCGACCGCCGGACGACGCTGGAACTCGGGCTCAAGCGGGCGTACAAGCGAAACGGCATCACCGACGACATCTCCACGCATGGCAACCCGAGCCCGACGATTCAGGATATGATGGACGTCTTCGAGGAGATGGTCAACGACCCTGAGGAATTCGTCGTCCGGTCCGACGAGGAGGCGGGGAAAATCAAGGAGGACGCGACGTGGCTCCTCGACCAGCTTCGCCCCTTCGAGGACGACGGTCGCCACGCCAACCTGGGCCAAGAATCGGACTTCGACATCCGTGACGAGAAGGTCATCTACCTCGACCTCGCCCAGCAGGAGGGCAGCGTCGACAGCAGCACGGCGCTGACGATGCAGTTGCTTATCTCACTGGTGTACGAGCGGGCGAAAGTCTCGGAGAAGGAGGTCGTGTTCTACATCGACGAGGCGCGGTACATCATGCAGGACGCCGCAAGCCTGGCGTTTCTTGAGACGGTGTTCCGCCACCACCGGCACCACGACCTCTCGATCCGGCTGGTCACGCAGACCGTTGACGAGTTCTTCGAGCACGCCGAAAGCGAGGCGATTCTGGATCAGTGTGCGGTCAAGCAGTTCCACCGCCTCGACGGGATGGACGAGGAGTGGGCCGACGAGTTCGGGTTGAACTACGCGCAGATGCGGTTCGTCCAGGACGCCGTGCCGGGCAACGAGGACGCCGGCTTCTCCGAGGCGCTGGTGGGCGTCGACGGCGAGTGGCGCGGCATTCAGGTCAAAGCGATGCCCAAGGAGAAGCAGGTCATCGACTTCGATCCGACCTCCCAAGTTCGGTCCTCGCTGCCCGGCGCCGGCGACGACGCCGTCGATACCGAGATGCAGGAGTTCCAGGAAGAGCTCGAACACCAAGCAACGAACGGAACGAACGAAACGAGCGAACTGAACGAGGAATCAGACGCCGTCGAAGCTGAGCCAGACGGCGGGTCAACGGAGGAGACCAACGATGGCTGAGTACCTGCGCGTCACGCCGACATCAGAGCGACTTGACCCGGAGAGCATTCCCCGAGTCCTCGACAGCCTCCACAAACTGACCACGCCCGGCTCGTCGGGCCTCGGGGCGAAGCTGAACCCACTCCACAGTGAGACACCACTCCGATTCGAGTTCCTCGCGATCAGTGATGGCCCCGACGACCCGGTGGAGTTCTTCTACGGGGCCGACGCCCACCTCGATACGGTTGAGAAACGCCTCCGCTCCATCTATCCAGCCACGTTCGACATCGAGCGCGTCGACGTCGACGTCGCTGCCCGGCTCATTCAGCCAGTCGAGTTCACACCGCAGGAATTCGTCGACCACTACCAGGCCGGGCGGCTGCAGTACGAGTTTGACCCGACAGAACAGTACGATATCGTCAACGAGGAATCAATGGACTCCGAGGCAGCCGAAGCAGACCCCGTTGTCGACGGCGGTACGGCAGCCACGAGCGTCCCCGATCATCACGTGACTGTCGGGGACTCGGCCCTGGAACTAGCGCCGCCCGATGCACTTCCAGACGACAACGAAGAGCGACGGGCCATCGAGAAGCCGACGATGACACCGGGGGGAACGATTCTGGCTCGCCCGGCACAAAACGCTGTCTCGCCGCTCGGTGTCCGGTGGTGTGGCGCCGCGTCGCGGAAGCAGGACTGGATGACCTTGCTGACGCCGTTCACGACAGAGGAAACGAGCGGCGATCTCTCGTCCGTCGACGAATCCGGCGCGGCGCTGGCGTCGCTGATCGACCATCTGATGGAGGCGAGGGCGCCGACCGCCTTCCAGGTGGTTTTCCAACGGCGTGCCAGCTGGCAGTCCGACGCGGAGGTACGGAAAGAGGACCTCGTCGACGGCCGCGACACGTTCTTCCAGGAGGTCGTCGGGTCGTTGCTCGAGGTCGAGGAGCAACGGAGCGACCAGGACGACCGGCAGCTCAGCGAGGCCGTCGAGAAGCGGATCGAGTACATCGATGCGAAGAACGCCAAACGGTCGTTCACGGTCAACATCCGGGCCGTCGGCGTCCCCACCGACGATACCCGCGACGACCTCGATGGCCGGATGGACTCGCTCCTCCCCGTGTTCGACCCGCTTGATGGACCGTTCTACGAGGTCGAGGGGCAACGCCTCCGGGACAGCGGCTTCCGTGAGAAAACGAAGGGGAAGAAGGCACGGGCCGCTCTCCAGCGCCTCCTCAATCGCGAGTTGACGACGGGCCGGGGGAAGACCCGCCCCGAGCTGGTCCTCTGTGGGACGGAGCTCGCGAACTTCGTCCTCGTCCCCTCCTCCGAACAGTTGACCGTCGAAGGAACGCGGGGTACGAGGGCCGAACAGCAGAGTCGGAACCCGCTCCCGTGGCCCAATCCGGATCTGATCCAGCAGTTCCAGGACGGGATGGCCATCGGCTACGCGCTCGACGAGAATGGTGAGCCACGGCCGGACCCCATTCGGATCCCGCCGGACCTGTTGCCGACGCATTACGGGCGGTTCGCGTCGACTGGTGGCGGGAAGTCGAAGGCCATCATCAACGACGCGCTCTCGCTCCGCGAGACGACGGGTGGCCCCGTCGTCCTCGTCGACCCGAAGGGGGACGGAATGTGTGAGAACTACCTGCGCTGCCACTACGAGCGGTTCAGTGGCCTCGACGACGTCTACCACTTCCGCGTCCCAGAGTCAATCCCCGCGTTCTCCTTCTTCGACATCCGGCCTGCGCTCGAGGCGGGTCGGAACCGCGAGGACGCGATTCAGGACAAGGTCGACCACTTCCACGACATCCTCCGGATGATTATGGGCCGCGAGCAGTACGGGCAGGCGTTCGTCGCGAACGAGATCCTCAGCTACCTGATTAAGGCGCTGTTCGACGAGGAGTACGGGAGCGACGTGTTCGGCCTGGACGACCTCTTCGCCGCCGCGCTCCGGATGCAGCGCGACCAGACGATTCCCCTGGTCTCGGCGGACAACCAGAACATCGAGGAATCACTGACGCGCCACTTCGCGAAGGACAACCACCAGTTCCAGGTGTCGATGGACGCCGTCGGGAACCGCCTCGACAAGCTCAAAGAGGACGCGCATCTCCGCCGGATCTTCAGCCACGTCCCCGAGCAGAACGACGCCGACGAGTACGTCGACAACCGCTTCGACTTCCGCGAGTTCCTCGATGAAGACGCGACCATCATCTTCGACCTCGGCGACCTTCGGCCGGAGGCACAGCGAGCGATCACACTCCTGCTGTTGAGCAACCTCTGGGACGCCGTTCAGGTGCGCCGTCGCGACGGTCAGACCGACTACGAGAAGCTCACAAACCTCATCATCGAGGAGGCGGCGCCGGTCGCGTCGACAAAGCTCGTCTCCGAGCAGCTACTGCCGCAGGGCCGATCGTTCGGGCTGAGTATGGGACTCGTGATGCAGTTCCCCGAACAGGTGCGGAACCGGAACGAGCGGGCCTACGACGAGGTGCTGAACAACATCAAGACGAAGCTCATCGGCAACATCTCGATCGAGCGCGACCTCGCGGAGTCGCTTGCCCACGAGGACCTCAGCCCGACCGAACTCCGCAACCGGATCAACACGCTTCCGAGCGGCGAGTGGATTGCGCAGCTCCCGAGCCCGTCCTTCGGGGAGACTGGTCCGCCGCCGTTTTCGTTGAAGCCGCTTCCGATTGCAGCGGGGCATCCAGAAAGCGACCAGCCGCTCACAGAACCCCAGGAAGACCATTTCGAGTCCGTGTCCCGGCCACGGATGGTCGAGCGGACACAGGCCCAGTACGGGCTAACAGAGCCGACTGAGTCGAGCACTGCTCCGGAAGAGACTGGCTGGGGGAGTTCGGGGGCCGAGACGACGGGCTCGGCTACCGACGGCGACTCAGGAACGGACCCGACGCAATCCGCGTTCATCAGCAAATCGACGACCGAAGATGCGTCGACGTCGACCACGCCGACCGAGACGGACAGCGACCCAGATGCAGACGAGGCAGCGATGAGCCCCCTGTTCGGGCAGGCCACCGAGGCGGACGAGGAATCAGCTGGTGACCAAACAGCGGAGCCGAAGAACGGGGCAACGCCCGTCCAGGAAAGCAGCGTACCCGTTCCCGATGACGAACTCCGCCAACGCGGGCTCAGCCGTGACGACGTCCGGTTCCTGAATCGGGTTCTCGACGTGATGAACAGAGAGGACGACGAGTACACGCTACTGGACAGGATGAGCCAGCTTCGGGACGAATACGACGACCTCCATATGGAGCGGCTCACAGAGCAGGATCTCCTGGAAGCGGACTCCGCTGCCGGGCGCAAGTACTACACCGTCCTCCCGGACGGTCGAGACCTCCTGGGGAGAGAATTGAAGGCGGGACCAGGAGCGGGCGATCTCGGCGAGAAAACGCCACACAAGGTTGGCGTCCGACTCCTCGAACTGTGGGTCCACCAGCAGGACGACGTCGTTCGTGTGGAGCCGTACTACGAAAGCGACGACGGCACGGTACTGGACGTGGCCGGCTTCGACGAGGACGGCGAGCTTGTCTGGGCCGGAGAAGCAGAGCTCGCGAGTAACAACCGGCACGCCCCGGTCGAGGATTACGACAAACTCAGCGCGGTGGACGCCGACGCAATCTGGGCCTTCAACAATCGCGAGACGGCGCTCGACGTCCTGGATAGCCTTGCCGACGCCGATCGGATAGGCGAGCGGGTCAGCGGGCGGGCGGCACGGTCGTTCGCGACCATCAGAGACGCCGTCGACGACTTCGATGCTGCGGGCCTGACCACCGTTCGGGGCTTCAAAAATCTCGACCAAGAACTCAACCAATGACCTGGCGACAGGCGACCCGCGAGGAGATTTACGCCTACTACGCCGAGGAGTTCCCCCGCTATCTGGACGACCTGCCGGAATTCATCACGGCGACCGGTCCGAAACAGTACGCCATCGCCTTCCGAGAGTCCCACCCGGTTCGCAAAGACGAGGTGCCGGCCAAGGACTTCATCCGGCGGGATACGTGGCAGACAGATCCGTCGGGGGACCGAACGACATCCGATTTCAACGACTTCGAGGACGTCGTCGACTTCATTCAACACCCCGCTCGCAACGACCCGCTGGGGCGGAGCAAGTTCGCGCTTGCTGATCCGGAGGTGCTGGAACAACCGGACCCACGTCCCGACGCCGTCTACTACGCGCTGGATCACTGGGAACGACCCTGGGTCCTCCTCGTCGACATCGACGCGAAAGAGATTGCTCGAGGCCGAGCTGACGAGATGGTGTCGGCGGCCGTCGATGATCAGGACGACGATGCGCTCCTCGACACTGCGGGTATCCTCGACGCCGCTCCCGAGGGGTATCCGTACGCCTTCGAAGACATCGACCGCGCCATCGAGTACGGGTTCGAGCTGAGGGATATCTTCGAGGACGATTTCGACGCCGAGGAGACGATGGTCGTGTACAGCGGGCAGGGGGTCCACGTCTACCTGCTGGATACCGACCCGGCGCACCGATACGACGAGCAGAGTCGCGAAGTGTTGAACGACCTCCTCCTCGAGACGTACGACATCCCCATCGACCCCGTCGTGACGGCCGACCGCCGGCGGGTCGCCCGCCTGCCCTACTCACTCCACGCCGACGTCTGTAGCATCGTTCAACCCATCGAGAGCCCGGCATTCGACGTTCGGTCGGCGACACCCGAGGTGATCGACGAATGAGCCCGAGTACGCCTACCGACGACGAGGACATGGCGTATCGAGTTGCGGCACTCCCGCTGGAGTACGGCGAGACCCGCATCAACCAGCTGTTTACACGTGGCTACAACCGATACGTCGTCGACGGCGAGGACCAACCCGAGGACCTCGTGAACGACGTCGAACGGTTCGGGACGGCGGCGTTCAAAGAGCAGGTTCGTGCCGACGCCGCTGATGAGCCGTTCGTCGACGAGCCGGGGACGCTCGCTGTGCTCGCGACGCTGAGTGCGATCTGTGTGAAAGAGCACCCGAAGTTCGAGCACGCGTCGCCCCGGAACATCCAGGTACTCTACGACATCCGAGAGCTGTACGTCAACAATCTCGCCTCCCTCATTCAGGCCCACGGCGATGGGTCGCTCCAACAGGACATCGCCGACGTGCTGTACAGCAAGGAGCCCGGTGAGGATGGCCCGCATCCGGGTCGAGTCTGTACGGGTATCACGGAGATGCCGGAGTTCGGGGAGGGCCTGTACCTCGAAATCCCGATGGCGGCGGCGTCACGCAAATGTCTCGTTCGAGCGGAGGACGAGGCGTCGACGGGGAGTGAGGATAGTGGGGAGATACTGACGCGAGTGAAAGACAACAAGCTGTACGTCCCGGTCGGTGATTTCGACAGCAAGTATCGGAACTACGCTGAGCGGGCGTTCAAGAAGCTCCTGCGGGTGCAAGAAGACGGGCTCTCCGACGACCAGCTGACGTGGCTGACCACGAACGAGTCGGCGATCACGGAGCGGATCGACCGCTTCCTCGAGACCGGCCACCACGAGCGCATCTGGCGGAACTGGGACCGTGGGGAACGGACGATCCGCGTCCTCCGACGAGCCCTGAGTGACGCGCCCGATGACGTGGCGCAAAAGGGTGAGTTCCACACGGCGAAGGAGCTCTATCGAGCGGTTACGGCGTACGACTCCGAGGACGAGTGGGAATCCTCTGTAACGGACTGGATCTCGAGTCCGAGCAGTCTCGCGAAGACGCTGGCCGACCACGAGTCACACTCGGCCGTCACGATCGATCGCGACGGGCGCGTCAATACGTACCGAATCGGGCGAGCCGGAACCGGCGCCGAACAGATCGAGGTCCGGGAGATCGAGGACCTCTTCGAACTTCCCTGTATGGCGAATATGGAGGAGCGGCTACACGAGAAGAAGCCCGTCCGGAAGGACCTCTACAACTTCGCGCGGATGGTGATGTGGCTGCCGCAGTATCAGGACAGCAGCCTCGACGAAATCGTCACGGATCTCAAGGACGTCTTCTCTCGGTGGCCGTGGTACGACGAGCAGGAAACCGAGTACCAGGTCCGTTACGAGTTCTCGAACACGATCGACGGCGACACCCCGTTGCCGATGAACTGCGATAACGACGATCTACAGCGCTACTGTATCGGCCAGGACCAATGTCCCTACTCGATCTGGGGCAGCCTCCCGTTCCCGGACGAGATGTACGAGCAGGTCGAGGAGGAATCAGCTGGCCCCACTAAGCAATTCTGAATCATAGACACCCGCGAATCTGTGGAACTCTTAGATAGTGATTGGTTTGGCGACTACTCCCGGTTCAGAGCGTCACGACGATGAAGTACCTCCACTCGGATTCGGATACTCGAAGGTGTGTAGTCGAACAAATCTGGTAACCTTCTCAGCTTTCTATTTCACTTTGACACCCGCAATACTGATATATCGAGATTTACAGCTTTGATGTATGAGTGGAGACGATAGAGAGCCAATTAAGCGATATGTGACTTGTTCAAAACCCGGTTGCGACAATCAAATTGGCCGGGAACACGATTTCTGCCCCCTACATCGAGAATAATGTCAGATGATGAGAAACGGATGCTCCAAGGGGTTTGCAGGGCAAGTGGCTGTGACAATCGTATTGGTCGGGAACACGACTACTGCTTTGAACACCGTGAATAATTAGATGATTTCCATAGGATCGGTATATCTCATTTTACTTGGTGCTTTTATATTCGTGCCCGCTGTTCAGATTCTGATCAATCCAGCATCAACTACCGAAGCTCCTTCCTCTGAGGATTCAATGTCGGTGGTTGATAGAACAGCATCAGAATCTGTCGCCCTGTTTGCCATCGTGTTAGTGGTGATTCAATTTATACTGGAAGATAACCAGATGAGCTACTATCAGGAACTTACAATTGGAGTCCTGACGGTCTGTGCTGGTTTCTTGATGCTAACGTTCATTCTGGAACTCTTTAGCGACATCAAAGTGGTTCTATTTCATCTACAAATCACCGCTCTGAGATACTCCGGCCTGCTTCTGTTTTCTGGACTGTTTTTCCTCCTCCAATCATACCAATTGAATCCGAAAATACAGCTACTATTCGGTGTGTTCGTTCTCCTTTCTTGGGTCACTTGGATAGTCCACGAGCTGAATTACCTATTCAGAATCCAGCGTAGGGAATGGGATAATAGAAATATAGATCGGGGAGAGTGGTTCCTCAAAGCAATTCGTAACAAGTGAGATTTGTCTCTGTCGAAGCCTTAGCGAGTGATTTATTCTGACCCAGTTACGGTCAATACAGAGGGCGTGCTTACCGTCCAGTAGATTATGGTTCAGTAAAGTGGTCAAAGGAAAGTCAGAAACATTCTGCCAACCTCTCTCAACCCCCGGTAGATAAGACAAGTCGTGTCATCGTCTCAAATGAGATGGGTAAACCACTGCGTTGGCCGGTTCCAGCGATCTTCGCTGTCCTAGCAGGAGTCTCTATCGTAGCAGCGGAACTGTCTCACTACGACCTTTCATCGAACGGGCAACAAGTCTTTGCCACGTTAGCGTCAATCCAAGCAGCCATATTTGCCATCGTTTTCTCAGTTGTCGTCCTGGGTATCCAGCTCTCCACCTCTAGGTACTCCACTCGATTAGCTAACCTGTTCAGATCTGACGGAGGATACAAGAAGACTGTCGGTATCTTCGTTGCCTCAATCGGTATCGACGTAATCGGTCTTCTCGCATTCACTCACGTCTCTCCATTCACTCTGAGACTTCTAACCAGCCTGGCGCTCGGTCTCGCAATTGTATCCTTCACTGTCCTGTACTTCTTCGTCGACCGGACCTTAGAACAGACCACGCCCGAGGGCATCATCAAGCGGGTAAAGCAAGAGCTCACACCACAGCAGATTATCTCAGATGCAGAAGCAGCTGATGATGATCCATCCGAAACAGACCCAGTACCTCACAAAGCCTGTTAGTTGAGAGGTCTGCTTGCTGAAGTGTGACCAAACAACAGCAGCAAGCAGACGGTGAAATCCACGAGGACCAGCTCCTTAACTTTCTCGTCAACGCGCTCACTGGCGCATTTGGTGTGAGTCTCGCTGAGAACGCCGATATCGATCCCGAAGATATCTACGAGGTCCTCGTCGGCGCGACCGCCGACGGGACCTCGATCTCCACGCTCTGTGACCGGAGTAAAGACAGCCCATCCAGTACAGACATCCTCTATCACCTCCGAACGAAATTCGACCTTGAGACGGTCAAAACCGTTGGCAACACGCTTCTCCAAGAGTACACCCTCGATGTACTCCCCGAGCAGGTGGAGATCGTCGTTGATCTCCACCTGCGGCCCTACTACGGTGACGAAGACGAAACAGACGGTCTCTACTACAGCGAAGCGAAGGACGGAACAACCGCGTTTCACGCGTACGCAACACTCTACGCCCGGGTCCGAAACAAACGCTACACGCTGGCGGTGCGCCGTCTCACCGACGGCGACACCGCCAGCAGTGTCCTCGCGGAGTTTCTTGGGCTCGTCGATAACTTCGACTTCGAAGTCAAAGCGCTGTACGTCGATAGTGAATTCTACGATGGGAAGTGCCTCACGCTGATGCAGGCGCACAACTGCGCCTACGTGGTTCCGGTCATCGCATGGGGAACCGAGATCCAGCAGGAACTCTCGGAGGGATGGAGTCGTGAGAGCGAACACGACCTCACGACGGAATTCGACGGTCACGAGTGGACCGTCGAATTCCCTGTCATGATCGACTGTACCTACAGAATGGGGCGCTACGACGACCATGGGGTGGCGCGTCACGGCTACGCCGTCGACGCGCCGTTCATCGACACACCGCGACAAGCTCGTCGCCATTACAGCAAGCGGTTCGGGATCGAAGCGACGTACCGCCTGTCAGAGTCATCGCTGATTTCCACGACAGTGACCGATCAGGCTCGGCGGTTGCTGTTCGTAGTGATTAGCCTGCTCGTCCAGAACGTCTGGCGGTACCTCCACTGGGAATACGTGGCGACGCCCCGCCGGGGCGGGCGTCGCCTCTGGTGGTGGCCCTTCGAAGAATTCATTCGCATGGTCACCCGCGCAGCGTGGAACGCGCTCTCAGTTCGGCGGTCGATTCCAGCGAACCGCCCTCCTGACGATCGGTTCGAGCGGTAATCACAGGCCTAGACGGGTCTTTGAGCAGTGGCAACGCTGTCGTGTCGGCGGCTTTCCGCCGCCGACTCGGACAGTTTCGTGGTATCACTGGCTATGAGTGAGCGTCAACGCCAGGTCCGACTACCGTTTCAGCAGTGACCTCACTCGTCAGAGGCAGTTGGCCGAAGACGCTTTGTGAGGTACTGAAGCTCGCGGAGAATCCGCGAGCAATGGCGTGGCGTGTAATTGATGTCAAACTCCTGCTCAATCAGCGTTGCAACACGCTTGGAGGTCCAGAGATCGGTTTCCCAGCCGTGAGCTTGTGCCCCCTCTTCGAGCAACTCGACGAGTTGCTCTCGATCTTGGTCATCGAGTTGAGAATCTGGTCCCTGGTTCCCTTCATCGGTCGTGCTTTTGAGCCCCTCTATTCCTTCTTTTTCCAGCGTAGTTTTCCACTTGGAAACGGCCGACGGCGTCACGCCGTGATCCTCAGCGATCTGGCTCTGGCTCTTATCGGTCACCAGAAGCTCCTGAGCAGCGGCCAACCGCCGCTGCTCTTTCTGTTCGCGCGTGAGCGAGACTGCTGGCGAGAGCTTCTTGCTCATATCTTAGCATGATCATCTACCGTGAAAAAGTTTTGAGTGAATCGGGTCTCAGTGGATAAACGTGGGACTTCACATATATCGTTGATGTGGTTGAAGCGAACGTCACATTGTTGGAGGAGGACGCCGCCGACGGTGAAGCAGTCAACATCGGGGGCACAGACAATATAGAGATTCTGACTCTAGCCGAGGAGATAGAGTTCGCTGAGCGCCACGACGCCGACGCGGAGCACACCCGCGCCGATACGTTGGAGACAAGTGAATTGGTTGAGTACGAAGACGAGCACACGATTCGGGAGGGCGTCGGGAAGTTTATCGAGTGGTACCGCGAGAACCGCGAGTGGTACGAACCGCTCGTCCGGAACTCCTGAAACAGTCCGAAGATTGACATCGGTCTGTCCAGCCCAAAGGACGATGCTTCAATGCGTGACGCGTGCATATATCGATTCCTTTGACGTGAGAGACGGCAAACGTATCGTCAGCCGCTTCAGTATCAGAAAGGCGAGAAACAGCAAAATTATACGTCGGCAAAGGGTCGTTTCATGCATGTCCTTAGGTTCTAAGATACTATCTGATTCCCTCTACTCCACGTTTAGAACGATAATCACCATGCTCAGAAGCGTGATTGTCGTTCCGCTAATCACGAAGTTACTCGGTGCAGACAGTTTCGGAATCTGGTCAACCACCTTCGCGTTCGTCGTGATGATGGGCAACATCGGCGGATTACACCTCCACGGTGCGATGACACGGTACGGTGTGTCGGACACAGTGAAAGAACAAACGTACGTCGATATATTATCCCTATCAATTATAACTGGAGCGATAATCAGTGTCGCTATCGGAGTAATCGGAGTCCACTTAGATATTGATTCTCTCGTAGGGAACGGCTACGTGGACGTGGACTCCCTAGTCGCTGTCTCGGCGGTACTGGTGTTTCTGACGATCCTGAGGCGAATAAATCTGAATTTCTATCGGTCGAAGTCAAACGTCAAACTGTACGAGATTATAAATACGATCAAAACACTGTCAGAAATTGCAGTTCTGACTACAGTATTTCTTTTCGACGGTGGGATTATCCACGGAATGGGTGCACTGGTCGCCGTATCTCTGATTTTGAATGTATCACTTATGAGCCATATATTCAAGAACTACTCCGTGCCGTGGCCGAACGCGCGTAACTTTCCGAAATATGTCCGATACGGACTGCCGATGGTCCCCGCCTCCCTTTCGCAGTCACTTCATCAAAACGCCGACAAGTTTCTTATCTTGTTCTTTTTGTCCCCTTCAGCTGTGGGTATCTATGCTGTAGCGTACGGCGTTTGTGGGTTGTTTCGAAACTTCACAAACGTGCTGACACCGAGTTTATACCCGCGTATCGCGAAGAGTTGGGACGAAAACAACTTCGGTGAGATTACCGAGGTATACAAGGATATATTCAGATATTACACGATTGTCGCAGTTCCAGCACTCGTCGGCATCGTATTCGTCTCAGTTCCCCTTCTAGAGGCTTTGTCGACGGCGACGGTGGCAGAGCAGGGGTGGATCCTGATTCCCATAATGTCTGTCGGGATGTTGCTCCGCGGCTACGAGAATTCCCTAACGTATATCCTAACCTCGGCCGAGAAAACGGCGAATATCTCCAAAGGCGTTGTGTTATCCACGATCGTCAACATAGTGTTGAACCTCGTGCTAATCCCGACCTATGGGATAGAGGGGGCAGCAATCGGGACGCTGATTTCACAGAGCCTCCTCACCGCCATCATCTACGGGTACTCCGTGAAGAACATCTCAATACCACTGCCGACGGAGATATTTGTAAAATCTATTGTCGCTGCTGGCTTCATGGCGCTGGCACTCACCGTCGTTCCGGAGTTTGCCAATCCCTATGTTGTTCTCGTCGTTTACCCCGCTATCGGCGTCTGCACGTATTTCGTAACAATATATAAGCTGGAGGGTATCTCTCGACGGGAACTGTCGTCTATCAAAACAGTGGTGCTCGACCGGCCAAAGTGACGTCCGCGGCACGGTCAGCGGGATGAGGCAGATGCGGGATTGGCGAGGATTGGCAGCTCCGAGAGCGATTTATAATCATCACGATACCGTGTTAGTCACACACGAGGGTGTCATAGCAGTACTTCCGAGGTTTAATTCCGGCAGTTGATTTTCAGTCACAGGACGAGTCAGCTGAGCCAAGATGAGCGAAGTGAGACCGAAGCAGGCGGAAGGGCTACAGTTTCTCAGCGACTACCAAACAGCATTCACAACTCGGGCAGATGGATCATCATGGCCAAAGCATGAACGAACGTGGCTGAATGTGGGCCGGTACTTCCGGGGCCTGCTGCGCCCCGGAAGTTCCAATACCGTCACTGACATCGCTGAGAAAATGCACATTGATCAAGAACGGCTCGAACGGTTTGTTCGTGAGAGTCCGTGGGAACACGAGAACGTCCAAACCGAGCTTCGGGAACGCGTTCCCGAAGCGATTCAGGGCCGAGAGGCTGCACTGATTGTCGATGGCATGGGTATCCCGAAATCAGGAGACGAAAGCGTTGGCGTCGCCAGTCAGTGGTGTGGTGCAACTGGAAAACTCGACAACTGTCAAGTCACGGTTAACTGCACGCTCGCCAGACCTGGCGAGCGGCAGAATTCCGATCAACTCACCTGGCCACTCGGGATGCGCTTATTCCTGTCCGAACAGTGGACTGGTGACGACGACGCGGACTACGAAAGTCCACAACAACGTGACCGTTACGCTCAGCGACGGAAAGACACAGGCATCCCTGCTGATATTGAACACCGGTCTAAGCCCGACATAGCTCTGGATCTCATCGAACAGGCAGTTGCAGCTGGTGTTGACCACGGCTGGGTCGTTGCTGATAGACACTTCGGGGAAGCCCGGAGTTTCAGGCGGAAACTCCGGGCGATTCCCGAACCATATGTTCTCGAAGTCTCGCCCACGGAGTTTCGGTTCGTTCCTGAAGAGACCGATCTCGTCCATCCAGACGATCATCCTAACCGGAAACATTCTGCTCATCCTGAGGACGTGAGTTCAGAGACACCAGAGGAAGTCGCCGAGGCACTCGGCGACGACCTCTGGACTGAGATCACGTGGAACGAAGGGACCAAGGAATCGCTCTCTGGTGAGTTCTACCGAACACGAATTCGAGAGGTGAAACGACGGGATACAGGATGGGTAAGCGACGAGACAGGGTGGTTGCTGCTGAAAAAAGGCGACGAAGACAAAGATGGAGAAGAGGGTAAACTCAAAGCATGGATGTGTTGGGGGGTTGATGGGGCATCTCTGGAGGAGTTAGTGTCCTGGGCACAAGTCCGTTGGTGCGTAGAACAGTTCCACAGAGATATCAAGCAGAATCTTGGTGCTGACGAGTACTAGGGGCGAACGTGGAAGGGCGTCCATCACCACCTCTAGTACCTAGCGTAACTTTTGAAGATAACTGCCGAGATGATTGTCGATCCAAGAGGCCGCGAAACTCAGCTGAGCTGTGAGCTTCTCAAAGAGTTCGGTGAGGAGAGCGCGGTATTCTGCCGCGTTCTCCACAATCAACGGTGACGCTTCCCATTTCAGACTCTTCCAGACCTGCTCGATTGGGTTGAGATCCGGTGAGCCAACGGGGAGAAACACGAGGTCAATCCCGAGTTGATGGGCTCGCTTGCGTGTATACTCGCACACGTGTGAAGAGAAGTTATCCAAAACGAGCAGAATCCGAGCCAGCGGATTCTGCTCGCGGATCCCCTCGAGACACTCGCAAATTCGCTCTTTCTCCTGAGTGGTTGGAAACTGAAGTACACTCTCACCAGAGAGTGCATAGAACCCGACCGCTGGTTCGTCTAACTTCACCAGCGGTCGGGTGATGTGAGGGTCGTCGACGGTGTAGAGTCGCTGTGAGTTGTCCCACGGTTGCGGATGCGATGTGTCGAGGAATCCAAGTACAGTTCCACCGTCCGTACGGATCTCTTCGTCAACGACCCAGCCTTCCTCGTCGTCTCCATCGCGTTTGTTGTGGGGCTCATCAGACCCCTCGTCGAACACGTCGCTGACGCGTTCGTCGAGGATCTCTTCGGCATTCTCTGGCCGTGATGGACGCTTAGTCCGTGGAATTGCGTAGGAGAGGCCGAGCTTTTCGAGGAATGTAGTGAGGTGGGCTGGGTGAAATTCAACGTCGAACTCCTCGTTGATGAGGTGCTGTATCTCCTGTTTCTTCCAGGGTTGGCCCTCACGGAGCAGGTCCAGGAGGCGTTCTCGTTGGGCTGGGCCGAGCTTCGGGGGCCTGCCGCCCCCGAAGTTCGGCATCAAAAGTCCGAGACCACCCTTGTTCCACCGACGAGCCCAGCGTGTTCCTGTTGCGGAGGACCTGCCGACGTCGTCGGCAGCGTCCTCCAGGGTCGCCCCCTTGTACAGCCGCTTAATGAAGATCAGCCGCTCAGTGAGTTTCTCATCCGTAGACTCTGTGAGGAGTCGATCGAGATCGTCCTCACTGAGGTGACGAACGATCTCTTTGCGGCGATCTCCAGACATACTCATACATCATATTCCACCTTCATAACTTCCACTAGCCACTAGCGGTGGTGATGTTAGCTCATGCATTCGTGGTACGGCGACGGCTTGGAACAGGTGAGAACCACTCAGACTTCTCGTCGTTCGAGGAGGTAATTAACCAGATTGTGCGCGAGTCAGCAATCCAAGGGCTGATCGAGGACAAAGGATGTGATAGAGATCGAGCGGAGGAGTTAGCGGAGTACATGCTCCAAAGCTACTCTCCGTGGTAAGCGCCAGACGCGACGAGAGCGCCTGCCGCTGAGCGGCAGCGCTCTCTAACCGACCTCATATCGAGAGTAAACATCCGATTTGAGCGGACAGTATTACACCAGTCGTCGGAGTCACGCCTCAATTGACCAGGCCATTGGTTTCGGCTGCCGCTGATTCCGACTGCTTCTACTTCGAGCCAGTATACTCACAGAGAATCTGGTCGATGATCACGACCTGTACCGTTGAACCTCGGAAGTACTGCTATGACACCTTCCACACACGTTTAGACGAGTATACTGTCATAGTCGCTGGTGATTATTTCAATCTTCTTGAGATACCTATCTACGTCGACAGTTCGGGTGAACCCACCAATGTCGTCGTTGACTCTAATAAGATTCACATACGGGGATATCGCGTACCGCTTGAACGCTCGGGTATCGATGCCGATTTCCTCACAATAGCGTTTAATCTGGTCGCGAACCAGGTTCGAGAACGGCGTGTCCCGTAGCAGTGCCGCTTCGAATCCCCGACGGAACGACCCGTACCGGGCCGATGCGAACTCGAAGACGAACATGGCGAGGTCGATGATGCAGTTTCCAGAGATAGCACCGTACTCCCAGTCGACGACCGATGTGACACTTTCATCCTGTACAAAGATGTTTTTCGGTGCGTAATCCCCATGAACCGCCGTCTTAGCCGTCGCTATTGGTTCTGCATCCGGGAGGTCGATGTCGAACGCAACTGTGTCGCGGTCCAGTTGCAGGCTCTCGTCTACGAATTTCGCTGACTGCGTCGCCGTGTGTAATTTAATCAACCACTCGATACCTGCAGTGAACAGTGGTGCGTCGTCGTCGTCAGAAATCTGGTGTGACATCGCCCCGCCGGTGGCCGGTTCCTGAACGACTGCGGTCCCCAACGCGGTGTCTTCGCTGGAAGTGAGCGGTACCGCTGAAAAGTCCGTTCTCAAATTGCGGATGTGCGAGACGATAGAGTGTTCCCGTATGTTGGACTGTGAGTAGCGCTCTCCGAAAGGATATTTACTCACAGACTGTACTACGCCGTCGTCGAGCGAGAGGGCGACTGCTCGGTGGTGTCCTTTTATTATCAAATCGTCCGTTATCCCCGTCGCTTTTGCCCCGTCTTTGTAACACGCAAAGAGAACGGTGGGGAGAGTCTTTTCCAGGATTCTCTCACCGAGCGGAAGCCGGCGTATCTTTCTGTAGTTCGTGGTGAACTCCTGCTGGGTGAAAAACTCGAATACCGATCGCGTTTCCGATACAGGAAAGAGGTAGTTTGGTGAGTCCGAATCAGGAAACAGACAGTAGCAGACGACCGTCTCGAAATCACAGTCGGCCAGTTGTGCACGGATGTGAGAGACGGAATGTCGGACCGCGTTCTGAAACAACGATTCGAAATTAGTGAAGCGTTTTATTGGTTGTTTTGCTACGGACCGAAGAACGCCGGCTGGTGTATCCGTGACAACGAGTAGGACACCACTCTCGGTGAGAGTCGCCGCCAAGTCGCTGGGACGGGTTGAAATTGTATGCCCCTCGGCAGCGTACGAGTAATCACAGATGATCGAATCAAACTCGCCTCGGAACGGCAGTGAGTCCGTGTTTCCAAGCAGCGTCTGAACCGAGGCTCCTTCGTGTTGAGCGGCAGTTCGAACACACTGTAGCCGGTCGCATGAGTTGTCTACCACATATACCTCGTCAGCAAGGTGACCTACGATAATGGGGTCGGAAACGCGTTGAGAGCCGACGCAGAGGGCTGTTCCGCGTATCTGGTTTCTAAAGAGGGTAAGCCAAGCGCTATCACGTACGCTAACAGAGCAACCCTTGATTGTATCGTTCATATAGCGTCACCGGCAGTAGACTGTAGTATCCGTATTAAATCTCGCCCGCTGTAGTATTGGTGTATCGACATAGGGAGAGCGACTCGGCTGATGGTCAACATCATATATACCGTTCTAACTCATCAAAAGAGTTCTGCAAGCGGATGACGAAGGCTTATTAATATATGCGTATGAGTGCTGATGGATGAGAAATATACGGTCTTCTGTCGTCTTTGTTCTACAGTCCGTTCTCTTCCTTATCGCTAAGCTTGTACCCAGTGATCAAGACGTGTGGGTCTTCGGAGCGTGGCAGGGGGATAAGTTTCTGGATAACCCCAAATATCTGTTTTTGTTCGCCAACGAACAAGACGACGGGGTACGTCCGATTTGGGTGAGCAGAGACGAGGAAATCGTGCAGACACTACGCTCCGAAGGATACGAGTCATATCACGCCCACACACTCTCGGGAGCATACTACCAACTGATAGCCGGTAATTGCATTATTTGCTCGGACATTGATGGTGATATTTCATGGTGGTGTACCGGCAACGCTACTGTGCATCAACTGTGGCATGGTAATCCGCTGAAAAAAATCGGCCGCGACCAGAGAGAGGACAAGAGGAAGACGCATCTCGCTAAATTTCTGTCGGAGACGGTATTCGAGAAGGATATTCGACTGTACGTAACGGGCGAGACGTGGTTAGAGATATTCGATTCGGCATTCGATATCGACAGGGGCGATATGATCTGTACGGGATATCCGAGAAACGACGAGCTCTACGGCTCCATGGACGGTGCGGAAATCGGGTTAGATGCGGAGTTACTCGAAACGATCTCCACGACAGAGAAGATTATCGGATACGTTCCCACGTTTCGTAGTGATATACCGTCACCGATAAACAGCGAGTACTTGGATTTGGAGGTACTAGACGAATTCTTGATAGAGAACGGCCTCACTCTCGTGCTCAAACCGCATCCGATTGTTGCCGAAGAAATACCGGAAACCTACGAAAACATACTCGTGCTTCCGAGTGAGTTCGACGTGTATCCGATATTGAACGAACTGGACGCGCTGATAACGGACTACTCAAGTATCCTATTCGATTTCCTGCACACGGATAACCCAGTTGTGTACTACAGTTTTGACAAGGACTGGTACATAGCGGACGAGAGGGGGTTCTACTTCGACTATGCCGGCTGTACCGCAGGCCCGCGCCCAAAAACGTTTGCCACCCTTCTCGACGGTATCAAATCGATATACAACGGAGAAGACAGCTATACCCGCGACAGAGAGGAACTCAGAAAGCGGTTCTTTGCGTTCGAAGACGGCAATTCATCGAAACGCGTGTACGATTGTATCAGACGTGGCCGAACGTAATACCTAGGATCCACACCACTACTTCGACACCAGCAGTGGGGCTCATGTGTGGGCTTCACTGCCGATGCCACTGCAGTCTGCAGAGGGAGGCGGGCCTACACAACCATTAGTTATTTTGCGGCTAGCGATATGAACATACACCAGGTCATGGACGATTCTACTGGGTCGGTTCTCATACTAACACAATATTTTCCACCGGAGACAGGGGCAGCATCAGCGAGATGGGCTGAGCTGTCAGACCGCTGGTCGGAGGAGGTGCCGGTAACGGTTATCACATCTGCTCCGGATTATCCGAATGGCGAACTTGATCGTGAGTACGACAACGACTGGCTCCACCGCGAACAACACGGGAACATTGAGGTGCTCTACACAAAGACCGTTACCTCGTCGAGTGGCAACCTCCTTCGGCGGGGACTGAAGTTCGTCTGGTTCATGGTGATGTCCGCCATCGTCGGACTCCGATATGTCTCGCCTTCGGTCGTTATCGCGACATCACCCCAACCGCTCACCGGGCTGTCCGCTTGGCTCATCGCGCGGACAAAGGGCGCACGGTTCGTTTTCGAGGTGCGCGATTTGTGGCCCGAGTCTATCCTCGCTGTCAGCGATTTTGATTCCAGATTGGTTATTCGCTCTTTAGAGCGAACCGTCACGTTCCTGTATCAGCGCTCTGACGTGCTCGTTGTGGTTTCAGAAGGCTTCGTCGAACCGATACTGGAACGCGGTGTCGACCGATCGAAGATAACATTTCACCCGAACGGCATCGAGATCGACCGGTACAGAACCGACGGCGAAACCCTCCCGGGTACCGAACCAGACGGCGACGTGTTCACCATTTCGTACGTCGGAACCATCGGTCGGTCCCACGGATTGTCAGTCGTGCTGGATGCCGCCGCAGAACTGGAAGACGTACGGTTCGTGCTGGTCGGTGATGGAGCGGAGCGGGAACGCCTCAAAGCGCGGGCCGAAGACCTCGACAACGTCGTGTTCACTGGCCAGCGGCCGAAAGAGGAAGTCCCGAGTATACTAGCGGCGTCGGACGCCGCTCTCGTCCACTTGAAACCGAGAGCGGTGTTCGAGACGGTCATCCCGTCGAAACTGCTGGAAGCGATGGCTGCCGAACTGCCGGTGATTCTCGGGGTGCGCGGCGAAGCGGAACGAATTCTCCGGGACGCCGGCGCGGGCGTCGTTATGGAGCCCGGCAACCGGACACAGCTGGTCGAAGCGGCCGAGCGGTTGCGGGACAACCCCCAAGAGCGGGCGACGTTCGGCCAAGCAGGCCGCGAATTCGTCGTCGAGCAGTTCAGCTGGGAGAACATCAGTGCCGCGTATATGGAGACGATTCTGCCAAGTTCGGGGCCCGCTCAAAGCTAACGAGTGGCGTGTGACGAACAGGAGAATTTAAGTTTGGCCGCAGGATTCTGGGATATAACACCCCAATTGATGCCTCCTATACTGTCCTTTGTTCTCGGCACCAGACCGGAGATAATCAAGATGTCGCCGGTCATACGAGCCTGTCAAGACCAGAACGTACCGTTCTCAATAATCCACACCGGACAGCACTACTCAGAGGAGCTTGATGCGGTGTTTTTCAAACAGTTGGACCTCCCGACTCCGGAACACAACCTGTCGGTCGGATCGGACTCCCACGGGAGACAGACCGGCGAGATGCTCGGTGCTATCGAGTCCGTCCTCGAGGCCGAGTCACCCGAGACGGTCCTAGTACAGGGCGACACGAACTCCGTCTTGGCCGGAGCGGTCGCGGCCTCGAAGATGGACGATATCGACGTTGGACACATCGAAGCAGGGCTCCGGAGCTTCGACCGCGATATGCCTGAGGAGATCAACCGTCGCGTTGCCGACCACACGTCCGACTACCTGTTTGCCCCGACGGAGACGGCACGGGAGCACCTCCGTTCGGAAGGGGTACCCGACGACCAAATCACGATGACAGGGAACACCGTCGTCGATGCGGTCCAGCAGCACGTCGATATCGCTCACAAACGGAACGAGATTGACGACGACATCCGTACTGACGGTCAGTTCGCGCTACTGACGGCCCATCGAGCCGAAAACGTTGACGACCGGGCACGGTTCCAGTCACTGCTCAACGGCGTCGCGTCGGCCGCTCGCGAGCATTCGTTGTCCGTCGTCTACCCGATTCACCCGCGAGCGAGCAAGCGACTCAAAGAGTACGATATCTCTCTCCCGGCCGAAATCCGGCTGGTCGAGCCACAGGACTTCCTCGACTTCCTGCTTCTCGAAGATGACGCGACGATAGTGTTCACTGACTCCGGTGGGGTGCAAGAGGAGAGCTGTATCCTAGAGACACCCTGTGTCACACTCAGAGACAGCACCGAACGACCCGAAACCGTCGACGTCGGAGCCAACCGGGTTGTCGGTGTCTCGCCCAGCGACATCGTCTCCGGGGCGACGGAGATGCTTGGTGTGAAACCGACGTGGGCGAACCCCTTCGGTGACGGCACGGCTGCCGACCAGATACTGGACACACTCGGATACGGGGAGGTATCGTAGGCGACTATGAGCGATGCCGAACCGAACATCTGCATACACGGGCTGGGATACATTGGCCTGCCGACCGCGTCGGTACTCGTGAACTCCGGGTACAATGTCGCGGGATACGACGCGAATCCGACGTATCGCGACGAACTGGAATCCGGCGAGGTCGATATCGAAGAGTCGGACCTCGCTCGGTTCGTCGGGCGGGCCCTCAACGACGGGCTAACAATAGTCTCCGAGCCGACCGAGGCCGACTTCCACGTCATCTGTGTCCCGACGCCATACGATACGGCGGCCGACAGAATCGACCTTTCGTACGTCGAAGCCGCCGGAGCGGCTATAAGTGAGGTACTCCGACCGGACGACACAGTCGTCCTCTCGTCGACGGTCCCGCCGGGCACGACTGCCAGTTCGCTTCGAAAGACCCTAGAACAGAGCGGCTACACGGCGTGTGAGGACTTCATCCTCGGGTACAGTCCAGAAACTATCCTCCCCGGCAACACGCTGACCGAACTCCGGGAGAACGACCGGATAGTCGGGACCGTCGACGGCCAACCCGCGGACCGAATTGTCGCGCTGTACGATTCGTTCATCTCCGGCAACATCACGACGACTGATGCCACGACCGCGGAGTTCGTGAAGCTGATACAGAATGCATATCGCGACACGAACATCGCGTTCGCCAACGAAGTCGCGAAACTCGCCCACAAGTACGGTATCGACTCTAGGGACGCGATTTCGATGGCTAACGAACATCCGCGAGTCGACATTCTCCGGCCCGGCCCCGGCGTCGGCGGCCACTGTATACCCATCGACCCCCTGTTTCTGAACCACGGGAACGACGTACCGATACTCATCGAGACGGTCCGAACAGTCAACGACGCGATGCCGGATTTCGTGTTAGAACTCCTCTCGGCCGCGCTCGGAGCGCTCGCCGGAATGGAGGTGGCACTACTGGGTGTCGCATACAAGGGCGGTGTGGCCGATACGAGGGAGAGCCCGACGCTCACGCTGGTCGACCGTCTCGAAGAGACAGGAGTCGACGACATCCGGCTCAGCGACCCGTACGTGACTGACAGTGTGCGGGGACGTGACCTGCTGTCGCTGGAGCGGAGCCTCGCCGGCAGTAACGCCGCGGTTATCGTGACGGACCATCCGGAATACGGCGCACTCAACCCGCAGGAGTTCGCGCAGTTGATGGACGATCATGTACTCATCGACACGCGGGCGATGCTGGACCGAGACCGCTGGGAATCAGCCGGATTCGACGTGTACACTGTATGAGCCCCTCACCACCGAACGTGCTATACGTCACGGTCGATTCGTTAAGGGCGGACAGCGTTGGGGTCGGCGGCGGCGGGCGTGATACGACGCCAACACTCGACGGACTCGCAGACGACGGCGTCTCGTTTCAGTACGCCATTGCGAACGGCATTCCGACGTACTACTCGTTCAAATCGCTGCTGGGCGGTGTGCACTCGCTCAGCCACGGCCGGCGTATCGGGCTTCCCGACACTGCGACGGCGCTGGCGGAGGCCTTCCGCGACGCGGGTTACTCTACGGCGGGATTCAACGCGAAAAACCCGTGGCTGACCCGGTCGTACGGGTACGACCGTGGGTTCGAGGTCTATCGTGACTTCGTCTCAGATAGTGAGCGTTCGGGAACCGGTGGACTGTCACGTCGGTTGAAACGCTTTGCGAAGCGCTCGGTCGCATTCAGCGAGACGCTCACGGACACTCTCGGTCAAGTCGGTCGGATGGCGAACGCAATGGTCGGCTCGCAGCCGCTCTTACCGGCCGAGCAGCTCACCGATACGGTTCTCAACTGGTTGGCGGCGCACGACGGCGACCGCCCGTTCTTTGTCTGGGTCCACTACATGGACCCACACTACCCGTGGATACCGCCTGAGGAACACCTCTCGGACGAGATGGACAGTACGCCGTCACGGCTGGACATTGGTCGAATCTGGCATACCGTCGCCCACGAGTACAAGAAGGCGGACGCAGAAATCGACGACCACACGGTAGCACGAATCAGACAGCTCTACGACGCCGAGGTGCGCCGGACCGACGCCGCTATCGGCCGTCTCGTTTCGGAGCTGAAAAACCGGGACGAGTTCGAGGAGACGGTGATGTCCGTCGTTGGTGACCACGGAACCGAACTACACGACCACGGGGGGTTCAGTCACGGTCCCGACACGCTGTATCAGGAGGTTATCCACGTTCCGTTGTTATTAAGCGGGTACGGCATCGAAAACGCGTCCGGTAATCTGGCAGCGCTCGTCGATGTCCCCCGGACGCTCATCGCGGCGACGGACGGTGCGGTGTCCACCCCAGAGACGTTCGAAGGTATCAATCTGCTGGAAGAGACGCGGACAGGCGTTTCGACCGAAGTAGTGTACGACTTCGACCCGGCTCGAAGACAGAACAGCGAAAACGACCTCCTGCAAGCCCGGACCGAACCCCCGTGGAAACTGATTCGGAACCGACACACGGGATCGACTGAACTGTACAACATCGAGGACGATCCCAGCGAATCGACGCCGCTTCGTGACGGTGGCGAACGGTGGGAGACTCTCGAAAGAGCGCTTGACAGCCATCGCGACTCGGTCGAACGCCGGAATAGGACAATCACAGAGAAAGAACGGGTCCGCGAACAGATAGCGGAGCTGCGTGAGGCCGGGGAGTTGGTATATGATGGATAGAGTCAGTCGGTACAGCCTCCTCGCGAAGGCTGCCGCACGGAAGCGGCCGTCACAGCTGTTCGGGGTTCTCTCCCGAAAGGTACGGAACCGAGTCGTTCCAGCGTTACCCGTCGACGTAGACGAGCGATATCGACAGCGGGTGCCGGCGGCGTTGGACCCGACATTCGGTCCGCAGGCGACCGACAACGACCGTCTCCGGTCGTCCCTCTCGGCGGCGGAGCGAACCCGGTACCAGCGGCTGGCTACCGACTTCGAAGACGGTGTCGTGACGTTCATGAATCGAACACGGAAGTTGTCCGACCCCGCGGCGGTCGCACCCGGCGACAGCGCGCTTTCGGACCTTCCCCGTCTGTGGTTCCTGAAACTGGCCGGGTTCGAACCACTCCTCTGGGGCGTGCTGGGTAACGAGACGCCGGCTTCGAGAAGGATATTTTGCGACCGCGTTGATGCGTGGCTGGAATCGTGTCTCGAACGAGAACGTATCGGTGCTCGCCGCGGCTATCTCCGTGGGTTCTGGACGCCATACGCCGTCTCGCTTCGGAGTGTCGCTATCGCGCGATACGGCGCGTGGACGGGTGGAGTCAAAGATTCAGTCGCGCGGTTTCTCTACCGCAACCTCCTCTTTCTCGAAAACAACATCGAACACGATGTTGGGGGCAACCATCTGATAGAGAACGGAGCGGCCTTGGTTATCGCTGGCACCGTCTTCGGCGAGCCCGGAGAGCGGTTCGTCGATCGGGGTGTAAACGTCCTTCGGTCGGCGGCAGCGACGCAGTTCCTCGATGACGGGTACCACTTCGAGCGGAGCCCGATGTACCACCTCGCGGTAACCGAGCGGCTACTCTCAGCGGTATCAGTGCTCCGTGCTACTGGGATAGAGCCACCGGAAGGGATACGTCGTACCGCCGCTGACGCCTGTGGGTTCATAGAGCACATCCGGCCGCCTGACGGCCGTATCCCGCTTTTGAACGACGCCGTCTTCGACCAAGCTCACCGGCTCGACACAGTGGCGCGCTATGGGTCGGCCGTGGGACACAGCGGCTCTGCACCGGACGTACCCGGCGACTCTGCTCTCCGGTGGTTCGGGACGAACGGACTGTCTCTCCTAATCGACGCAGGTGACTCCGGCCCCGAACAGCAACTGGGACACACCCACAACGACCCGTGTACGATTCTCCTCTGGAGCGACGGCCGTCGGCTGGTTACCGATACCGGGGTCTTCGACTACCGTCCCGGAGCGAAACGATCTAGCGCCCGGAGTATCGAGGCCCACAATACGGTTCAGGTCGACGACTTTGAACCGGTCGGCTACGGTGCCCGGTTCCGGATGAGCGGGGCCGTCGAGACGACGACCGCAACGTCGACACGGGGAGAAGTAACGGCACTCACTGTCGAGTACGGGGCGGCGAACCGGTACCGGCATCGGCGGTCGGTGTACGAGGGCGGCGACTGGTTGGTGCTTTGGGACGACGTTGAGACGCCGGTCGCGCCGTCAGTCAGCCGTCTACACGCCCATCCGGCCGTCTCGGTGAACGGGGAATCAACGGTGACGCTCACGCACGATGACGGACCAGAACTGTCCGTGACACCCGTTGGGGTCGACACGGTGAATCTGACGACCAGCACGTATTTTCCGAAGTTTGGCGTCCAGCAGGAGCGTGTTGTCGTCGAACTGTGCTCTCTCAGCGGTTCGTTCGGATACGTTGTAACGAACCAGCGGACAGATATCGACATCGAGCGGCAGGGTTCGACGCCCGTCGCGATCCGAACTGCCGACCGAACAATCGAACTCCCGCGAGTAAAGATATGAGACCTGCCACGTTGACACGCGAGATATATCGGGATATCCGAGGCCGACAGACGACACCGCGTTCGAACGACGAACACCTCTCGGCCGCGATGTCGTGGTTGTACCGTAGTCAAGACGTGACCGGCGTCGGCGGTTCGGCGGCGTACTACAGCCTCCTCACCGGCTGGGCCGGTCCCTATCTGGAGACGAGCGGGTACATCATTCCGACACTGTACGACTACGCAGCGTACACCAACGCCGACGAGCCACGGGAGCGAGCCGAGCAAATGGCCATGTGGCTGCTTGACGGACAGTTCGACCACGGTGCGTTCCCCGGCGGGGTCGGGTTACAGACAGATTCCGACCCAAGCGTGTTCAACACCGGACAGATACTGTTCGGGCTGGTCGAGGCCTACCGTCAGACCAGCGACGAGCGGTTCTTGTCCGCGGTCGAGCGGGCCGGTGACTGGCTCATAGACGTCCAACATCCCGACGGCTACTGGGATAATTTTGACTACCGAGGAGAGAGACACAGCTACTGTTCCCGAGTTGCTTGGGCACTGCTCGAAGCGGCCGAACTGACCGGCAACGGGACCTTCCGCGAGGGGGCCGTCGCCCATCTCGACTGGGTCGTCTCGGTACAGACCGAGCGAGACTGGTTCGAGTACGCCGGCTTTTCCCCGGACGAGCGTCCGTATCTCCATACGCTGGCGTACACCGTCAGAGGACTGCTTGAGTGTGGTCTGTGGTTGGACGACGACACGCTTATTTCTGCCGCACGGAAGACCGCGGACCGGCTACTCGACTGTCAACAGAGGACGGACGTTCTACTTGGGGAGTACGACCGTCGTTGGAACGGGAGTGAGTTCTACTGTCTCACTGGCAACGCGCAGACCGCGCTCGTCTGGCTCCGGTTGTACGAGCAGTACAGGGAGAAGCGGTATCTAACCGCCGCGGACACGGAACTCGCGTTCCTGAAACAGCACCACAACCTCACCGGCCCGGCCGCAGTCCGGGGAGCAGTCCGTGGCTCCGTACCGGTCTGGGAGCGATACATGCGGCTACGATACCCCAATTGGGCCGTCAAATTCCTCTGTGACGCGTTACTGCTGCGCGCGCGCCTCCAATGATATATTACCGTCCGACGACAAACTGCCGGTGATGACCGAGACAGTGTCAGTCCCCGACGACCTGTACGAACAGTGCCGCCGGAACATCTCAGGAACGGAGTTCGAATCGGTTGACGAGTATGTCCAGTTCGTCCTCTCGGTAGTGGGCGAACCGGCCTCGGAAAACGCTGCCGACTCCTCGGCCGACCGCGAGGTCGACAAAGACCAACTAGAAGCGCTCGGCTATCTCGACCGATAAGTTCAGGGGGCGACTTGCGCAACCGTTCTCCATGAGGTCGGACACGAGTCAATGAAGCAAGTTATACAGGACTACGGGAGCGGTGAGTTACAAGTCGTCGAGGCGCCACGACCGAGCGCCAGCCCGACTGGTATCGTCGTCCAGACGCATCACTCCGTGGTCAGTGCTGGCACCGAGCGTTCGATGATAGAGTTCGCCAACAAGAACCTACTGCAGAAGGCACGGGAACGTCCGGATCTGGTCAAGCAGGTCGTAGACAAGGCGAAGACGGACGGTATCTTGGACGCGTACCAGTCTGCTACACACCGACTCAACCAACCGGTCCCACTGGGGTACAGCTGTTCGGGTGAAGTCGTCGCCGTCGGGGACGAGGTCACCGAGTTCTCCGTCGGTGACCGGGTTGCCTGTGGCGGGGCCGGCCACGCCTCACACGCCGAAGTCGTGGCTATTCCGCGGAATCTGGCGGCACACATCCCGGACGGCGTCTCGACGAGAGACGCCTCCTTTATGACGCTCGGCGCTATCGCACTGCAGGGCGTGCGTCGTGCCGACCTCACACCGGGGGAGAGGGTCGGGGTCATCGGCCTCGGCCTCGTCGGCAAGCTCGTCGTGCAGATACTGGACGCCTACGGCTTCCCGACGATCGGGATGGATATCGCACACCGACAAGTCGAGGCTGCGGCCCCGCTCGGCCTCGACGCGGGCCTGACAATTGGTGCTGACGATGTCGCGGAGTCCGTCAACAACTTCACCGACGGTCACGGACTGGACGCGGTTGTTATCGCCGCCGGGACCGATAGCAACCAGCCGGTCGAACTTGCGGGGTCTCTCTGTCGAGATCAAGGGACCGTCTCGGTAATCGGTAACGTCAGTATGGATCTCCCCCGTGACCCGTTCTTCGAGAAGGAACTCGACTTCGGCGTGTCCCGGTCGTACGGTCCCGGTCGGTACGATAGGATGTACGAGGAACAGGGACTTGACTACCCGTTCGGTCACGTGAGGTGGACAGAGAACCGAAACATGTCAGAGTTCCTCCGGCTCTTAGCGGAGGAATCCGTTGATGTCGCGCCGTTAGTAACGCACGAGTTCCCGTTCGAGGACGCCTTGGCGGCCTATGACCTCATCTTCGACGACGAGAGTGACGAGGACGTGACGGGAGTGGTCCTCCAGTACGACTCCAAGCAGGAGCACAGCGACCGATTACAGTTCCGTCACTCCACACCACAGCCGCAGGACAGCGTCGGTGTCGGCCTCGTGGGCGGTGGGACGTTCGCTGAGGGAACGATTCTGCCAGCGCTCGAGGGGTTGGACGTATCACTGGTCGGCGTCGCGACATCGTCGGGGACGAGTTCGCGTCACGTCGCCAAGAAGTTTGGTTTCGAGTACGCGACGACCGACTACACACAGGTTGTCTCGGACGACGACGTGGACCTCGTTGTCGTCGCGACCAGAAACAATCTCCACGCCGATATCGCCGTTGAGGCACTCGATCAGAACAAGGACGTCCACGTCGAGAAACCACTGGCGCTCAACAGAACAGAATTGCGAGCCGTCGCAGACGCCGCTCGAGATTCGGCGGGCCGACTGATGGTCGGGTTTAATCGCCGGTTCTCACCGATGTCGACCAGAATCAGAGAAGAGCTCTCGAACCGGTCAACACCGCTGATGGTGAATTACCGCGTGAGCGTCGACCGGCTGCCGTCCGACCACTGGGTCCAAGACCCCGAGGAAGGTGGTGGGCGAATCGTCGCGGAACTGTGTCACTTTGTTGATTACCTCCAGTTCATAACGGAGTCAGTCCCTGAACGACTTACCGCCACGCCGATTACTTCCGGGGGGGCACACAGCGGCGAAGACAACATAGACGTGACGGTGTCGTTCGCCGACGGCTCGGTCGGAAACATCCTGTACACGACACTTGGCGACCCCTCATCGCCAAAAGAGTACGTAGAGATATTCGGTGAGCAGGAGACGCACACGATAACGAACTACAAGACCGGCAAGATTATTCCCCTGTCACAGGAAAAAGGCCACGAACAGCAGTTTGAGGCGTTTATATCCTCAATTCGGGAGGGGGAACCGTCACCGATTCCGACCACCGAACTCGTCCGAAGCACGCTGATGACCTTTGCAATCCAGCGGTCTGTTCGCGAGAACCGGACGGTCACACTCTCAGAGATGGAGCTGTTCGAGACGGGGTAAGAAATCATCCCGACACCGTGACCCTGTGTTCACGAGGATTCCGGGACGGTCACGTCGAACTCCATCAGCCAGAGCCAGAGTGTGTACACGTTCCATATTTTCATCGCGTTCTGTGCCGCCTCGCGGTAGTGGTCATCGATGATCTTCTCGACGTAGTCGGTGTTGAACAACCGCTGCATACGGTCGTCGTTGACGAGTTCGGACAGTTCGTCACGCATCTCCTCGGTGTCGAGTATCTTTTCAATGGGGAATCCAAACCCTTCTTTCTTGTACTCGACGAACTCGTCGTCAAAGAGACCACGCGCGACCTCACGTAGCGGCGTTTTCAAGCCGTCTGCCATCTTTTCGGCCAGCGGTTGTCGGAAGTACTCTGCTGCGATGTGATGTGAGGCGAGGGGAACACGGACCTCGACCCCGGCCACCATGCTCGCCTTGTCGGCGTACATGAAGTTGTGGCTGGCCAGAAAGCCCCGGAGGTCGAGAAACTGAAGCTGTTCGGCCCGCGAGTCGAAATTCCGGTCGCCAAGCAACTCGTCGATTCGGTCCGCGTAGTCCTCGTGCCAGTCAGGGCGATCGAGTAGGGCCCCGATTTCTTCGCGGCTGAAGTAGTACGAGAGGCTGTGATAGTTGTCCGGTGTCGGAGAGCGAAGGTACCGCGCCGTCCGTCCGAGGTTCCTACGGATGTCGCTGTCCCGGTCCGGGTAGAGGGTCGCTGCCGCGCTCGCACCCGGCCAGAGCCAGCGAAGGTACCGCTGCCACCGGATCACCTTCATCCGGCGATAGCCGGCGAATATCTCGTCACCACCCATGCCCGAGAGCATCACGCGGATATCCCTGTCACTGGCCTCGCGTGCGAGTAGGTATGCCGGGATGATGGCGGGGTCGGCGATGGGCTCGTCCAGATAGTATATCATCTCCTTGTAGAGGTCGACCATCGACTGGTCTGGCGTGAAACTGTGTAAGTCGAACGGGTACGAGTCGTCGAGTCGCTGGAGGTTCCGGTACTCCGCACCCTCGTTCCGTTCGTCATCACGGAGATGTAACGCAGTTAAATCCGGGTCAATGTCGGTCGCGTAGTGAGCGATGAGCGACGAGTCGATTCCCCCGCTCAGGTACATTCCGACGGAGACATCGCTACGCATTTGTTCGTCGATAGTCGTCTCCAACAACGTTGAGAGGTCGTCCCGCGACGCAGTCGGCGGTTTCGTGTCCGAGATAGGGTCCCAGTACCGATGGTGCTCTGTACTACCTTGGGAACAGTCGATACTCACGTACGTACCGGCCGGCAGTTTATAGATATCCTCGAACAGCGTATCCGGTTCGTACACCCAGTGATTGGCAAGGTACTCCCCGACCCTGTCGCGGCGGATGACGGCGTCGACATCCGTCCCGGAGAGGATTGCCTTGATTTCAGAGGCAAAGATGAACCGCTCCCCGTCGTCGACAAAGTACAGCGGTTTGACTCCGAGTTGGTCACGACAGACGTACAGTGACCCCGTGTTCTCGTCAAGCAACGCGAACCCGAACATTCCATGGAGACGTTGTAAGAGCGAGTCCAGCCCCCACTCCCTGTATCCCTTCAGCAACACCTCCGTGTCAGTGGTGGTGTCGAACGCGTAGCCGGCCGACTGCAGTCGTTCGCGTAGCTCACGATAATTATACACCTCGCCGTTGAAAGTGATGCTCACCTTGTCGTCGTGCATCGGCTGTCGGCCCTGTTCACCGAGTCCGATGATACTTAGTCTGGTGTTACCGAGGTAGATATCGGCACCGTCGACCGTCGTCGTGTAGTGGTCCTGCGAGTCTGGACCGCGGTGTGATAGGCAACGCTCGACTCCGGCCGTAATATCTGTATTAATTGCGCCGACGATACCGCACATGTACTGAGTACTCGCTAGTCGATACTTATAACATATGCGGTGTTCCTTACCGGGTGAGGCAACGGTTGCAGCCGTCCAGCACGCGTCTGAGTCAACCGTACAGTATATATGGAGCTACTGTTTGTGTTCAGACATGGCTGTAGAGCTGCCGAATATCGTTCTCCTTACTATCGACGCCCTCAGAGCGGACCACCTGTCGGGCCACGGCTACGACCGGGACACGTCACCGGAACTAGACGCGTTGCTGGAAGACGGTCTTTGGTTCGACACCGCATTCAGCGCGAGTTCGCACACCGCCGAGGCGGTCCCATCGATACTGACCGGGCGTTATCCCGACGAAGCGATAAACACGAACTACCGTCTTGATACGTCTTCTATCGCTGAGCGGCTTACCGAAAAAGGATACGCGACCGGCGCTTTCCACTCAAACCCGTACGTCTCACGGGCGTACGGCTACGGAGCCGGGTTCGACGAGTTCGACGACGATCTCTATCTGAGCCATCACAAGTTCCTCGCGCTCTTCCAACGACTGCTCGATATCATCAGGAACAAGCACTACGCGAGTGCCGAAGCGATAAACGAGCGGTCGCTGGCGTGGATAGACTCTGTGGACGACGGGCCGTTCTTCTGCTGGAACCACTACATGGACGTCCACGGCCCGTACCAGCCGCCGGCCGAACATCAACGTCGATTCCACGGGGAAAGCGTCGAGGACCGTGACCTCCACCAACTCTACAAGCGGTCCGTTTCGGACCCGAAGTCCATCACCGACGAGGAACACCGTATCCTCTCCGACTTCTACGACGGTGAGATTCGATACACCGATGAGATGCTCGCGGCATTTCTCGATTCGCTCGCGCAGCGGGACCTGCTGGACGATTCCGTAGTCATCATCACCGGCGACCACGGCGACGGCTTCGCTGAGAATGGATACTACGCTCACCCGAGGACACTGGACGACGAACTGCTTCGCGTGCCACTCATCGTACTCGGGTTGGACGAGCAGCCGGCGCGGGTCTCGGTTCCGACGAGCACGCTCGACATCGTGCCGACCATTTTGTCGGTACTCGGAAAACCGGACTCAACGCTTCCCGGCGACTCCCTCGAAAAAATCGCGCAGGATCCGGAGTCCTACCGCAACCGACACGTCTTTTCGCAGGTGCGGGGTGATGAAGATGATAACAAGGGCAACCTCCGTCGCTTCCGAATCCAGGACGGGACCAACGCGCTGGCGCTCGAACGTGATATCCAGACGAACGAGGTAACGGTCGCACCGGACAGCAGCCCCGACCTTGCGGAACCGCTGGTCGAACACAGCGAGCGCCGAATCGCGACCCACGGTGATGCCGATAGCAAGCGCGAGGAAGTCGACGTTGACGGCGACATTCAGCGCCGTCTCGAAGCGCTTGGTTACAAATGACGCGTTCCATTCATCGATCGCGTGAGATGCTGAGTTCGTCGTAGATAGTGGTATACTTGGCGTAGTTGCCGTACATATCAAACCGCTCGGCAAAGACCTCTCTCGGCATCGCCGGTGGATTGCTCGTCGCCCGCGTGACTGCGTCACCGAACGCCATCGCGTCTTCTCGGTCGACAAGATAACACCCCGGGAGGTCGCGAAACGCGTCCGCGATACCGGCGACATCTGCGGCTATTATCGGTGTCCCCATCGCACACGACTCTTGCAGTATCCGAGGAACCCCCTCAGTCTTCGACTCAGAGAGGAGAACGGTCGCGTCCGCTTGCGCGAGCACACCGGGGACTGATTCGAACGGAACTGCTTCCGAATGGATTACGACTCGGTCGCTGACAGCTTCACCGAGCCCTTTGAACGTTTCCTCAAAGGCGTCGTCACGAAACTCACCGATAAACACGAACGTGACATCATCGGGGAGTTCCTTGGCGGCCGCTTCGAGCAATCGAAGTACTTGGTCTGGCCCTTTCTTCGGAATCAGGGTCGAGAGATAGAGCACGATGTCGTCGCTCTCGTCCAGTTGCTGTCCGACCTCGTCCGGAAACGACGGGCGAACGACCCCAGGATCGAACAGTTCGAAGTCAACGCCCGTTGGGACCGTGGTGAACGTCGCGTCCACGTCACAGGTGTTCTCAACGAACGATACCTGATATGCAGACTTCGTGACGATATGGTCAGCACTCGAGAAGACAAACTCTGTCATCGATTGGAGAATTCGGTGGCTGACCCGGGCGGTCAGTTTGTCCGATCGCTCGAACTTCGAGTCCTTGAGCCCCCGAACGCTTACTACGAGGGAGACTCCACATACGCGAGAAACTACCGCCCCCGCCATCCCACCGAGCGCGTAATCGAGCGCGTGGACGACCGGCGGTAGCTCACCGCGGAGGTACAACACGAACATCAGGAGAATCGCCCCGAGGACGTGGACCGGGAAGACGAGTGGCTTGAGCCAGTTCGGTCTGACGAACCGCCCCCGTGTAGGCCAGATATCGTATGTCCGTACGTTGTCGAGAGTACTGAGCCCCCCAGATTGCTGGGGTGGTCTCGGTCGGACAAGTACCACCCCGTCGGTGTTCGCGGCGATCGCTTCGACCCGCTCGTCGAAGGTCTGTCGCCAGCCGTTGAGTTTCAGTAAGAGTACTCGTGTCATCTGTGGCTGACCGTATACTTGTGCATTGATACTGGCATAGAAACAAGTTACGAGCTAGCTGCCAATGTATTGAGCGGATTTCAACCTGCCACTGTTGGAGTGACCGTCTCGGCGGGGGTGGTAAGTCGTAGACGTTATCCCACATTAGTGATATCCGCACTTATGGACGGGCTCACAGAGCAGAATATCTCTAACGTCTTTCTCTACATCGGTGATGCGGTCCGGTGGGATTCGCTCCCGGAATCGATCGCCGACCGAGGACAGACGTATAAAACGGTCGCCGCGAGTATCCACACCCCGACGAGTTTCTCCTCTATCGTGACCGGGCTGCATCCGCCCCAACACGGGGTTAGGCAGTTCGGTGATAGCATCCACGCCGATGTCCTGTCGCTGTTTTCACTTCCAGGCGTGCACTCGGCATTCGCAAACACAATCAACGAAGCATTCAACGAGAATCCCGACAGTGAGAGTATCCTTGACGAGACGCTGGCGACCACGGAGTCCGATCCTGACTTGATAGCTGACATCGAACCGCCGTTCGTCTTCGTTGAACGAGGCCCCGGTGGGCACGCACCGTACGGGTCGTTCCCTGGCAATGGTTGGGAGTACTATCGGGAGCGGCAGGCAGCGCCGACGTCGACTTACTGCGACGAATATCGAGTCGGCGTTGAGCGCGACCGTCAGTATTTCGAGTCACGGATAGCCGAGCTAGAACGGCGTGGACTACTCGATGACACACTGATCATCTACACCAGCGACCATGGCGAACTGCTGGGTGAAGGCGGTTGTCTCGGTCACAATGCGCCGATACATCCAAAGCTCGCCTACGTCCCAACGGTGTTCATCCATCCCTCGTTCGAGTCCCGCCGCGTCACCGCGGGACTGCTTCGTCATGTGGATCTCTTCCCGACGATTGCCGCCCTGATAGGCGACGCTGTGCCCGAATTACCTGGTATAGACCTCACCAGTGAGCGCCTTGCTGACCACGGTGCATGCTTTTATCGAAAGGGCTACGTCGCCGGAGCACCCCTGATTTCCGGCGAGTCAGTGTACGAATCCGTCTGGGATACTGATGGAGGGTATGTATATTCCCGCACCGGACGGCTGAACCGTTTCGCCATCATGTGCGGGAAGTTGCTGAAAAGCGCGAAACGCGAATACATGCGCCGTCACCTCAAAAAGGTGGTTCCGTTCCACCTTGCTGGGGCCCGACGCTATGGAACACCAGGTGTTACGTCAAATCAGTGTCAGTCAACGCTGGAGACCATCCACGACCTCCCGAAAGCGAAGACAGTCGCGAATACGCTCGACAGTGCTGCGGAAGCACGACTCCGGGAACTCGGGTATTTGCGTTAGGCGTTCACAGTTGCTAGCTCCTATTTGAATTACTGCGAACCGGTCAGGAGACAGTTCTGGCTTGGTCCCGTTTGTGCGGCCGAACGACAAGATCGTACCAGCCGACGTAGTTGACGATTTTCCAGAGTGCGAGGCCACGGTCACGATTGTTGTCGCAGTGGTCAGTGTAAATAGACCGGACTGCAGTAGCATCGACGTGTGGTGTCTGTCGTAGCATATCTGGAGTGAGCCAGCGCGTGAGTCCCTCGTATTCTGCTCTGAACCAGTGGTGAATAGGGAGATTGAACCCCTGACTCGTGCGCTGTAGGGTTCGCTCGGGCAATAGGTCGCTCACTGCGTTCCGAAGCAGCGGTTTGTACGTCCCGTCAAATCGCTGGTCAGTCGGCACCTGATGGACGTACTCAACTAGTTCGTGGTCGAGGAATGGGGTGCGTGCTTCGAGCGAAGCCTGCATGGTAGCGAAGTCGACCTTGTGCAGTAGTTTGCTAGGGAGGAGATAGGATAAGTCGAACGTTAGTTGTCGGTGGAGATACTCCGACTCGGCTGATTCAAGCGAGCGCTGTATCAGATCAGGAAGGTTACCCTGCCCCTCCGTAGCAAGATACTCGTCCGGTGGCCGCGAAAAATTCCCTGCCACCTCCGCGATAAGCTTTTCATCGCTTCCGAGCGATGATAGGTATCGGAAGTGGCGCGGTTTGATTGGTGAGTGCGTGGCGACTGGCTTGAGAGCCGTAAAGAGGCTCTCGGGTAGTTTCGCGGAGATACGCCGGTGTCGTTCGACCATCTCGTGGTACGGTGACCCACCGAACAGCTCGTCGGCTCCTTCGCCGCTCAACACGACTTTCACGTCCTCACGTGCTCGCTTGGAGAGCAACAGCGTCGGGAGGATAGCGGGGTCTGCCAGCGGTTCACTGTAAGCCGAGATTATGCGTGGAAGGATATCTACAGCGGACATGTCTACCGTTAACTCGGTATGGTCCGTTCCAAAATAGTCCGAAACGTACCTTGCTTCGGCGCTCTCGTCGTATTCTGCTTGTTTGAAGCCGACAGAAAACGTCCGAACGTCGTCCTTATGTTCCGTCATCAGTCCGACGATGGCCGAGGAGTCGAGACCGCCCGACAGAAACGCGCCTACTGGGACATCAGCCTGTAGTCTCTGTTCGACGGATTTCTCGAGCAGTGACCGCACCGTCCGGGAAGCGCCTGTCCGAGTAACAGTGGTCGCGGGCGGTGACCAGTACTGACGCTGTACACGACTGCCGTCGGATAAGAGGAGAGAGTTTGCTGGTGGCAGTTTCTCAATCCCCGAGATCAGCGTCTTCGGCCACGGTGAGAACCCCAAATTGAAGTAATCCGACAGCGCACTCTGATTGACCGTTGGTTCTACCCCTGCGCGGAGGAGTGGTTGCAGTTCGCTCGCCCACGCGAAACTGTCCTGATTCGTCGTCACGAAGAGCGGTTTGATACCGAGACGGTCACGGGCGAGAAAGAGGCACTCCTGCTGCTCGTCCCAAATCGCAAACGCAAACATTCCGTTTAAATAGATTGGTAGCTCCTCGCCGTACTCCTCCCAGAGATGGACGAGTACCTCGGTGTCGCTGTCAGAAGTGAACCTGTGTCCGGATGCTTCTAGTGTCTCACGCAACGACTGGTAGTTGTATATTTCCCCGTTGAACACCGCGACAACTGTCCCGTCCTCGTTGTACACCGGCTGTGCCCCGTTCGACAAGTCGATGATTGATAACCGTCGCATTCCCATCGCTATGCCGTGCTTCCCGTCGACGTGGTAGCCGTCGTCATCAGGACCGCGATGCGTGAGACAGTCAACCATCCTATCAATAGTTCCCGCTTCTATGTCTCCGTAGAGACCAGCAATACCACACATAGATATTGATACAGTATCGTTGGCCGGCTATATAATTCGCGATACAATAGTTATTCCGAGAAGTGCATCATGGAAAAATGTCGACATCCACTGATATTCGACTATACAACACGGATTTTGAATCTGCGTCTAATATGCTGTGTTGGATTACAATCTAATCGTCTGACACCGCGGGTTAGATTGATGAAGACCAGAGAACCTGTTTTTTGACTCCATAGACATCAATGTTTTCGACCTCATTGAGTAGTGTCGGCATCTAACTAAGTTGGGAACCTCGCGGACGAGCCCGCTACCGGGTGGTTATACCCTTGACGCATGTCGTTCTTCACTGTTTTCAGCTCAAAGACGTCCACAGCTACTGTGAAGCGCCGAATTGACTGAAGCATACGGCCGAGATCTGTGACACGCTCGGCTCGGATTGGGACAATCTATCAGCGCTCACAACGATATACAAATCATTCGACAGCCTGACCATGAGATATGCGCTATTGATTACACCACACTGGTTGCAATTTGCTTATTATCCCTCTTAACGGATATATATTCACTCAGTCTGACTCAAGGACCTCTCGTAACAGTTCAACACTCTCTTCAGTCCAAAATTCATCTTCCGTCACCAACTCTCGACCACGATTCCCGAATGTACCCCTACGTTTCGGGTTTTCAATCAACTCTTTGAGGTATTTGATCCATTCCTCCTCAGTGCTCGCGTGGAACCCAGACTCCCCATGACGGACGATGTTTTTCAAGTATGAGACAGGTGTTACTACGACCGGAATCCCCAGTGCCATCATTTGTACGACCGATGTAAATCCTCCCTTCGAATTCGCCCATTCAGTGTCAGAGAGGGGTCGAACCCCAATATTTATTTTTGATAGGTAATCAAGCTCCGAGTCTAGGCTCCACTCTCGGTATGTTACGTCGTTTCGATCTACAAGCGGGGTGACCGGTTTTTCACCCGCTGTAATAATGTCTAATGTCGCATCGTCATACTGATTCAGCACCACCTCCAGAGGGCCAGTTATCGTTGCGAGATACCGGAGATTCTGTGGGTTTCCAATCCATCCGATCCTCGGTGGTTCGCCATTAGCCTCTTTTCCATTCCAGTAATGATCATATTTCTGTTTTGGTAGTGGAGTTGGAAGACAGTACACCTCATCCGAGTAATTACCGGCATATGTTTGAAGCTCGGGACTCCCAGCTATGACTGTGGACGCTGTTCGGATTAAATTATTAAAATCTTCTTTACGTTTCAGTGAAATAGACTCCCATACTGGGCCAGTGTATATTGCGTCATCAAAATCATACACTATTCTTTTACTCAACTTCTCCAGAAGTGTTACGTACAAACGCGGCAGCGGAAGCCTGTGTATAAACACAACATCGTAGCGGGGTGCTCTACCGAGTAGATCTAATGCAAAATATGCTTTTTTGAGCCGATTAGACCTGAAACCAATTTGTCTAGTACCTTCAAGGGATACAACATCACAGCGGATGCCACTCTCTTCTAGATGGGGAATCATATTTAGGACACGCAACCGGGTACTTGCTGATTCTCTAGTTCCAGGAACAGCAAATAGTACATTCATAAATATATTATATTTTTCATATTAATGGATTAGTAATAGTCGCCGCATCCCCATTGCTAGATTATACCCCGAATCGACGTGGTAGCTATCACTATCGAGGCCACGATATCTGAAACAATTCACCACCCTATTGATAGTTCTTATCTCGATATTTCTGAAGACACCAGCCATACCACACATATCTACCGGAACAGTATCGCCGGTCGGTTATATAATCCGCGGTACAACTGTCTTCTATAGGGATGTCACCGGTAGACGGGATAGTAGAGCACCGACAGTTGGCTATACTACACGGAAATCGGACTCTTCGTTGAGTATTATATAATGTGTAAACAAAACTATAAATAGTATCCGCCAGAACGACGGGTGACTAAATCGATTACTGACGAAGGATAACAACAGCGATGCACCGATGGCAGCGTACACGAATAGGTAACCGATTTCGCCGCTCTGTCGCAGCCTATTATAGATATATGTGGAGATGAACCCAAGGGTCAAGCAACCGACAAGAATACCCATTATACCAAAATCGAGATAAAAATCAGTTATGTACGTCGGGAATACACCAAAAGAGCCGTAGAACTCCTGCTCGAATCCCCGCTGCTCCCCCAGTAGCGATTTCATAGGCGGAAAGAAACTGTACAGCCCATATGAAAGCTGAGTACCGTACGTGAAATCAGACACCCTGTTCGTGATAATCTGTATATTTCTAAACCCCGGCGCGATGTAAACATACAGCGTAGCCAACAATGAGTTATCAAACGGGACTCGAATGTTATTTGCTTCGAGCAATGCACTCCCAACTCCAAATCCGCTCCGAATCGAGCCAATAATTGAGAATATCAGTACTGTGAATCCGCCGAACGCCACCGCCTGTGACAGCCGAATTCTCTTCATCTGACTGTAGCAGACGACTAAGATGAGGAGGAAGAATAGTGGAGCCATTCTAGCCAACCGAAGTGAGAGGAACACGAAGCTAAGTACCGTTAGCAATAGATACAGCCGCCGTGGTTTGTCCAAAAAGAGGACAAACGAGATGATACCGACAGCAGTCACCGGATAGAGGAACAGATTATATATGACGGGTACGAACAGATTGTGTCTGTAGCTGTTCGAGTCCCGGAGAAAAGCGTTTATGCCACCGACGTTTTGAAACATGTAGGCAAAAACGACCCCCCCAATAGCCATGTAGACTCCGAGGACAACTATCGTGCGTTCTTCACTCCACGGGACTCGGATCGAACTAGCTCGGCGAACGACACCAGTTACTCTGTTGGCGAAGTAACAGCCGACGAAGAACAAAAGCGCGCTTGCGTATATTATGTAGTACGTCTGTAATGTAAGGTCCGGTTGTATCGAGGGGGCCATCAGATGGAGTTCGTACACCGCTAGCGCACCAAACCACGAGATGCCTAACAGTGACATCGGGGAGAAAATATCGTCATACACCCAGATAGAAACGAGCAGAGAGAGGACAGTCGCAGTGATAGCGACGAACAACGGAAAGCTAAACCAGTATATCAGAACGACACAGCAGATACCCAAGACAGAGCCGAAATTCAGCGCGTTCTTTTCTACATTTATCGACATATATGCTGGATGTATAGCTTGGGAGATGTATCGGTCTGATCGCTGCTCTTCCACTTGCGCATTACGACGATACTCTAACTGGGAATCTATGTATATAAGAAATTTTGGTATCGAGAACACGACTGCTGATGGATGCTACATCATCCTGTGCTGGTACCAGTGGGCGTTCAACGGTCCGGACGGGGATTCATTATTACAACCAGTGCACAGTGAATTTGGTGAACGCTATTTGTAGTCTCGGGCGACAAAAAAAGCCAGCATTCGCGTTCGGATGTTAAATATCGTCCCACATTTAGCGGAGAATTTGCACACATGTGAAGTCATCTCTATGGGCTGTGTTGAATCGCCATACTGTAGTAGATTTCACTGTTTCACGGCACGCTTGGTGTTGTATACGACACACATCAGAGCGATTTCTCGGAACTCACGGAACCAGGAACGCGCTCGCACGGCGAATAGTGATTCGCAGGAGCTTTGGGTAGACTCAGTGTTATCGAAGTAATGTCGGGAGAGAAAGAGAGATCGTCCGTCACCTCAGTGAGGACGATCTTGATCGCTTGCAAAAAGAGACAGACGACGCAAAGATCAGCAAGCGACTGACGTTCATCAAGCGGCTCTACAAAGGCGCGACGATTGAGGGAGCCGCTGACGATGTCGGGATGTCTCAATCAACTGGCAGTCGCTGGGTTACCCGGTGGAATAAGGGAGGGATTGGCCTGCTCACTCCGAACTTCGGGGGCGGTAGTACCTAGCGTAACTTTTGAAGATAACTGCCGAGATGATTGTCGATCCAAGAGGCCGCGAAACTCAGCTGAGCTGTGAGCTTCTCAAAGAGTTCGGTGAGGAGAGCGCGGTATTCTGCCGCGTTCTCCACAATCAACGGTGACGCTTCCCATTTCAGACTCTTCCAGACCTGCTCGATTGGGTTGAGATCCGGTGAGCCAACGGGGAGAAACACGAGGTCAATCCCGAGTTGATGGGCTCGCTTGCGTGTATACTCGCACACGTGTGAAGAGAAGTTATCCAAAACGAGCAGAATCCGAGCCAGCGGATTCTGCTCGCGGATCCCCTCGAGACACTCGCAAATTCGCTCTTTCTCCTGAGTGGTTGGAAACTGAAGTACACTCTCACCAGAGAGTGCATAGAACCCGACCGCTGGTTCGTCTAACTTCACCAGCGGTCGGGTGATGTGAGGGTCGTCGACGGTGTAGAGTCGCTGTGAGTTGTCCCACGGTTGCGGATGCGATGTGTCGAGGAATCCAAGTACAGTTCCACCGTCCGTACGGATCTCTTCGTCAACGACCCAGCCTTCCTCGTCGTCTCCATCGCGTTTGTTGTGGGGCTCATCAGACCCCTCGTCGAACACGTCGCTGACGCGTTCGTCGAGGATCTCTTCGGCATTCTCTGGCCGTGATGGACGCTTAGTCCGTGGAATTGCGTAGGAGAGGCCGAGCTTTTCGAGGAATGTAGTGAGGTGGGCTGGGTGAAATTCAACGTCGAACTCCTCGTTGATGAGGTGCTGTATCTCCTGTTTCTTCCAGGGTTGGCCCTCACGGAGCAGGTCCAGGAGGCGTTCTCGTTGGGCTGGGCCGAGCTTCGGGGGCCTGCCGCCCCCGAAGTTCGGCATCAAAAGTCCGAGACCACCCTTGTTCCACCGACGAGCCCAGCGTGTTCCTGTTGCGGAGGACCTGCCGACGTCGTCGGCAGCGTCCTCCAGGGTCGCCCCCTTGTACAGCCGCTTAATGAAGATCAGCCGCTCAGTGAGTTTCTCATCCGTAGACTCTGTGAGGAGTCGATCGAGATCGTCCTCACTGAGGTGACGAACGATCTCTTTGCGGCGATCTCCAGACATACTCATACATCATATTCCACCTTCATAACTTCCACTAGCCACTATCGTCGGCAGCGTCCTCCAGGGTCGCCCCCTTGTACAGCCGCTTAATGAAGATCAGCCGCTCAGTGAGTTTCTCATCCGTAGACTCTGTGAGGAGTCGATCGAGATCGTCCTCACTGAGGTGACGAACGATCTCTTTGCGGCGATCTCCAGACATACTCATACATCATATTCCACCTTCATAACTTCCACTAGCCACTATTCAGCCCCCGAAACTCGACGAAACCGAACAACAACGCTTCCTGGACCTTCTTGAAGAGGGTGAGCCTTGGACAAAACCGGAGATTCACCATCTTCTCAAGCAAGAATTTGATGTCGAATATCATCCGAATCATCTCCCGCGAGTACTCGACAAACTTGGTGTTTCCCACGCTGTACCACGGACAAAGAGGCCTGATCGACCCGAGAACGCAGAGGAAATCCTCGACGAACGCGTTGCCGACGCGTTCGACGAGGGTGATTCTGCTGATCCACACAACAAGCGTTCTGAAGACGACGGTGAACAAGAGTGGACTGTTGATGAAGACGTTCGGACTGATGGAGGGACTGTCGTGGGGTTTTTTGATATCTCACACCCGCAACCATGGGATAACTCACAACGACTCTACACGGTGAGCGAGCCGACAATCACCCGGCCGCTGGTGAAAATCGAGACACCAGCGGCCGGGTTCTACGCACTCACTGGCAATAGTGTGCTCAGTTTTCCCCTTGATCAGACAAAGGAACAGATTTGTGACTGTCTTGATCGGATTCGCGACCAGAATCCCGGCAATCGGATTCTGGTCGTGTTGGATAATTTCTCATCGCACGTCTGCGCGTACACGCGGAGACGTGCTCATAAGCGTGGGATTGATCTCGTATTCTTACCTGTCGGCTCACCAGACCTCAATCCGATCGAATCAGTTTGGAAAAGCCTTAGATGGGAGTCTTCTCCACTCGTTGTCGAAGACGAAGATGAGTATCGGTCACTCCTTGATCAGATTTTCACAACACTCACCCAGAGGCTGAGCTTTGCGACCTCTTGGATCACTAACCACCTGAGTGAATACATCCAAAAGTTGCGCTGATCACTATCGACGCGAACCTCTTCAGTAATCTCACCAGCTTCGACCATTACTGCCACCTGTGCGTACCGTTTGTGGACATCAATTCCGAGGTACATAGTCTGTTCTCCCGGGACGTCAGTGCGTGAAGCAGAGATTCACCTATTCGGGCTTTCCCGGATGCCGCGCCCCGAGGCATCCGGGCTGTAACGCCCATGACTCGGCTTCTTTCGCACACGGACCAGTCAACAGGACGTGCTCTTAGGCACGGAATAGATGTCGGTCTCTTGCGCCCCATGTCTTAATTCACGCTCTCATGGCGTAGCAGCTTTTCCATCGAATCAACAGAGCAATACGAACCGTACTGGAACGCGGGCCATGCCGATGACTCGAATGTCACGAGAAGTTGGATCGGGAACCCACAGAATCTCTACTATCTACAGCAGTTCAGCGACCCCATCACAGCCGTCTTGGACGCCTTTCCGTAGGTTTCTCTCGACGTTATCACCGCCGAAGAACACGAACATTCACCTCTCGTCGACCGTGGCGACGTGTCCTACAAGACATGGCATCTCGCCCGTGAGTTTGGGTACATTTCGAATACTGATATCGCGATTCGACCGCTTTTTGACGACGGGTGGACGCGTGACAAAGGGGGTTACTTCAGTCGTCTTGGCGATGCACTGGAACTCCCCGTCCTCGTCACCTCCGTCAGTTACCTCGGGGACATCATCGGGGACGGCACATCCGGATTTCACGCCACGACTGAGGTAGACTGGGAGTCGTATCTCTGCCGGTTGATTACGAACAGGAACGAACGGATCTAGATGGGACGGAACGCCCGAAACCGGGTGGACAAGCTGAACTTCTGGACGGCCGATAGGGCCGCAGAACTAGCCGAGATACTGCACAGCGCCTGGCAGCGAAACGATTGACCCCGCGGCCCGACCGAGAACTCGCTATCCAGCGGTACCGGACGGCCGTATCGACAGCTTGGTGCGATGACCGGCCAGCCAGAAATAGATACATCTTTGTAGGCCGGTTAATTAGCCTAGGTACGATATCGTGAACGTCTCACAGTCGTATCCGAGTGACATGCGCGTATGTCCTGTGACCAATCGACGTACACATGAATTATCTCCGTAGACCGATGTACACAGAGGAATAGTATCATGCCATTGGAAAATATCATATCTAAGAATCCTGCTAGCAAACGGAAGAGTATCCACAACATCGACCACATCACGGACCTCGAAACGGTCATTCGTGAGGCAGGGGTCGAGAAGAGCGATATTTGCCTCATCGGTAGTACTACCCTCGCGTACCACAACATTCGAAAGAACAAGGATATCGACTTCGTGGCCACGGAGCGAGCAAGGGAGTCGCTTCGTGAGTTGGCGGACGAATGGGACGGGGCTACGGTCGAGAGTGACGGCCAAATTCTCTTCTCCGACGCGATCGAACTATCTCGTCCGAACCGGTTGGACGTTATCGGTCACTCCGACGACGATCTGATTCACGACGATAGCAATCACCTCACGTCGAACGGGTACAAGATACTGCGCTTGGAGATTTTGTTGGCTAGAAAATGGGATAGGCGTCGTGGAAAAGATCTAGACGACGTAGAGCTGATAAAAGAATCCGGCTATCTCCAGGGTGAAGACTGGAACTGGGATCTTGTAACGATTACGCCTCCGTGGGATAACACACAGCGCTCGACGCCGCTCTCGGCGCTAATCGACACCGGACTCACTACGTTGCGAGAGGAAGGGATACTGACGACGTCGAAAGAGACGACAGGGTACGTACTTTCGCGCATGCCAGCGACGTACTCGAACCCCGTCAGATTGCTATGGCAGCAATTGAACCAGCACAGACAACTCTGGACCGCGGACTTTACAGTCGAGTCGCACTATCCCGTTCCCGACCTGCTTACCGACCAATTTAACGCCTGCGGCACCTTCGAGTGCGAAGATCTCATATGTTCGATACTCGCGATGGAGGGAGACAGTCGGTTCGAGAGTATGCGTTCCGATTCTTGGGGGTCACAGGATACCGGCGTCGTAGTTTCGGCTGATGGCAAAGTCCTCGACGGTGTAGATCAGTTAGCGCGACACATCGTTCAAACACCGCCTGTCCGCGAAACCGGCTACAAGAACACGATAGAGATGTCGGTACGTAACGAGCCGAATCCACCGGTTCGGTCAACGGACTGGGTCGTCGAGCAGTTCGGCAGCGACGCGGTGGCGGCCGTCGACGCCCGCCGGGAACAACTCCTCGAAGAAACAGGAACGGCGTTCTACGCCATTCTCTGGCCTGCTATCCAACCACACGCCGACGACATAATGAACGACATTGGAGATGTCACGGAGATACTCGACAGGGAGTCGTACGACATCGAGCGCGGGTTTTCGGAGTTTGTCAAAGATTTATACGGTGTCGATAGTAGGACTGACGAGTGGCGAATAGACAACAAGATACACGAGTTGCGAAAGCACGGGACGGAGATAATCGTGCTGACGTTGAACATACCAGACCCCGAATTCAGGACGGCCGAAACGCCGCGGCTATCGAACGTCACTCGGGAGTTAAAATACGCCTGTCGCCAAGAGTACCAACACGTAATCGAGGATTACTCGTTCGACGTTATCGTCCATATGTCGGACAACTTCCGGCAGAACTGTCACATATCGAGCGTTATCGGGAACATCGGAGGCGGCGCCTACAAGCCGCATAAGCTACGGTAGACTGGTCCGGTGGTATAGCTCGTACAGCGAAACGTACGGGCCTCGGAGAGACACAGCAGCCGGTTGTATGAAATCGGTATTCGAAGTGAGGCGACTGCAAAGATGCAGTACCGGATTCGATTGAAAATCCTGACGTAATCGGGAGATGATGCGTTACTTCATAAAGCCAAGATTATATGGACCCAGCAATAGTGAGAAGTATAATGAAAGCTGTTATACTAGCAGCGGGAGTTGGCAGCCGGCTACGGCCTATAACACTCGAAAAGCCCAAACCTGCAATCGAAGTCAACGGGGCGTCAATTCTCGAACACCAACTACGTGCGTACGGTGACGCCGGTATCGACGAAGTCTACGTTGTCACTGGCTATATGTCTGGAGATGTCCGTTCGGTATGCAAGCGAGTAGAGAAAGACCTTGACGGGGTGACGATCGAGACAATAAAAAACGATATCTACGCGAACACCGAGAATATGTACTCCTTATATATCACCGAAAGTGAACTCCGTGGCGAGGAGTTCTTACTGAGTAACGGGGACGTCGTCTTCGATAGGTCGATTCCGGACGGGATGGTTTCAGAGAGTAACGAGGCAAGTTATATTGCCTGTGACCCCGCAAATTACTCGCAGGAGTCTATGAAAATCGCCGTCGAGGACGACAGAGTGGATCGGATATCGAAGAATATCGAAGAGGGTGACGCGTTCGCCTCATCGATAGATCTCTACTATTTCAACGCCGCGTTCTCGAAGCGACTCTTCCAAGAAATCGAACAAAATTCCAAAAACGAGAGCTCTTACTCGGGGTGGACTGAGAAAGTGATAGATGACTTGCTTGGCGACAGTAACCTATCAGTTCGACCGTATTCTATAGGGGAAAAAAACTGGGTCGAGATAGACGACCGTTCCGATCTTCTCTACGCGGACCGAACCTTCGCCCCCGACGTGAAGTTAGGTGACAAAGAGGCAGTTTTCTTCGATTTGGACGGCACGCTTTACTTAGGCGATAGCCCGGTAGACGGGGCTATGGAAGTAGTCAAATCCTTGAAAAGTTCTGGAGTCGAATTATACTATATTTCGAATAATTCGTCGGGATGGAAGGACCAGTACGCAGCGAAACTCGAATCGATGGGTATTGAGGCCAACCCGGACGACATCATTCTATCGACTGACGGGGTTATCAACTACCTCAAAAACGCCGATGCGACCGAGACGTACGTCGTGGGGACGGAAGCGATGCGGGATGCTATCGAGTCTGAAGCCATAAACCCGGTGTCTGATTCCCCGTCACACGTGGTCGTCGGGTTCGATAAAGAACTGACATACGAGAAGATAAGGAAAGCGGCTCTAATGATACAGAACGGGGCAGAGTTCCTCGTCGCACATCAGGACGAGGTCTGTCCCACGTCTGCGGGGAACATACCTGACTGCGGGTCGATGGCTGCGTTGTTCGAAACGGCTACTGACCAGAACCCGGACCGGATATTTGGGAAACCGAATGAGGAGATGCTGACACATATTATTCAGGAGAAAGGGTACACGAGCGACGATATCGCTATCGTCGGTGATAGGCTTCAGACAGAGATAGCACTGGCTGAGCGGCTTGGCTGTGATTCCATCTGCACACTGTCGGGGGATGCGACGAGAGAAGGCATTGAGGCCTCTTCTATCGCGCCGACAGTCATCTTAGAGAGTGTCGGCGGTTTGAGCGAGTTTATATGAACGTGGTAGTGACGTGCCAGGACCTGATTTTATCAACATTTTATCAATAGGGAGACAACGGTACCGTCTCTCAAACATCTTGCTCGTCTAGTGGGACTTCAGTCATGATCTGCTAGATTCCAGCCACAGACCGTCTCTTGGTTATATTTAGCAGTTCAGCATTGGAGAGGCACTAGATCCAAGTTCTATTTGAGCTGCCGTGTTGAATAGATGCTGAGTCACAGTTAGAGGGGCTCACAGAGCGATTCTATGTTAGAGGTGGCAAACATAAGGACGATCTCACGGAACTCTCGATACCATGCCTGCGCTCGCACGGCGTCGCCGAGCGAGCGCTTGAATGTCTCAACGAAGTCGAGGAGACCGACTTCCACCATATCCGACCTCCTCGGCTTCGTTCTTACTGATTTGACGGTCTATCCCGACGCCATCTGTCTATTCAACACAGCAATTTGAGCAGGTCTGTGAGTTGCATGGACACCAACCGCTATGGACTGCTCACTTCTCAAACTCCCTCAATTAGATAGTACCTGATAGATTATCAGGATATTCAATAGAGATTAACCAACAAGTTTATGTGTATCCATCGGGGATGGAAATTATCTGAGGTTAGATAATTGTCGCGACGACAAAGAACGGGCACAGCACAGTTTCTATGTGCGGCCGCCGGTGATTAATGACATACTCTGAGAACTCAAAGATAGGTTGGCTGGTTATGACGGCTGTCAAGAAGTCTCGAAAACTAAGCCGCTCCTCTTTGGTAGTCAACCTGTCTCACATAGTTGCCATCCGTATCGTCAAGGCTGTCCGAGGTTCGTACTGTTATCGATGGCTAATGAAAGAAATAGAACTGAGAGATACAATAGATAAATTTCATAAAACCCAGACAATCAGGTTGACGATGGCATTTGGAGAGGGAGTAGCCGAACCAGTAAAGCGGGCCTGTGGAACCTCCCGAACTATCGGGATGATACTAAAGATTACCGACCGTGTGAAATCAGCGTTACGAGATACTTTCTTAGACAAACAGGTTGACCCCCCCGAGCGTGGCTGAGCGTGCAAGTGCGATCCAGAGAATTATTCTGCAGACACACTCTTTGACAGATTCTGCAGCTTGTCGGTGTTCCGCCCCAGTTCGACAGCGGTGTAGTGCGACACCAACCGTAGATGCGTGTTCACTAACACCGCGGCAGCCTGTTCGTGGTTTCAGGGATCTCAAAAATGTGGTCAGCACAATAGGCCACGTCTGTCTATTGGTATCGCGACTATTAGTGTGTCCTGCGCTTCCACCTCTGTGAGGTTGCCCACAGTCTTGTGGGCCTTTCCACCGTTACAGATGACTACGGCAAACAACGGCGGATTCTCCGTGACCAACGCGATCAAACTGTGTTTCAGCTATCCCACAGAGAATAAAAATCGATTTCTCGTGCGAAGTGCTCTGATGGGATAAAAGCCCGCTAAGTCCCTAGAGTGCGTAAAGAGGAATTGGGTGGACGAAGGCCGATGTTTCAACAGCGTCTCAGAACGTGTGGCTCTGATTAGCCTGTGTGCCCAAGAAGCAACATCATGGGAGACCGCCCGACTGCCAGCGAGGATATCTCTCTGGATCTCGTCAAAGAAACACTTCTGGAGTCGTTTCTTTCGATCAGCAACTTCGATTCTGTGTTGATGGCGGCGTAGAGCCACTTCTTTTCGCCGTTAACCTCAATTTGTTTCTCGTCAACCCCGATCCATGACGGCTGCGCCGTCTTCAGAAATCGAAGCGTTCTGATGGGCTGCGGTAGCGCTGCACTCTTCCGAACATCGGTGGGTTGATCTGAACCTCAGACAGCGTATGGGCCCAGCATGCGTCTTTAGTTAATACTTTCAGTAATACATCTCAACCACGTTTTTCGGCAATATACAGCCTGTTCAGCCCTGCTATGGCGGAGAATTCTCAGTTGGGGACGAACCGTATTGCTCGATCTTGGGAGAGTGAGGACATCAGCCATTGATTTTCTCGCCCCAGTACTGATGTGCATAATTTGGGATATAGATATTACTGCTGAGCTTAGCTAAAGACGCATAATGGGCCCAGTTCCAGACCGTGCCGTGAGAGCGGTCGACATCCAGCAGGTCTAAGATCGCAACCGTCTCGCTGATCGATAGCCCCGCCGCTTGGAGACGCACCCCAAACTGACAAACTGGTGTCGGCGTGTGCTCGTTCTTTCAACCGTCTTGACTGTCCCCGTCCAACGGTTCGCTGAGGAGGTGTACGAGCTTCATTGATATGTGCCGTCGCCGTACACGACCGACTGGTCACCGTTCAGACAACGCGAGACGAAATTCGAGATGGCCATACGCATCCGCGGGCCGTACATCATAAAATAGCGCAACCCGACCGCTGACAGGTCATACACTTCGCTGTAGGCACAGGCGTACCGTTACGGCCGCCAACTTCGACATCCCGAGGGACTTACGGGCATTGCCGGGTGCTCCTCGTCGTAGGGGAGATACTTCGGGTTGCCGTAGACCGACGACGAGGCGATGACGACCCGTTCGATGCCAGTATCTTGGGCGGCGTCCAAGACGTTCAGCGTGCCATCGACATTGAGCTCGTCGTACTTGCGGGGATTCTCAATGCTCAGGCGACCGCCCACCTGCACGGCCTAGTGATAGACTTAGTCGGCCTCTTCAACTAAATCACTAACGAGGTCAGCGGCCCGAACGTCGCCTTCGACGAGTCGATACGAATCGCCGCCCTCGTTTGCACACTCGCGTTTGACTTCGACAGTGTGGTCCTTGATCCGTGTATCGTAGAATGGGTCGAAATTGCCCGGCTTGACGATATCGTGGCCGTTAGTGATGATCGCTACGCGAGATGGCCGCCGATGAATCCAGCGTCGCCAGTGACGAGCATTCACATTATCGGCTCCGAACCGTGCTACAGTAAAAGATCTACTGTATTCTCATCAATCGGAAGAAGAACCTCGTTTAGTTGCTGATTTGGGATAGTTTCATTACTTCCAACTCTTCGGAAGAGTCTCTCAGCGCACTCCTGACTCTTGAGATAGCAGCGGCTGGGTGAATAATGAATGTCGCTGAGAATCGATCCGCTCCTATGACGAAGGGGAAAGGATCGACCAGGAAGGACCGTCTCCGAGTCTCCCTCTGTTCTGTACTTGTTCTACAACTCAGCCAAACATCTGGCGCATCATCGGATGCATCTCCATGAGCTGCTCTTCGGCGATCTCCTCGTACAGCTTGTACGTGATAGAGACCGTCAGCAGCAGCCCAGTACCGGAGACGCCACCGATAGTACCCAGCATGTTGGCCATCACGGCCAGCAGCCCGACGAGCGCACCGCCGATGACAGTCACCTGCGGGATGTACCGCTCAAGCACTTTCTCGATGACGCCGACGTTCTGTCGGAAGCCGGGGATCTGCATCCCGGAGTTGTGGATCTGCTTGGCGGTCGCTTCCGGACCCATGTCGGTGGTCTTGACCCAGAACACGGCGAAGATGCCGCCGCCGACCAGCATGACGAACAGGTCGATCCCGACGCGGGTCAGGATCTGCCAGATCGGTTGGGTGGTCCCTTCGAGCCACCACATCCAGTCGCCACGGCTCTGGATGGGTGCGAGGAAGTAGAACAGGCCGCCCGTTGGCTGGCCGTTCGAATACGTCCCGAGGAACGCGGGCATCGAACCAAGCTGGGCGTTCAGGATCCGGCCCAGGAACTGGATGTTCGCCTGCAGCGCCCGGACGAGGATCATCGGCAGGACGCTCGCGTAGATGAGCTTGACCGGGAACCGGCCACGGGCTCCTTTCACGCGGGCGTTCGACAGCGGGATCTCGACGCGGACAGACTCGGCGTAGACGACCACCGAGAAGATCAGCAGCGTCGTGAACAGCCCCAGCAGTTCGCCCTGGAGCAACACGGTCTGGAGGCCATCAGCCGCCAGCACTGGCCCAGTGCCGCGCTGCCCGGTGATGAACAGATACCAGGTGTAGATGATGCCTTCGCTGTTGCCGATAAACGGCGTCGTCAGGACGCCCCCGACGAGTCGCTGGCTCACACCGGCGACAATGAACAGCCCGATACCGGAGCCGACGCCCCACTTGGAGATGACCTCGTCCATGAACAGGATGAGGACACCGCCGACGAATATCTGGCCGAAGATGAGCCACTGGACACCGAACGTTCCGATACCCAGCGAACTCGCGACGGCCGTATCAGCCGGGAGGAAGCCGCCGGCGAACACCATCGGCAGCCCGGCTGTAGTCTGCTCTAAAAACAAGTTTGTCGGGATTCAGGAAGTCCGCAACTGCAGTGCCCTCACGCTAGAACGTGGCTGACGTTCATTGGGAGTCGGTGGCTAAAGAGGGAAGAAGATAAATCGACAATAACTTTATCGGACGACCAACGAATGAAGATACATGAAAGCTGTCGTACTCGCCGCTGGTGAGGGGACACGTCTCCGCCCGCTAACCGAAGACAAGCCAAAAGGAATGGTAGAGGTCGCTGGGAAACCCATTCTGACACACTGCTTCGAGCAGTTGATCGAACTAGGCGCCGACGAACTTTTGGTAGTTGTCGGCTACAAAAAACAGGTTATCATCAATCACTACGAAGACGAATTCGAGGGCGTCCCAATCACGTACACCCACCAGCGTGAGCAGAACGGCCTTGCCCATGCACTTCTCACCGTCGAAGAGCACGTCAATGACGACTTCATGTTGATGCTCGGCGACAACATCTTCGAGGCGAACCTCCAAGACGTCGTCAATCGCCAGCAGGAGGAGCGCGCCGACGCCGCCTTCCTCGTCGAAGAGGTTCCGTGGGACGAAGCCAGTCGGTACGGTGTCTGTGATACCAACAAGTACGGGGAAATAACCGAAGTCGTCGAAAAGCCCGATGATCCACCATCCAATCTAGTGATGACCGGGTTCTATACGTTCACGCCGGCCATCTTCCACGCCTGCCATCTGGTCCAACCCTCGAACCGCAACGAGTACGAAATCAGCGACGCGATCGACCTCTTGTTGCACTCCGGGCGGACCATCGATGCGATCCGCATGGACGGCTGGCGGAACGACATCGGCTACCCCGAGGACCGCGACCAAGCAGAGGAACGCCTCCAGGGCGAAATCGATCCGGAGATGGCTGCCGAGAACATCGCCGCGAGCGAGTGAGTTGTTAGCCTCCGACGACCACTACTAACGCACGTTCCGGCAAGCGCTGGACAGCTATGTGGGGTGTGTACAAGGATCGAGATATCAGACGAAGCGCCTCACCACGCCGTCTCGACCCTCGCAGATTGGGCCGGTGACGCTACCGGCTCATGCGTCGAGCAGTATCGGGATAGACTTGAAACACTCAAGGAAGGCAGGCAGACGACTCCGCAATGGTGCCTTGGTATAGATGAAACAGTTCCCGTCGATTCCACGCGTCGAAGATGCCCCTGAAGATTTCTTCAACGAGGGACACCTGTGGATTCTGGAGAAGGTTGACGGAGCAAACATGCGTTTTCAGCTCCAGCAGTCAGGGCTCCTTCGCTTCGGCGACCGAAGTCGTGTCTACGACGACCCCGATACAATACCAGATCCGTATCGCCACGCCGTCCGATACGTCCGCGAAAACTTTGACCGAGATGCGCTCCGGCGTGCCGTTGACGATGTCGAAGCGTACGTCTTCTTCGGCGAAGCGATGCATCACCACACCATCGACTACGAGTGGGAGCGAACGCCATCGTTTCTCGGCTTCGATATCTGGTCGACTGCCGACAAGCGGTTCTTTTCTCCGGACGCCGTCGAAGGAATCTTCAATCGCCTCGGACTTCAGGCTGTCAACGCATTCGAACGCGAGCGACGGGCACAGGAGTTCGATCCCACCAGCTACGAGATCCCGCAGTCAGCGTGGTACGACGGGCCGGCCGAGGGCGTCGTGGTCCGGAACAAGCGTGGTGGCCGTACAAAACTCCTCCATCCCGACTTTCAAGAGGTCGATGAGACGGTTCCGGTCGACGCCGACGCGTCAGTATTGGCCCACAGATACGCGACACAACAGCGCTTCCGAAAACTCGCTGCCAAACTAGAAGACCATGAGCAGGCAGTGACAGTCGAGACACTCTACGAGCGGACCATTGAAGATATTGTTCGAGAAGAGCACAAACGACTCTATTACGGCTCGGACCCAGTCGACATGGGAACGTTTCGATCCGAAGTTGCAGCACTGACGCGGACGTTTCTCGACGAGAGGTAAGTGTTATTCCTGCCTACGTATAAACTCGTAAGCGATATTCGACAAGACGCTATTCGGCAACAACTATTGATGCCTTCAAAAAATAGTGCCATTGCGGGCAGACCAGGACGCAGGACTTATACTGGAACTCCGCAATCACAGTATTAATGGATAGTGGCTGGCGGTACCGGGTTGCGAGTGTGACCGGTGTTGTCCTGCTAACAGCCATAGCCGTTGCACTTGTCAACAACGCAACCTTCCAGACGATAGCGACCACGGTCCCGTTACTTAGCCGGCTTCCAACCGATCCGCCGACTGGCTCGGAGTTTACGTTCGAACTCTTAGTCACCGCTGTCGTCGTCACCAGTGTATTTCTCCCGCTGTACAAGCCCCGCCCACGTCGGATTCTCGACGCTGTAGCACTGGCGCAGAAGCGAGTACTCGTGGCAGTGCTCGTACTAGCGACGATCGGTTACTTCGACTACACCTACCGCCTACCGCGCTTGACTGTCGTGTTAGTGACACCGCTATTGCTGGTCGCACTGCCCGCATGGTTCGTGTGGATTCGAGAGCGCCCGTCGTCGGATGGCGAGCGGACCATCATTGTTGGTGATGATGTCGACATAATCAACGAGATTGCAGGAGAGGTGGAGGGGACACTGCTTGGGTATCTCTGTCCCACAACTGTGGTTACACCACAAGACCATGTTCCGCCAGCAATTGCTGATGGTGGCGTCCAGCCCAACGGCTTTGACCGGCTGGGTGGGCTCTCGCGGATCGAAGACGTACTCGTTGAGTTCGATATCGACACAGTCGTATTAGCGTTTGAGCACGCTGACCGTGCGGAATTTTTCGGTGCGCTTGATGCGTGTTATGAACACGGAGTCAATGCGAGGGTCCATCGAGAACACACGGATTCTGTGTTGACAGCCAATACCAGTGCTGGAACTCTGGTCGATGTGAAAATCGAACCGTGGGACATACAGGACTACATTCTCAAACGCGCATTCGACATTGTATTCGCGACAGCGGGGTTGGTTATCTTATCTCCAATCATCATAGGTATCGCGACCGCGATCAAAATAGACGATGGGGGGTCGATACTGTATCGACAGGACCGGACAGCAGTGTTTGGTGAAACATTCCCGATCTACAAGTTCCGGTCAATGGTTGAGAACGCAGAGGATGAGACCGGGGCAACAATAAGTGATGAGGATGCTGGCGGTATTGACCCACGTGTAACCTCAGTCGGTCGAATCCTGCGCCAGACACATCTCGATGAAATCCCACAGCTCTGGTCGATATTGCGTGGGGATATGAGTGTTGTCGGGCCGCGTCCTGAACGGCCAGAATTGGATTCGGATATCCAGACTGGTGTCGTTGACTGGCAAAAACGGTGGTTTGTGAAACCTGGCCTGACCGGGCCCGCACAAGTCAATGACGTGACGGGAAAAGAACCGGGTGAAAAGCTGCGATACGACCTCGAATACGTGCGTAAACAGTCGTTCAGCTACGATATGAAACTGGTTGCAAGGCAGATTTGGAGCGTCCTAATAGATATTATATTCTCGCTCAAGAATCAGTTAGTGTGAGCGCTTCCGGAGTACGACAACGAAACACTCAAACCGCCTCCGAAAAAGGCCTACAGCATGGCAGATAGTCGCTCGTCAGCCCTCCTCGACGATGAGGGAAACCTTTTCGGGCTCGTCAATATCGTCGACGCGCTGGCCGTCCTACTTGTCCTTGCAGTTGTGGTAGCCGGCGCAGCACTCGTCCTCCAGCCAGACCCGGAGCCACCGGCTCAGACAAGTACCAATGTCACGCTTGATCTTGGCCCACAGCCGCAGTATCTCGTCTCCGAAATCAACGAAGGCGATACATACAGTCCTAGCAGCAACTCCGAACTCACAGTCACGGATGTCTATCTCACCCCACAGGGCGACCGGACGCGTGCTATCGTCCGTGCGACAATCGAAGGCCCCGCCAGCGGTGACAGTCTGTCCTACGCCAACGCACCGCCTCGGCTTGGCCGCTCATTAGCGATTGCGACGAGCCGATACGAGGTAAGCGGGCAGATACGGGCTGTCGGTGGCGGCAATAGCCTCAACAAAGAGATGACGACTGTCGTCCTCCGGGACACGATGACTGCCGCCGAAACGCGTGACGTGAGCGCCGGTGATGAGATCCGCCTCAGTGGCCGAACTGTCGCGACCGTCCAAGACGTGGCGACGTACGCTACCGACGACCCCGGCCAACAGACCGTCTTCATCGAAGCGAACCTCGAGACGTACACACAGCAGGGACGCCAGCGATTTGGTAACACGCAAGTCCGGCCCGGACAATCAATCACGCTCTCGGCGCCGGAGTACACGATCGACGGGCGTCTCGAACAGGTCGGGAGCGGCCTCCAACCGACAACGTCGGACGTGCTCCTCGAGACAACTGTCGACGCCGAAACAGCCGACGATATCGTAACCGGCGACGTTGCTACTGTGGCTGGACACGAAACAGCAACAATCGAGACTGTCACTACCTACGAGACACAGGACCCCGACCGCAAACGCGTCCTCGCCGGCCTCACGCTGACGACGCTTGAAGATGGTGACCGGCAGCGGTTCGGAAGCGCTTACGTTCAGCGTGGGAGTACTATCTCAATCTCGACCGAGACCTACGACCTCTCCGGGGACATCGAACGCGTCGGCGCACTCGAACCGCGTGGCACACCCGGGAGCCGGACGGTAACGCTCAGGATGACAGACATCCGCGAAGATATGGCTAGTGCAATCGAACCCGGGATGACCGAAACCAGTCGCGGCGAAACGATTGCACGTATCAGCCGCGTCGACACCGACCCATCGGTTATCATCACGACGGGAGACAACGGCTCGGTGAACGTCGTTGACCATCCGTTCCTACGTGATGTCACTATCACGGCCGAACTGCAAGTCCGTGAGACGACGAGCGGCGTCCAGTTCAAGGGCGATTCCCTCCAGCAGGGATCGTCGGTCGTGATCAATCTGGGGACGCTTACAATCGAGGCAGACGTCGTGAGTGTGGGTACCTGAGAGACTCTGAAAACGATATTATCGACCAAGCAAACCAGTACGCAATTGAATGGGCAGCCAATCAGGAACAGTCAATCACGCTGAAAACAGTACTAAAAACGGTATCCTCAGCGGGTCCCAAGTCATCAGGGCCGGTAGATCGATCAGTGCCCGTGCGGCCGACCTCATCAAGGATTCATACTGCTACCGCTGGCTCACGAAAGAGCCAGAGCCGGAAGTAATCGTTATCGACCTCCGGGAGACGTACGCTGTCGGGCCGTTCATCGCACTACTGGATCGGCTCATCCCACACATCGAGCAAGCGTGGCAACACTCGCGTGGCGGGGCGGTCGTCCGAAGTGCGTACGAGCAATTCCAAGAGAGCGTTCTCGACCCGCTCTCCGAGACCCGCGGGTACGAACTCGCAGCCACTATGTTAGCACCACCGGAGCCACCGGAACAGGAGCGGCAAACGACCGACGATTCAGCGTCCGACGAAGAACAGTCCTAGCCCTCCTCCACCGTCACACTTTCCGCCAGATTACGCGGCTTATCGATATTCCTGCCCAGTAGTGCGGCCGTGTGATACGACACCAGCTGGAGATGTGTATTTGCCAGCACGGCGGCGGCCCGCGGATGCGTCGCAGGTCACAGTAGCGAACACCGACGTGTTCTCGGTCACCAACGCACGCCAGTGGTCCATGTTTCAGTTCACCCGCAGCGAAGCGCTCAGCGTGCTTGTCGGTGATTTCCTTCATCTCGACCCCGAGCAGACCGTTCCCACACCGTCTCACGCAGATTTAGCGATTTTGCCGGGGTTGTACAAGTCATGTTACTGCTTACAAGCGCGACGTCGGCGGAGTCGTCCCCACAGTACGCCAGTTTCGGGAGCGCATGACGAGCATCTCTAAGGTTCGTTGTCACGGCCGACACAACCGATGATGCCACACACAAGCGGACCGCCTCCTGACGAAAGAAGATTGAAGCCGAAGCAGTGGCTCAGAGGTCGTAGCGGACTTAAAGAAGTGTAGATATTCGGCCGTTCTATCCGAACATCTGGCGCATCATCGGATGCATCTCCATGAGCTGCTCTTCGGCGATCTCCTCGTACAGCTTGTACGTGATAGAGACCGTCAGCAGCAGCCCAGTACCGGAGACGCCACCGATAGTACCCAGCATGTTGGCCATCACTGCGAGCAGGCCCACTAAGGCGCCACCGATGACAGTCACCTGCGGGATGTACCGCTCAAGGACCTTCTCGATGACGCCGACGTTCTGTCGGAAGCCGGGAATCTGCATCCCGGAGTTGTGGATCTGCTTGGCGGTCGCTTCCGGACCCATGTCGGTGGTTTCGACCCAGAACACGGCGAAGATTGCGCCGCCGACCAGCATGACGAACAGGTCAATCCCGACGCGGGTCAGGATCTGCCAGATCGGTTGGGTGGTCCCTTCGAGCCACCACATCCAGTCGCCACGGCTCTGGACGGGGGCAAGGAAGTAGAACAGACCGCCGGTTGGTTGCCCGTTGGCGTACGTTCCGAGGAACGCGGGCATCGAACCAAGCTGGGCGTTCAGGATCCGGCCCAGGAACTGGATGTTCGCCTGCAGTGCCCGGACGAGGATCATCGGCAGGACGCTCGCGTAGATGAGCTTGACCGGGAACCGGCCACGGGCTCCTTTCACGCGGGCGTTCGACAGCGGGATCTCGACGCGGACAGACTCGGCATAGACGACCACCGAGAAGATGAGCAGCGTCGTGAACAGTCCCAGCAGTTCACCCTGCAGCAACACGGTCTGGAGGCCATCAGCGGCCAGCACTGGCCCGGTGCCACGTTGGCCGGTGATGAACAGGTACCAGGTGTAGATGATCCCTTCGCTGTTCCCGAGGAACGGTGCCGTCAGGATGCCACCGATGAGTCGCTGGCTCACGCCGGCGACAATGAACAGGCCGATACCGGAGCCGACGCCCCATTTGGAGATGACCTCGTCCATGAACAGGATGAGGACACCGCCGACGAACATCTGGCCGAAGATGAGCCACTGGACACCGGCCGTGCCGATACCCAGGGAACTCGCGACCGCCGTGTCAGCCGGGAGGAAGCCGCCCGCAAACACCATCGGCAGCCCGGTGAGACAGATCATCACGAGTACCAGCAGCTTCTGGAGCCCCTGATAGAGGATCTGGTCACGCGGGTCGTCTTGGGTGTTTAGCCCGAGCAGGTCCGCCCCACCGAGGAGCTGTAACACGATGGACGCCGTAACGATCGGACCGATACCCAGCTGCATGATGCTCCCCTGGCCGGAGGCCAGAATCGAGGAGAATCGCCCGAACACCTGTTGACTGGCGTCGATGTCCAGCCCGAACAGCTTCACGTTCGTCAGGAAGAAATACAGCAAGAGCACGCCCCCAGTCCAGGTGAGCTTGCGCTTGAACGGGACGTGTCCGTCCGGCCGCTGTACTGCGGGCATCCGGACAAGCAGTGGTTCAGCGGTGTCCTTCCAGCTCATCGTTCGTTATTCCTCGTCCGCGTCTTCGTCTGTCTCGGCCTCGGCCTGGCGCTCCTGGCCGAGGTCGGTCAGTTCGACGCTCCCGCCTGCGGCTTCGACCTTCTCGCGAGCGCCCTCGGAGAAGTCGTCGGCGATGAGCGTGAGTTCGTGGCGAACTTGGCCGGCACCGAGTACCTTCACGTAATCGGCGTCGTCGGCGTCGTCGACCACATCACGGACATCGACACGGAAGCCGCCGTCCTCAACTTCGGCGACATCCTCGGCGGCCAGCAGCGTGACATCCTCGTCGATCTCGCGAACGTCGATGGTTGCTGCCTCTTCTTGCACCTTCTGCGGGCGCTTGAAGCCGCTCTTGCCGAGCGGTTCGTGGTTGTGGAACTCGTGTTTGTCACGGCCTGCGGCACCGCGACCACCGCGGTGGCCGGCACCACGTCGGTTCTTATGCGAGCCACCGCCGTGCGTGCGCGAGCCACGCTGTCGTTTCTTTTTACTCGTCATTATCGCATCGCCTCCAAGAGGTCGTCGATGCCGTCGGTGTCGTGTTTCCCGAGCTGCCCGCCCTCCTTGACGGGGTGTTTGACACCGTCGTGGCCGCCGCGAGGCGGATGGAGACGGAGCGTCGGGGACAGTCCCTGCTCGCGCAGCGTCGTCTCCTCGGAGAGGAGCGCAAAGGCGAGCCCGGAGATGTCGTCGTAATCCGTGTTCTCGGTGACCCACTCGTCGTCCACGTCAGCGTCGCCTTCGAGCGGCTCGGCGCGCGTGGCCAGAACCGTCTCCAGCGTCTCTTGGCTCGGCTCACCGAAGGCGACGAAGTCGTTGACCTTCGTCACCATGCCGCGGTAGGCGTCCGTCTCGGGGACGAGCGTGCAGTGGTTCACGTGGTGGATGTTGAGCATCTCCAGCGTGTCCTGAATGTCACTATGCATGTTGACTTCGCCACGGAGCTGGACGAGCGCGTGCATCACTCGATCACCTCTCGCTTCTCGAAGGTCCGCTCGGGGACACGCGCCTCGGCCGTGTTCTGCAGGGCGTTGAACGTCGCCTTCGCGAAGTTGACCGTGGTTCGCGTGTTCCCGCTACTGCGTGTCCAGATATCCTCGATACCGGCGAGTTCGAGCACCTTGCGGACGGTCTCTCCGCCCGCCAGACCCAGCCCGCGCGGGGCCGGCTGGAGCTCGACCTCGACGCTCCCGGCCTTGCCCTCGGTGCGCAGCGCGACCGTGTGGGGACGGCCACAGCCACATTCCCAGGACCCGCAGCCACGGGAAACGTCGATGATGTTCAGCTTCGCGATGTCGATGGCTTTCTGGATGGCACCGCCGACCTGATCGTCACGCCCCTCAGCGTAGCCGATGAGGCCGTCGCGGTTGCCAACGGCGACCACGCAGCGGAACTTCACGCGGCGGCCGGAGTCTGTCATCCGCTGGACCATGTTGATGTCCAGCACTTCGTCTTCCAGATCGGGAACGAGCTGGTCGACGACTTCCGATTCTTTCAGCGGGAGCCCGGAGTTCAGCGCCTCCTGCATGGAGTCGATTTCGCCCTCGACGACTTGCTTGCCGAGGCGTGTCCGTGGCTCCCATCCGTTGTTAGCACTCATAGTTCGATGTCACCGTCCAGTAGGGTCTCGCGGAGCTCGTCGAAGTGCTCCGGGAGGTCTGCAGCGTCGAAGTCGCCGCTGTACAGCGGCTCCTCGAGCTGCTCGTCGTACTCGGCGATGTGGGCACCGCGCGTGCGCTGCCAGTCGGCGAGTACGTCGTCGTTGTGCGGAATGTCCAGGCCGGCATCGATTGCGCCTTCCTGTATTGCGAATACTTTGCTTCCGGGGGTCGGGCTGTTGAGTCCGATGTCGAGCACTGCCTCCTCGATACCCGCTTCCTGCGCGCGAAGCCCGGCGAGCAGGCCGGTGAGGTAGGCCGAGGGCATATTGCCCGTCGGAGCCTCCCAGCCGTACTCGGCGAGATCGCTCGAGTGAGCGGACGCGAGGGTGTCGTCGCCGTTAGGGCCAAGCGTCACCAGCTGCGCCCTGACGTGTTTATTGCTCTTTCGAGCAACGAGACGTGGCTTGCCGGATTTCAACAGGCGCAACCGCTGATGGTAATCGGTTCTGGCCTCGCGGCGTCGCCGCATCGGTACTTTATATCGTGGTCCTGTCGCCATTATGCGTCACCGTGGTTTGCGTCGATGTAACGTTCGAGATCGGCAACGCTGTCGAACTCGCCACCGCCGGCCTTGTCGTACAGGTCGCGGTACTGCGAACTCGAAAGCGTTCCCTCGTCACGCAGTTCGCGCAGCTTCGTCCGCTGTGCGCGGATGCGTGACTCCCAGTCCTCCTTGGAGTTCTGCCGTGCGCCTGCCTTGCCCTTCCGGGAGCCGGCTCCCTTCTGGTGGCCGTACGCACGCTTCTTCTGGCGCTCCCGGGCGCGTCCACGGGAGTTGCCTTTCTTGTCTTTCGCCTGAACGGCGCCCTCATCAACCAGTTCGCGAACGTCCTCGCGGGTAATCGCGTCGGCGATGTCGCCCTGTCGCTCGGGGTCGAACCAGACGCGGTTCTTCCCGACATCGAGGACATCGGCCGCGAGTCGCTTCTGTGCAGAGAGATCAGTCATCACTCACTCACCTCGACTTCGACGTAGGTGGGGTTGAGTACGCGGATGCCCGCGTCCTCGGCTTCCTCTTCGATTCGCTCGCGCTTGCGAGCGCCGACCTTCGAGGCGATACGGACGGCCTCGGTGTCGCCGTCGACGCCTTCGAGGTCGTCCACGTTGTGCACGCGGACCTCCTCGAAGCCGGACGGATGCTTGCCGCGAACCGCAGTCGGCGAGCGGAAGCCTGCCTCGACCGTGTCGCCCTTGCCTTTGATGCTGCGGCGCTGTTTCGAGAGCTGGCCGCGGGGCTTGCGCCACGAGGTCGAGACGCGCTTTTTCTTGTGGTGGTCCTGACGGTTGAACTGCGGCTTGCCGACCCGGTGTCGCTGGGTCAGCAGCCGCGCGTCCTCATCGGAGAGGTCCGGCGTCTTGTCGGCGAGCCCACGGGCTTGGAGTTCCGTCTCCACGTCCTCGTCGGGCGCTTCCTCGCCGCCTTCCTCTTCGACTTCGGCTTCGGTCTCGGACTCGACTTCGAGTCCACCGACGTCAGCCTTGATACGGGCCGCCAGTGCGTTCCCGATACCGCTGACATCGGCGAGTGCGGACTGGTCAGCGCCACGGACGGCGTCGACGTCCTCGAAGCCGGCCTCGCGGAGCGACTCCGCCTTGGATGGGCCGACACCGCTGATGTCAGTCAGCTCGGTGTACTCTTCGTCTGCCTCAACGTCTTCCTCGTTGTCAGCCATCAGGCGTCACCTCGGTTTGGTTTTCGGGTGATGTACACCCCGTCTTGGAACACGCGCACGTCCTTGTCGTTGATGCGCGTGAGCTGCTCGATGTCTGCGGCGGTCTGTCCGACGGCTTCGATGTCGGGACCGCTGATGGTCAGCTCCTCACCGTCGATTTCGACGTCCGTATCGCCGTGGATCGTCGTTCGGCGGGGGGCCTTCTCGCCAAGGAAGTTCTCGATGACGACTTCGTCACCCTCGACGTCGACCTGCATCGGGAAGTGGGAGTAAAAGACCTCCATACCGTACTCCCAGCCCTCGGTCACGCCGTGGAACATATTCTCGATGTGGCTCTGGAAGGTACCGATTGTCGACATTGTCTTGGCGTTGTCCTCGTTGGACTCGATGACGACTGTGTCGCCGTCGACGGACACGTCGATGTCAGGGTACCAGAGCCGACGTGTGACGCTGCCGTTGTCCCCCTCGACGGTGATGTCAAGGTGGTCCTGCTCGGCGTCCACGTCCTCCGGAATCTCCAGTTCTACTCGTGGCATTGTTAGTATACGTACGCGATGACTTGGCCACCGACGCCCTGCTCACGAGCCTCGTAGTGGCTCATGATGCCGTGGCTGGTCGTAACGACGAGGGTCCCGTAGTCACGGGCCGGGAGGAACCGCTTCTCCCACTTCTCGAACTCGTCTGCGCCCGCAGAGTAGCGGGGCTTGACCGGGCCACACTCGTTGATGGCTCCTTTCAGTTCGACTTCGAACTCGCCGGCTTTGCCGTCGTCGACGAAGCTGAACCCGTCGATGTACCCGCGGTCGTAGAAGACCTCGAGGACGCTGCCGATCTCGTTCGAAGCGGGCGATACTGTCTGCTCTAAGTGCCCGACGCTTTCGGCGTTGTTAAGCGCCGACAGTGCGTTGGCAAATGGGTCGTTCCCTGTCATTGTTAGCTGTACTTCTTGAAGCCCATGCCCCGCGAAATCTCGCGGAAGCACTGGCGGCACAGCCAGATGTCGTACTTGCCGACGAGTCCCTGTTCGCGACCGCAGCGCTGACAGGACTCGAGCTGGCCAGTTCGCTCACTGGATGCCGTCTCGGAATCGGGCTCGTCTGTGGTTTCACTTTCGCTCATTCGCTCACCTCCACGTCGTAGGTCGACTCGATGAAGGCGACTGCGTCCGCCGGGTTGAGTCGATGCTTCGTCGGAATCGAGCGCGACGCCTTGTCTCGCTTGGCGACGCGGTAGCCGGGGCGGACGAGGTTAACCGTCACGTCAAGCCCGTAGATTCCGATGCTCGGGTCGTACTCCTGACTCGGGAACTCGGTGTGTTCCTCGACGCCGAAGCTGAAGTTGCCGGTGTCGTCGAACTGCGTTGCCGACAGTTCGGCGAGTGGCAGTGCGGTCTCGAGGAACGCTTCGGCCATCTCGTCGCGGAGGGTAACCTTCGCACCGATTGGGTCGCCCTCGCGGATGTCGAACTCGCCGACAGTCCGCTTGGCCTTCGTTCGTACCGGCGTCTGCCCGGTGATCTCCCCGAGGATGTCCTCTGCGTTGGCGAGGTCGCGGCCACCGTGGCCGATACCCATGTGAACGACGACCTTCTCGATGCGCGGTTCGCGCATCTCGTGGAAGTCGCCGCCGGACTCACTCTCGGAGCTCATTCATCATCACCCGTGAAGTTCTCGTCGATGACGACGACGTACTCTTCGACCGTCTCGAAGCCGTCGCCATCGTCCTGCGAGACGATCACGTTGTTCTGGGCGGAACCCGGTGTCACCTGAATCTCCTCGATTTCGCCGATTTCGCCCGCGTGGGCACCGTCGACAGCGGTGACGAGCGCGCCCTCTTCGTACTCGAAGTGGGCCACGATTTCGCCGTCCTCGTTACCGACGACGATGGAGTCGCCACCGTCGTAGGTCTGGCCGTCCTCGACGATGAGCGTCTCACCGTCGTGGAGGCCAAGCTGGACGTCGCCACCGGAGACGTGGGTCTTGGTGACGATCTTACCGAGCTTCGATTGGGCCGCGTCCGGGTCGATTGCGGTCAGCGCTAGCCGACCACCCTCGCCGGGGAACACGCGGTAGTACTCCTCGCGCTCGGTGAAGGCCAGAATGTCGAACATCCCGACAGGGCGTTCCTCGTCGGAAATGGCCTTCCCGTTGATGAGGACGTTGTCCTCGTTGAGGGCATAGCGGGCTTCCTTGCGGTTGTCGGCGTAGCCGAGCACGTCCCGAAGGACGATGAGGAGGGGCACCCCGTCCTCACCGTGCGGGCCGGCACCGGCTTTCACCGTAAACGTCGCGGTCTTGCGCTCTACGGGCCAGCTGTCCGGCACCGAGAGTCGCTTCTGGTGGTTACTCATGCGGAATCATCCTCTGATTCGAGACGCGCCTCGCGCTTCTCGTCTTCGAGGTCTAGGTCCGTCACGCGGACGTTCGAGGTGTCAAGCGGTCGCGGGACTTCCTCGCCGTCCGTCTTCTCGAGCGTGACGTCTTCGACGTGGATGACAGCCTTATCGAGGTTTACCTTGATGACTTCGCCTTCCTCGCCGGCGAAATCGCCACGGAGTACCTCGACGGTGTCACCAGCGTTGACGCGGACGTTTCGCTGGCCGTACTCCTCGCGGAGGTCGGCGCTAAGCGTCGCCCGGACCTGCTTGTGCCGCTCGTGAAGCGGGGCACGTCGTTGACTCTTGCGTTGTTTGTCTGGTTGCTTGCTCATGGTTCTATACGATCATCGTCGCTGCTGATGCCACACTGCCGAATCGCTGTGCGACTTCCCGTGCGATAGGACCTTTCAGCTCGGTCCCGCGCGGGTCCTCGTTCTCGTCGACGATGACGGCCGCGTTGTCTTCGAACTTGACGCGGGTGCCGTCGGGTCGACGGATCGGCTTTCGCTGGCGGACGACGACGGCTTCGAGCACCTGACGACGCATTTCGGGCGTCCCCTTGGTGACCGAGACCGTGATCTTGTCGCCCAGCCCAGCCTTGGGGTGGCGGTTCTTCGTTCCCGAGTAGCCGTGGACGGAAATGACCTTGAGTTCGCGCGCTCCCGTGTTGTCCGCACACGTGATGAGCGAGCCCTTCTCGAGGCCTTGCGTGACGTCAGCACCGAGTGCTTCCATCAGGCATCACCGTCCTGTTCGTCGGCGACCACGCCGACGACGACGTGGCTTTTCGTTTTCGAGAGCGGTCGACACTCTGCTATCGTGACCGTGTCACCGACCGCGAGGTCGAGACAGTCGGGTGCGTGAGCCGGAACGCGGCTCCGCCGCTTCATGAAGCGGTCGTATTTCGGCACCTTCACGTCGTACTCGCGCTCGACGACAACGGTCTTCTCCATGTCAGTGGAGGCTACCTCGCCGTTCAGTGTCTGTCCGCGCACGGAGAGCTCTCCGTGGAACGGGCAGTTCTGATCGGCACAGGTTTCCTCCGGTTCCTGTACGTTCAGTCCTAGCGCCATAGTGAATCTCCTGTGTTCTCTGTGCGACGAGCGGGACGTGCGACGAGTCGGTCGCCGTCGACCAGTACCGTTTCGGTCGACAGGGCGAACGCGAACGTCGCGCTGTCCTTCGGCACGTGCCACACCCGGTCGGCCCCCTCGATTGTCAGCATCTGTGTCGTCTCCATGACGACAGTTCCGCTGATACCGACAGCGTCCGGGTTGGACGCCGAAACGACCTCGCAGTCGAGGCCGACAAGTTCGTGTCGTGGGAGCGTCTCGGGTGTCAGTGGCATTATTCGTTCTCCTGCAGGTCGCCTGCTTCGCCCTGAATCGTCTTGATGCGGGCGATGGCCTTCCGCAGCTCCTTGATGCGGCCGGGGTTCTCCGGCGCACCACCCGCGGCCTGCACGGCCCGGGCGTTCAGCAGTTCGGTCTTCAGGTCGTCGAGCTCCGACTCCCGCTCGGCGGGCGTCATGTCTCGAATCTCTTGGACGTGGAGGACGGTCATTCGTCGTCACCCTCCTCGTCGTCCATTTCGTCCATCAGCTCTTCTGCTTCCGCTTCGACGTCCTCGTCGAGTTCCTCGTCGACAGCGTCTTCGAGTTCGTCGACGTCGACGTCCTCGACATCGTCGTCAGTCGGGACTTCGACGTCTTCCTCGACGATTTCCTCGTCGACGAACTCTTCGTCAGCGTCGGACTCGTCGTCGGCCCCGGCGGCCACGTCTTCGTCGAGTTCCTCGGCTGTCTCGCTGTCTTCGGGCTCGCCTTCGAGGAGTTCCTCGACAGACTCGCCGTCTGTGTCGGCCACGTAGTCCTCGACGTCGACATCCTCGTAGATCTCGAAGTCGTCGGGGAGCTCCGCGTCCGGCGGGATGATCTTGACTCGGACCCCGATGGTACCGAGCTTCATCACGGCGACGCCGACGCCGCTGTCGACGATTTCCTCTGCGGGTTCGCCGTTGTGCTTGACGTAGCCGCGGTTGAACTTCTCCACGCGTGAGCGTGCACCCGTGACCTTCCCGGAGAGGACGATCTCTGCGCCGAGTGCGCCCGACTCCATGATGCGGTCGATGGTGGTGTGGCCCGCTTTGCGGAAGTACCAGCCACGCTCGAGGGCGTTGGCCAGTCGGTCCGCGACGATGCGGGCGTTGAGGTCCGGCTCGTCGACTTCCTGCACGTCGACCTGCGGGTCGTCGAGGTTAAATCGGTCCTCGAGTTCCGTCGTGATCTTCCGGATGTTCTTCCCGCCCTTGCCGATGACCATCCCTGGCTTCTCGGCTTTGAGCACGATCTGGGTCCCCATCGGCGTCTTGGCGACGTCCATGCCGCCGTAGCCGGCGCGACCGAGCTCCTCTGCGAAGAACTCGTCGATCTGGGTCCGCTGGAGTCCGTCCTCGATGAACTGTTGTTCGTCAGCCATTATTCGTCGGCCTCCGGTTCTTCGAGGATGAGTTCGACGTCGACCTGCGGGCTGTTCCACGCTGAGGCACGCCCCATCGCCCGGGGCTTGCGACCCTGCTGCTCGCCGACCTTGTGGGCGGCGACGTGCGTGATCGTCATGGCCTCACCGTCGAAGCCCTGATGGTCGGCGTTGCCGACCGCGTTTTCCAGCAGGTCGATGAAGGCCTTGCTGGCCTTCTCCGGGAAGCGCCCGGCGTCCCAACCGTCGACCTTGCTTTTGTGGCCAACGCCCGAGTTGTGCTGTTTGAACGGAACGGGCTGGTCGCCCTCGATAACCGCATCGAGGTAGTCGACAGCCTCGCCGGCCGTTTTGCCCTTGATCTCGCGGGCGATGGCCTTGCTGTGCTTGAAGCTCATCTGCCGCTCCCGGAGCATCGCTTTGGCCGTCGTGTCCGGGTCGGCTTCGACTGAGTAACTGATTCCCATGATTATTTGAGCGGTACGAACTTCGAGGAGCGTGTCGCTCCGATACCGGCCTGACCGTGTTCGACGCTACTCCGTGTGAGCTGGAACTCACCGAGGTAGTGGCCGAGCATCTCGGGCTCGACGTTGACACGCTCGAAGTTCTGGCCGTCGTGGACGGCGAAGGTCAGCCCGACCATCTCCGGGACCACCGGCATATCGCGCAGGTGCGTCCGGATCGGGTCGTTGGCTGTCTCCTCTTCGCCGGCCTCGCGGGCCTTTTCGAGGAGCTTGTGTTTCTCCTCGGTCAGGCCGCGTACGATACTTCGCCGCTGTCGAGCGGGGAGCAGTTCCGCGACTTCCTCGAGCTCCATCTCCTGCAGCTCGTCGAGCGTGTGGCCGCGGAAGGAGAACTCTCCTTCGTGGCCGATTTGATATTCTGAGCTCATTCGTTGCCACCTCGACCAGTTCGCTTCGAGGCGATGTCCCCGACCTTACGGCCGGGCGGGGCGTTCCGCGAGATGGACTTGGGCTTGCCGGGGTGCTGGCGGCCACCGCCACCGAAGGGGTGGTCGACGGCGTTCATCGCCACACCGCGGACGTTGGGCCACTTGGTCCCTCGCGCTTTCATCTTGTGGTGCTTGTTGCCAGCCTTGACGAACGGCTTGTCAGTTCGGCCGCCACCGGCGACGACGCCGATGGTGGCGCGACACTGCGGGTCAAGCCGCTTCATCTCCCCAGAGGGGAGCTTGACGACCGCGACGTTGCGGTCGTGGGTGAGCAACTGGGCGTTGACACCCGACGCGCGGGCGAACTTCCCACCGTCACCGGGGCTGGATTCGACGTTGCACACCGGGACCCCCTCTGGGATCTCCGCCAGCGGGAGCGTGTTCCCGGGTGCGATCTCGGCGCTGACGCCGACCTGTAGCTCGTCGCCCACCCCGACGCCTTCCGGCGCGAGGATGAGTCGTCGGTCGCCGTCTTCGAACTCGACGGCAGCGACCGGAGCCGAGCGGGCAGGGTCGTGCTCGATATCGACGACCGTGCCGGCGACGACGTCGCCGTCCTCGACCTTGCGGTGCTCCAGATCAGCCTTGTAACGGTGCGACGGAGCACGGAACGTGGAGGTCCCGCGGCCGCGCCGTTGTCCTTGGATTCGTCGTCCCATCGTTAGAACACCCCAATTCTGGAGGCGACTTCCTGAGCGTCGTCATCCTCGGAGAGGCGAACGACGGCCTTCTTTTCGCCGTCCATCGTGTTTTGCGTGTTGACCTGTTCGACTGTCACGTCGTACTGCTCCTCGACGGCGTCGGCGACCTCGCCCTTGGAGGCGCGGTCGTCGACGGCGAACTGGAGCTTGTTCTGGAAGTCCATGTCGTTCATGGCCTTCTCCGTGACGTGTGGGTGCTTGATGACATCCCAACTCATCGCTCGGCCACCTCCGCGAGTGCGGATTCCGTGAAGATTGTGAGTCGACCGGGCGCGCCGCCGGGCGCGAGGTCTTCCGTGTTGACCTCGCTGGCGGTCGCCACGTCGGCCCCCGCGAGGTTGCGGGCGGCCTTCGACGGCTCGTCACTGGTCACGAAGAGAATCGAGGCGGGACGACGGTACTTCCGTCCGCGGGCCGAGCCCTGTCCAGCCTTGATCTTCGTCTCGTCGGCGCGTTCGATGTCGGCGTCGACATCGAGCGCTTCCAGCAGCGAGACGACTTCCTGCGTCTTGACGAGGTCCTCGAAGTCGTCGGAGACGACGACGGGCACTTCGTCACGGTCGAACTCGTGGCCGCGGTCGGCGACGAGGTCGGCGTCGGCCGTCGCGGCCAGCGCCGAGCGAACGGCCAGCTGCCGTTCCTTGTCGTTGAGGTCGAGCGAGCGGTCCTTCTCGGCTTTCGGCGGGTGGGCGCGTCGCCCCTTGACCGCCTGCGGGACGCGGCGGGCACGGCCGTCCTGCTTCGGGACGTGTGCCTGCCCGCGGCCGCTACCGAAGGACTCGGCCGGCGTTCGGAGGCCGGCGTACTCGTCGGACCCGTAGTCCTGCTTTCGGTTGGCCTGTGCGGCACGTACAGCTTTGCCGATGAGGTCGGACCGAACCGGCGTCTCGAAGACGTTCGGGAGGTCGACCTCGCCGTCTGTGTTGCCGTCCAGGTCGTAGATTGTTGCCTGCATAGGTTATCCCTGGTTCGATTCGTTGGAGACGTAGCGCACCTCGGGGTCGAGGCGCGGTTGGTCGTTCGGACGCACCGCGGGCCGGAAGCGCACCAGGCGCTTGTCCGGACCGGGCACGGAGCCCTTCACGAGCGTGTACGGCCCATCGACTTCGCCGTAGTTGACGAAGCCACCGTCGACGGTCGCTTCGTCGCCGTCAGCGATGTCGATGAGACGTTTGTTGAGCTCGGTGCGCTGGTGGTAACCGGTCTGCCCCTGCTGGGGGACCGTCGAGCGCACACGGGACGGGTTCCACGGACCGAGGTTGCCGATCCGTCGACGCCATCCTTGGCGGGCGTGTTTGCCTTTCCGCTTCTGGACGCCCCACCGCTTGACGGGACCTTGCGTCCCTTTACCCTTCGTGACACCGGCCACGTCGGCGTACTCGCCGGCGCGGAAGATGTCGTTCATGGCGTGTTCACCACCGTCCTCGACGAGGTCGAGGGCGTGGTCGAGGCGGTCCGAAACGGACCCACCGCCGACGCGAGTCTCCATCACGTCGGGCTTTTTCTTCGGGACGCTCGGGACGGCGTCGGGGACGGTGTGCGTAATAACTCGCACATCCCCGAGGTTACCGGCCTCGAGTGCGTCACGTACCTGTTCCTCAGCAGCGTCCGGGTCGTGGTCCTCCGGAACGTCTAGGGTCCGGTCGAGCTCCGAGTGGAACTCGTCGGTCCAGACTTCCGTCAGCGGACGCTGACCGTACGGCGTGTCTTCGTACGCTCGCAGGGCAACGGCGCGCATCGGCGGCGTCTCGATGACTGTCACGGGGACAGTCTCCTCCATCCCCTCGCGGGGGGAGTTGGGTTCGTCGTTGACAAGCACGACGTGTGTCATGCCTGCCTTGTAGCCGGCGAACCCTTGGACGCCCGGCTGCCCGTCGTCAGACGGCCAGCTGTTGAAGCGAGGGGTCTCGCTTGTTGAGCGCTTGCGCGGGCCAAAGCCCATTGAGCCTTTGCGTGGTCTGCTTGGTTGTGGCATTCGTTTACTCCGTGAGGGTTAGACAGGTGAGGGAGGCGAACAGAGCTTCTTCCGTTCGCACAACCTCACTGCCCTGGTTCGGAACCGTATTCAGCCAGAGGTCGAACCCTTCTGGTTCGTCGCTCGTCTGGTCTCCCCCGACGGCGTCCGGGGCAACGTCGAGTATCGACGGTAACCCGCGCTCGGGTGCCCCGAAGGCGACGGTCATGCCGCCCTCGGCGTCGCGCCGCTCGGCCAGCTGGCCGAGACGGGTCGACGTTACCGGCTCGCCGTATCGCGATGACGCGATAGTGAGCCCGGCATCGTCGCGCGAGAGTGCCGCATCGAGGTCCGCGGCGACAACGTCGAATCCCGTTGTGGGGGCGTCGACGAGTTTCGCCCGGACCGGCCGTCGCGAAGAGACCCTGACGGTCACGCGCTCCCCCTGTTCCACGTCCATATCCGCTGGGACGGGAAGGGAGATCGGGTGTTGCATGCCGCAATTGACCCGGACGCGCCCATCAGCTCCGACCTCGGTCACGATTCCCTGTCTTAACGACCCCGAACCCTCAGATCCGGAGCCGGTCTGTGAACGCACGCGGAGCGGCGGCAGGACGCCGACGTACTCTAGTTCGTCCCGCTTACCCCACATCTCCTTTCGGAGGTGCGGGGGCGTCGCGGCGTACCGAAGCACGGTTTCGACGAACCCGTCTTCCCACTTGCCCGCCCCATCTGGGTCGGGGTACACTGTCAGCCGATCAACCCGGTAGACCGCGGCCGCGCGGGCCACGTAACCGAGCTTGCGAGTTGCCTCGCGTCTGTCTTCGGCTTCCCGTGCGAGGGAAGACGGCACGAGTACGCTGGTCGTCATGCCGTGACGCTTCCACGTCGCGCCACTAGACTGTGCCGATATCTCCCTTTGCCGTGCTTAAAAAGGCCCCGTTTCGAGTTCGCGATGCGTCGCGTTCACATGGTCCGTCATGCCGGTTCGGGACCGATGCAAGCGTTCGCTGGATTGCCGCTTCCGAAAGCCCATGTCCCGTGACGCCATCACATGATTCGTGTTGCAGGCGGGACGGTTATTGCCCTCACTTCCCATGGTTTTCCTCGGAAAACGGAAGGCTTTTTACTCTCACCCCCGCCAGATTTGATTGCAACGAGGCGTTGCGCGCTGGTGCTGAGCGACCGATGGTCGCGAAGGTCAGTGCAGATGAAGTAAGCGCTGGTAGTGTAGTTGGTATCACGTGACCTTGCCATGGTCACAACCTGGGTTCAAATCCCAGCCAGCGCATTTCTCTAAACTGAACTGATGAGCGATGCGTTTCATCGCGTCCTTGGTCTGTGTACTCGTTGGGTTTGAACCACGGAAATCCCAGCGCCACCGAGGATTTGTATCGGGTTCAACCACTGGCAGATTTTGACCGATTATGGGCGTTAGAAGGGCTGAAACTGTCAATTATGCGGGGTGAAGCACGCCAATTAAGACTGTTCAATGTTCATAGCTCAGTAGGATGGATGCTGTCGAAGAGATCAGCGTACTTGTTGTTGACGACAGTGACTTTTTCGGTGAGATAACGTCGGAGAAGCTTCGGGACGGGCACGGTTTCACCACCAAAGTATCGAATTCAGGGCCAGAGGCACTCAAGTCGTTGCGTGAGCAACGTGTCGACTGCGTGGTCAGCGACTACGAGATGCCCGGGATGAACGGGCTGGAACTGTACGAGAAAATAAGTGCAGAATTTTCGATACCGTTTATTCTGATGACCGGACAAGGCGGTGAAAGCGTGGCCAGTGACGCGATCGGTACCGGTGTTGACGATCACCTCCAGAAGAAGAAAATCATAGACGGAAAGCGTCTCGAACTGCTCGCCACCCGGATACGCAACGTCGTCGGACAACACCGGGCACAAAAAAAGTACGAGCGCCTAGTCGACAATACGCCGGACGAAATCGTCGAAGTCACCACTGACGGCCGAATCCTTGCAGCGAACAAATCGATGGCACGGGCACACGAAACTACGCGCCCGGAGCTCATCGACTCGCAGTTGTCGGACGTACTACCGGCTGAGATAGCCTCTGAGCGGCTCGAATACGGCCAGCGAGCAATTACAGCCGGGAGCGCGGTGACGTTTCAAGACTCGATTGGGGTACGTCATTTTCACAACATCGTCACACCCCTCAGTGAGACTGGTGACACCGACACCGTCCAGTTTATCTCCAGAGAAATCACGCAGCAGAAACACGACGAGCAGGCGCTCAAACAGACAAAGCGGGAACTCGAACAGTCCAATGAGAAACTAGACAAGTTCGCGAGTGTCGTCTCTCATGATCTCCGAAATCCGTTGATGGTCACGAAGGCCAGAGTCGACTTCATCCGGGATGACGCCCCAACAGAGCACGTCGAGACGATGGAGCGAAACCTCGGCCGGATGGAGACGATGATTGACGAGCTGCTGACGCTTGCTCGGATGGAGGAGAGTATGACAGATTTATCAGAAGTCGCGCTCGCGACTGTGGCCAAAGACGCCTGGGAACACACTCAGACCGACGGCGGGACACTTGAATTAGCGCTTTCAGACGACAGTGTGGTTGAGGCAGACCACAACCGGTTGTTGCAGATTTTCGAGAACCTCTTTCGGAACGCGTTCGACCACAACAGTACACCACCGACCCTTCGTGTTGGCACGCTTGATGATGGGGCCGAGACGGAGTTATCGGGCTTCTATGTCGAAGACGACGGACGCGGTATCCCCCCGGAGAATCGGTCGGCAGTTTTCGACCACGGCCATACGACCAGTGACGACGGGTCTGGGTTCGGTCTCTCTATCGTCACAGATATCGTTGCCGCACACGACTGGAAAATCGCCATCAGTGAGAGCCATGATGGCGGGGTGCGATTCGAAATTCGTGTTTGAATTGGCTTTGTCCCGTTTTGATGGACTGTTACATGCTGTCAATCGACAATCGTTCGGGAAATGAGGGGTGCTGTTGTCAACCAACTGTCCGAATGTCGATGGTATCACCCACCGTGTGGGGAGTACCATTATCTGGGCCCCCATCGACAGTGAAACTGCATGACAGACGAGACGGTCCATGAGTCACAGGAAACGCGGAGTCGAAGAGGTATTGCGTCGTACTTCCGGCGGCTGGCGAATCGGTTCAGTCGCGGCGAGCCGGCCCCGGCCGATGAGGAGCAGACTGTGACGGTCGACCCACCAGCGGAGGCGGATTTCGAAGTCGATGTCGAGCGCGGTGACGGCACTGTCAGTCTCGAAATCGACATGGAGTGGGAGGAAGCGGAGGGCGAAGTGGCGACGGACGTCGTTGCGAGCAAGGCCACGTTCGAAGTGTACGAGGACAACGCCGAACAGTACCGCTGGCGACTCGTCCACGACAACGGAAATATCATCGCCGACGGCGGCGAGGGCTACGCCTCCAAGCAGAAGGCCAAACAGGGGCTCGAAAGCGTCAAGAACAACGCACCCGGCGCGTACGTCGTCGACGAGTCCAAAGACGAGGCGGCCGAAGAAGAAGGTGGCAGTAAGGCGACGTTCGAACTGTTCAAAGACAGCGAGGGGAAGGCCCGCTGGCGACTCCGCCACGACAACGGGGAGATAATCGCGGACTGCGGTCAGGGATACGCTTCCAAGCAGAAGGCCAAACAGGGCCTCCAGAGCGTGAAAACGAACGCTCGCGGCGCGGCCATCGAGGAAGCCGAGTAGCAACGCCACCCGTTTGGGGCTTTTGTGAGCAGTAGGAAACTGAGTGGGCGAGCAGTCTCGAACAACAGCGTGAGCCGCAGTTGTCGTGGGAGGATGTCCAATACGGGGGAACCCACGGTAGATTCGCGCCGCAGGCGAGCGGTTTAGGGTTCGGGCGCGCGTGCGTCCGAGTATGACCTGCATAGGGTTCCTCTCGGTCGCACCGGTTATCGAAGGGAGTATGTCGTCGTACGTCGCCGACGCCGTCGCGGCGCTGGAGGCGTTCGATGTCGAGTACGAGACGACGCCGATGGGGACAATAATCGAAGCCGAGGACAGCAAGGAACTGTTTGCGGCCACCCACGCCGCTCACGAGGCCGTCGGCGAGCAGACCGACCGCGTGAGCACGTTCCTGAAGATAGACGACAAGCGGACCATCGACCAGCAGGCGCGGGACAAGGTCGATGCCGTCGAGAAGCATCTGGGACGGGAGGCCAGAAGCGGCGTGACCGAAGGCGGAGATTAAAGGGGAGGGTACCAAAGACGGCGTATGGACAGTCTCAATCGGATGGCCACGGAACTCGTCGACGAGGCCATCGACTTCGCTGACGAACTCACGATAGACGTACACGGTCTGGAGGGCGATGCTGCAGTGCTGGACTTCGGCGTCGAAGTCCCCGGCGCTGTCGAGGCCGGGATGCTACTCGCGGAAATCCAGACGGCTGGTCTGGCGACAGTGCAATCCACGATGGACACCGTCGCCGGCGCGCCACTGAACCACGTCGAACTGTCGACGGACCACCCGGCGCTGGCCCTGCTGTGCTCGCAGAAGGGCGGCTGGGAGCTGGCCGTCGACGGTTTCGAGGCGCTCGGGAGCGGTCCCGCACGCGCGCTCGTCGCCGAAGAGGAAGCCTTCCAGCGCATCGGCTACCGCGAGGACGCGGATTTCGCCGTGCTAGCTCTGGAGACCGACGAACTGCCGGACGAGGCCGTCGCCAGTCAGGTCGCCGAGCGAACCGGCGTCCCCGAAACAGGCGTGTTTCTCCCGTCGTTCGCGACGGCGAGTGTCACTGGGAGCGTCGTCGCGGCGGCACGGGCCGCCGAACTGGCCGTCTTCCGGTTGGCCGAGCTCGGCTTCGACCCGGTGTCGGTGCTGTCGGCCAGCGGTCGCGCGCCGGTCGCACCGGTCGCAGGCGACGAAGCGACCGCGATGGCCCGGACGACGGATGCCCTCGCCTACGGCAGCGAGGTCCACCTCACCGTCGACGAATCGTTCGACCGCTTCGATGAGGTCCCGTCCGTCGCGGCCGCGAAGTACGACGAGCCGCTGGAAGGCGTCTTCGAGGACGTCGATTGGGACTTCGCGGATCTCCCTGTGGAACTGTTCGGCCCGGCCGCAGTCACCATCGACGTCGTCGGCGGCGACACGCACGTGGTCGGCGAGACGAGCGAGAACGTGTTAGCCGAGAGCTTCGGCCTGTAATCGGGTATGCGCTACAAGGTCGCACCACCGGCCCGCTCGCGCTCGTTTCTGGAGACCGCCAGAGACGCGATTCCGCTCGTCCCCGACAGCGAGGCTGACTGCTGTCGAGCGATCCAGACGGCGACTGACGTGTCCGACCGCGAGACAGCACAAGAGTATCTGGTTTTGCTACAGGCACTGGGGCTGGTCGCCGAGAGCGACCGGGGATACTACCGGACGAGAGCTGATCTCGGCGACGCGGCGCTCGCACCCGCGTTCGAGGACTCTGTCTTCGGTATCGACGTGCTCCTCGCCGCTCTCGGTTCGGAGCCAGTAGACACCGATACTGCGTTCGGTGCGCTTCGGGACGAGATTCCCCGCTGGGAGCGCGAACGTCACACCGACTGGGAAGCGGTCTGGCAGAAGCGCACGGCGAACCTGCTGGAGTGGGCCGCGCTGTTCGGACTCGCCGAGAAAACGGCTAATGGCTACAGACAGCCGACTGAAGACGGTGTGTCTCGGTGAGACGGCGGGCCGCTACGCCGCCGGATCGATGTCGGTGACGGTCCCGACACCTTTCGAACTCCCCTCACGGAAGACGAACTTCTGGCCCTCCTCGACGAGGTAAGAGCGGAATTTGAACCGGACACGGGCCGTCCCGGCATCGCCGGGGAGTAACTGACCACCCTCCGGGTAGAAGGCCGCAGCCTCGCTGACTGTCTCAAGGTGGACCACAGGCTCGTAGCCGTCGCCGATGCGGGTCGGATGGTTCAATACCATCACTTCGGCCTCGAACTCCTGTACCGGCGACGGGTCTGCATCGCCCGGCAACAGGACCATCCCGCGCTCGATGTCCGGCTCGCGGACGCCTTTCAGCGCGATGCCGACGATGCGGCCGGCCTTGGCCTCGTCGACCCGGTGGTAATGCATCTCGATAGACCGGACCTCGACCTCGCGGAAGCTCCCGTCCTGCATGGGCCCGAGCAGCAGTTCGTCGCCAGCCTCGACCTCGCCGGATTTGATAGTGCCCGAGGCGACCGCACCGACTCCCTGAACGTTGTACGTCCGGTCGACGTACATCCGGAAATCGCCCACCTCGCCGGCGGTCTTGGGCAACGCCTCGAACATCTCGTCTAAGTCGTCCAGCCCCTCCTTTGTGACGGCGCTGGTGGTGACGACAGGAACAACGGTCTCAGAGATCTCGTCGATAGCCGTGTCGACGCCGTGGCGCTCCACCCGGAGCGGCGTCTTGTCGACCTCCCGCAATGCCTGCTCGACATCGCGTTCGACTTCGGCGACCCGCTCCTCGTCGACGAGGTCGCGTTTCGTGATGGCGACAATCGTCGGGAGGTCCGTCGCCAGCAGAATACCGAGGTGTTCCCGCGTCGTCTCGGTCACCCCGTCGTCGGCTGCGACGGTCAGGAGCCCGTAGTCGAGCTTCTGGCCGACGAGGCCGCGGATCGTCGTCCGGAGCCACGGCTCGTGTCCGACGGTGTCGACGAAGGAGACGAGGCGGTCGGACGCTTCGACGACTCGTGCCCGGTCGTCCTTCCGATGCGGGTTATCCATGCGGATCGGTTCGCCGTCGTCGTCGAAGCCGTAGACGCCATAGGAGAGGTCCGCAGACAACCCCCGCTCGACCTCGTGTGGCTGAACGTCGAGAAATCCGCGGGTCCCGCCTTCGCCGTCGTCAGCGTCACCAGTGACTAGCGACCCCACGAGCGTGGATTTGCCGTGGTCGACGTGGCCGGCAGTACCGACGACGATGTGGTCATCGTCCGCGAGAACGGACCCTTCTGAGACCGTCGCGACGCCCACGATGCCGTCGGTGCCATCGGTGGCTGCCGACCCGTTCTCGGAGACGCCGTCGACGCCCCACGTTTTCACCTCCTCGATGTGGGCACCGGCTTCCTCTGCCAGCAGGCTGAGTACGTCCATCGACTCTGAGAACTCCGCTGGCGAGATGCCGGCGAGACCACCGTCGTCAGTGACGCCGACGACGTAGGTCGCCTCCCCATCCCCGGAGAGAACACGATGTCGCAGTTGCGCTGTGAGGGATTCGAGCCGTCCCTCGGACAAGTGGAGATTCTCGCTGAGCCGTTCTTTGAACTCGACGCTGCCGCCCTCCCGCTCGCCGCGGTCAAGCGCGCGCCGGAGGACAGCCCGGTCGGGGCTCATATCCATCCGTTACTGTGGGGCAGATATAAGCCTTCCCCGGATTTGCGGCTCCAGAGAACTCCTGAGACCGGTGGCTGAGTGTGTCTCTCACAGTAGTGCTCGGGATGGTATTTATATCCGATGGCGTGGCCAGCACGGCTCGTGGACTAAACTGCCACGCGGAGTTCGCGATTGTGTGGCGCCGCTCCGCGTGTCCTCTGTCATGGCGTCACCTGTTCGCCATTCCGCTTAGCGACTGGTCCGAACGTCAGTCACACGACCGTCAATCCCGGTACGGCGCGACCGCTTCGAGAAATCCGTCGCCGTAGGTCGCGTCAGTCACTCGGTCGGCCCGTTCGAGCGCCGTCTCGTCAGCGTTGGCAACAGCTACGGCCTCTCCGGCCAGATCGAACATCTGGGCGTCGTTCACCGAGTCGCCGACCGCCAGAAACGCTTCCGGCTCCAGATCAAGTTCCGCACACACCGCTTCGAGGCCCGTCCCCTTGTCGACAACCGGATCTGTCACATGGTAGGCGAAGCCGGTATCGAGAACGACGAGCCCGTTGGCTGCAGCCAGTTCCTCTAGTGGTTCGAGTGGCTGATCAAGCGACACGACGAGTTCCGTCTCACGCCACCGGTTTGCCAGATCGATCTGTCCGAACCCCAGATCGTGACCCAGATCGCGGTAGGCCTCGCCGACCGCAAGCGCCGCCTCGTGGTCGCCCTCCAGCCTGAGCTCGTCGGTAGCTTCGACGAACACGACACCGCCGTTCTCGGCGACGACCGTCCGCTCGATGCCGAGGAACTCACAGAGCGCAACCGGGAACGGCATCGCTTTCCCGGTCGCGATGACGACGCGTGCTGGCCATTCACGAAGGACCGGCATGACGCGAGGGTCAATCGCTCGGCTTTCGTCAGTCAGCGTCCCATCGATGTCGACAATGAGCGGCGGCGTGTCGCTGTCCATACGTCCGGGTTCGGAGCGGCGTATATGGGAATTGCGGTCAGTCGTCGGTCAGCGTCTCGTAGGCCGCTTGCACCTGCTTGAACTCCGCCTCGCTCCCGCTGTCGGTGTCGGGATGGACCTCTTTGACTTTCTCCCGGTAGGCCCGCTTGATCGTACTCTGGTCAGCATCCGTATCAAGGCCCAGTCGCTTGTAGGCCTCCGCTGGACTCGGTCCTGATGATTGGACCCGCTGTCGGCGCTGCCGGCTGCTTGCCGCTTGGCGACGCTGTCGTCCGGATGCTTGGCTGCGACGTCTCTGACCGCTCTGAGTCGCTCGCGAGCGGCGCGCCTGACGACCGTCCCGTGGCGGCTCCCACTCCTCTCGCGGGCCAGCCCCGAACCCACCGCGACGGGCGTTTCCCGTGTTCTGTGCTGCCTGTCGCTCGACCCGCTCGTAGAGGCTCGCGGCCATCTTCCCGCTGAGGTGGTAGTACATGAAATACGTCGACGCGCCGAACATGAGCGCCAGAAAGAGCACCGCGGGATTGATCAAGAGACCCACCGCTGTCAGGACGACCGTCAGGCCTCCGAACACCACTGCGATTCCCTTGGTGAGCCCGTCGTACTGCACGCACATGTCTTCGGTCCACAGGCCTGTAAGCGTCCCGCCTCTCACCCCCGACTCGTTCGTGTACCGGACTCGATAGCGGGCGATCAAACCGGGGCTAGAGCGGCGCACCGACACACTGAATCGCCACCGCACGGGCTGATAGACAAGTTCTGCCAAAACCGCACCACGGCAGTACGTCTGACACGGCCTTACTCCCTCCCTACGGACGGTTAGTGAGCGTATATTGCCACCCCTGAACCCCCGCTCGTTTCCACTGGATATCTCGCTCACGTCTGGTGGTTCATGGGGTCGGGGTTTCACTTTCACCTCGGTCTGGACAGTATTAAGGAGAATCCACGGCATCTATTCCGTTGTACGCGACTATCGTTTCACGCGTCACCAGCACAGTTCGTCGAGCACCGTAGCCACGACTTTCGAGATCGCTACGGCCACCGCGGAATCGCAGACAAGAAGGATTAAACGCTATCGATGAATACGTATTCGCCGCCAGAAATGACAGGATCACGGGTAGCTACGACGAGGGGTATCGACCGACAGACGGCCGCTGTCGGGAGGAGGAGCGGGCGATGAGTAACAGCGACCTTTCCGCCGACGAGATCACGCTGCCGATCAAACGTACCGACGGTGACACGATCGAAGAGCGACTCACAGGCAACGCCTACCACAACATTCTTCCGGCTCGCTACCTCCGGAAGGATGCCGACGGCGACCTTATCGAAGAACCCGAAGACCTCTTCGACCGTGTCGCGAAGAACATCGCACTCGCCGAGGCCGTGTTCGAGGCCAACAAACAAGACGTCGACGTACACGTCTCGCCGGACCAGCTGAAGCCCGACCATCCGCGCCGCGACGAGCTCGCCGACGAGGTGTTCGGTAAAGGAACGTCCGTCGACGACGATGTCGAGACTGAGCTCTCTGTTTACAACGTCAACAAGTTCGCCTACGAGACGGTCGTACCGGAACTGCCTGAGGGCGTCCGCGACCACGTCGAATCGACCGCCGACGCCTTCCAAGAGCAGATGGAGCAGCTCTCCTTTATGCCGAACTCGCCGACGCTGATGAACGCCGGCGACGAACTCCAGCAGCTTTCCGCCTGTTTCGTCGACTCGCCCGGCGACGACATCGACGACATCCACCAGACCGCCAAGGAGGCCGCACAGGTCTTCCAGTCCGGCGGTGGCATGGGTTACGCGTTCTGGAAGCTCCGCCCGTACGGCGACCCCGTCGGCTCGACCGGCGGCATCGCCTCCGGACCAATCACGTTCATGCGGACCTACGACCAGATGTGCGAGACCATCGCACAGGGTGGTGCCCGCCGCGGGGCCCAGATGGGCGTCATGCGCGTCTCCCACCCCGACGTCATCCAGTTCATCCACGCCAAGAACAAGGACGTCTCGCTGGCCGAGACGCTGCGCCTGAACGACCCGGACGACTTCACGCACAACTCCTTCGCGGAAGCGCTGGAGGAAGCCCGCGAGCTCATCGACGACGACGGAAAGGTGCCCAAACACCTCCGTAACGCCGTCGAGGGCCACCTTTCGAACTTCAACATCTCCGTCGGCGTCACCGACGACTTCATGGAGGCGCTGAAGGCCGGCGAAGAATTCACCTTCACCAATCCGCGAACGGGCGATGCCCACATCGTCACCGAGGAGACGAAGGAACTGTACGACATGTTCGGTCTCGGCGAACACGTCGAGGTCGGCGAGGAACTCTCGATCCCGGCCGAGGAACTCTGGGACGATATCGTCGAGGGCGCTCACGAGAACGGCGAGCCCGGCGTTATCTACCTCGAACGGGTGAACAAGCAGCATTCCTTCGACGTGGAGGAACACCCGGACCACGAGATTCTCGCGACGAACCCCTGCGGCGAGCAGCCACTGGAGGAGTACGAGGCCTGTAACCTCGGGCACATCAATCTCTCGACGCTGGCCGCCGAGGACGCGCCGGACTGGCGCGTCTGGTCGGAGGCCCACGCCGACGAATACGACTCGATGGAAGCCGCCATCGACGCGTTCCTCGAGGACGCCATCGACTGGGACGAGTTCGACCGACGCATCGAACTCGGCACCCGCTTCCTCGAAAACGTCGTCACGATGTCCGACTTCCCGGTCGAGAAGATCGAGCAGAAGGTCCGGGAGATGCGGAAAATCGGCCTCGGTATCATGGGACTGGCCCAGCTGTACATCCAGCTCGGCGTCGCCTACGGGACCGACGAGGCCAACGAGATCGCCCGCCAGACGATGCGGCACATCAACCACGGGTCGAAGGCCGCGAGCCACGAACTCGCCGAGGACCGCGGTGTCTTCAGCGAGTGGGAGAACTCCAAGTACGCGAACCCGACGGCGTACCCCGAGTGGTTCGAGAAGCAGACCGGCGAAGACGCCGACGATTGGGCTGACGGCTACGCCATCCGCAACCACAACACGACGACCATCGCGCCGACCGGGACGACCTCGATGATCGGCAACACCACCGGCGGCTGTGAGCCCATCTACAACGTCGCTTACTACAAGAACGTCTCCGACGACGTGCAGGGCGACGAGATGCTCGTGGAGTTCGACGACTACTTCCTCCGCGCGCTGGAGGACAACGACATCGACGTTGAGGCCGTCAAGCAGGAGGCCCAGAAGCAGATGGGCAACAACGAGTTCGACGGCGTCGACGGGCTGACGACCGTGCCCGACGCTATCGGCGAGCTGTTCGTCACGACGGGCGACCTCTCCGCGAAGCAGCACGCAGGTATTCAGGTGGCCTGTCAGGAGGGCGTCGACTCCGCCATCTCGAAGACGGTCAACGCTCCCAACGACTCCACCATCGGCGACGCCGCCGAGGTGTTCGAGTATATCTACGACCACGGCGGCAAGGGCGTCACCTACTACCGCGACGGCACCCGCAGCAAGCAGGTGCTGACGACGCGCGCCCAGAACACGGAGTTCTCGGACATGGACGCCGACGAAATCGTCGCCCAGATCGAGGAGGTCTTCGGCGGTATCGAGGGCTTCCTCGAAGCCGACGCCGTACAGGCGGCCATCGATGACTCCATCGAACAGGTGCTCGGTGTCGCCGACGGGGACGCCGAATACGCCGAGAAGCAGACCCGACCGGACGTGCTCCACGGCGTGACCCAGCGTATCGACACCGGCTACGGGAAGCTCTACGTCAACATCAACGAAGACCCCGAGGCCGACCGGCCGTTCGAGTTGTTCGCCAACATCGGTAACTCCGGCGGCTTCACCGCCTCCTTCACCGAGGCGCTGGCGAAGACCATCTCGACGGCACTCCGTTCGGGCGTCGACCCCGAGGAGATCGCCGACGAACTGCAGGGCATCCGGTCGCCGAAGGTCGCTTGGGACAAGGGCGAACAGATCCAGTCCATCCCGGACGCCATCGGCACGGCCCTGCGACGCTACCTCGACGGCGATGTCGACAAGGCCTACCCCGACCAGACCACGCTAGAGGAAACTGCCGAAAAAGCGGACGGCGAGACCGCCACGCAGACCCAGACCGACGGCGGCGCGGCCGCCGCATCCGAACCGAGCGGCGACCAGCAAGACATCATCGACGCCGGCGAGAGTCCGGAGTGTCCTGACTGTGGCTCGCTGTCGCTGTACTACTCAGAGGGTTGCAAGACCTGCGAGTCCTGTGGCTGGTCCGAGTGCTGAACGCTACCGCCTGATACGCGGATTCGGATTTCGCTGCGGCTGAGACCCGTTTCTTTTCGCTTCGCGATGTCCCGTCGCGTTCTGCTATCGAAACTCCGTGACGTTGTACACGCCGGTAATCGTCGTTTCCTCGACAGTCGCCGTGATTTCTGTGCCCTCCTCGGCTTCCGAGTCAGCGACAAGCGTCACTGGCTCGATTGGCTGGCGGCGGAGAAAGGCCGTGATCCGTTCAAACCACGACGGCTTGCCGCCCTTGCGACAGACGATGACGTAGCGTGAGTCCGCGAGCGACGCCATCTCGGGCTCGAAGTCGTAGTCCTCGTGGTCGGCCGGTGGGACGACGTGGATGACCTCGCCCGCAATCGTCTCGTCCATACTCGTGATAGGGACCAGAGCGGTATGTGCCGCTCGCTTCGAGTTATGCGTATTCTTTGGACACCCACCCCGAGGCACCACTGGGGTAGGAATCGGTTTCCTCCTCGGGCTGGACCTCGCCGCGCTGGTCGACCATCCGAACGACAACAGTGTGGCCGCCAGTCGGCGGGTCGTAGGTGTACTCCCACTGTCGCCACGCGTCCTCGGCGGGGCCGTCGCCGCTGGCCGCGGGCAACTGTTCGGAGAGGTCCGCGTTGGCCCACGTTTCGCCGTCGTCGGTCGAGACCTCGACGCGCTGGACGCCGCGTAAGCCGGCGTACGCGTGGCCGCCGATACGCCGGCGGCCGTCTGGGAGCATCGATTCGTGGTGGAGTTTGGCGACCGGATTGACCGGACCGGTCCCCTGCCAGCCGCGTTTCTCCCAGTAGCCGTCGGCCTCCTCGTCAAGCACTTCGATCTCAGAGAGCCACTTGACGTTGACTTCGCCCCAGTGGCCGGGGACCAGCGCCCGGACGGGGTAGCCGTGGCCGCGTGGGAGAATCTTCCCGTTCATGCCGTAGGCGAGCAGCCCGCCCCGGAGCGCGTCGATGGGGAACTCCTCGTAGTAGTCGTCCTCGGCCCGGAGCATGACACATTCACAGCCGCTCTGGACGCCGGCTTCGTCGAGGAGACTGTCGACGGGAACGCCGGTCCACAGCGCGGTGTCCGTCTTGTAGCCGTTGAGGCTTTCGCCGACGCAGCGGAGCGTGACGAACCGGTTCTCGGCGTCCATCCCCAGCAGGTCTTCGTAGGTGAGCGTGACCTCCTCTTCGACGGCACCAGTGATGGAGAGTGACCAGTCCGCGGCCGAGAGCTCCGGATCGATGGAGTTGATATCGACTTCATAGAAGCTCTCGCTGACCAGCGGGTCGATGTCGCCAAGGTCTAGGGAGGAGTCTGCCGCGGCGGCAAGCTTCTCGTCGACGTCGTCGAGATCAGCCCCCGGCGCAGTGAGTGCGGGCGCATCGTCACCCGTCGCAGCGATTGACCGCTGATTGCCAGTCGTGTAGCCGACTGTCGCCGCGCCGACGGCCACCCCGACCGTCGAGAGCGCCCGTCTGCGCTTCGAGGAAATAGGCGACGCCTGCCCACCGAATCTGTCGAGTGCCTGTGCCAGTCCGACGACAGCGGCGGCGGGAACCGCTGGGCCGGCGGCGAGGATGACTTCGCCAGTGAGAACGACGCTGACGACCCACGTCACGACAGCCGTTCCAACGACTGGGAGGGCGCGGTTGTTCGCCAACTGGCCGGTGAGGATGGCCGCTCTGGCCGCCAGCGCGATGAACAGCCCCGCGAGGCCGATAGCGAGCAGGAGATTGAGCTGCTGGCCGAGACTGCCGAGCGTCGAGATAGCGGTCGAAACGACGACGCCGGGCATTGACCGCGCGAGCGTCCGTTCGATAGGCGATGCGATGAACGTGGGCGCGTAGCCGGTGACCGCGTAGGAGCCGGCTAAGCCCGCGACAGCTGCGGCGACGCTGACCAGCAGCCGACCGCCGGGCGAGTCGAGGAGGTCGTCAGTCATGGCTGTACCGACGGTCTACCCCGCAAAAGGGATTGTTCCAATTTCGTCCTGATTCTGTTCCGAAACTCCGGAAGACACAAGCGAGCGGAGCTGTTCTACGGAATCATGGACGAGCAGCCCGGCGGTCGGCCCTGTCCGCTCTGTGAGCGGGCAATGTACCACCGACACTGCAAGTACGTCTGTCCGGAGCACGGCGTCGTGTATGACTGCGCTGACACGTTCTACTGACGATCCGCTCGCGGGTTTAATATCTTGGAACAACGAAAGAAGTGATATGAGTGGTCACGGGGACGAGATTTCGGTGCTGCACGTCGACGACGACCCCGACCTTGGCGATCTCGTTGCGGTCCATCTGGAGCAAACTCACGGGAGTATCTCTGTCTGTACCGAGCGAAGCGCAACAGATGGGTTAGAGCGATTGTCCGAGCATACGTTCGACTGTGTCGTCAGCGACCACGACATGCCGGACATGGACGGGCTCGAATTTCTGAAGGTCGTCCGCGAGGAGTACGAGGAGCTACCGTTTATTCTCTTTACCGGCAAGGGAAACGAGGAAATCGCGAGTGACGCGATCTCCGCCGGCGTCACCGAATACCTCCAGAAGGGGGTCGGGACGGACCAGTACGCCGTGCTTGCTAACCGTATCGAGCGGGCTGTGGGGGAGCGCCGGGCGAAAACAGCGCTCGAAGAGTCCGAGCGGATGCTGTCGACGCTCATTTCGAACCTCCCGGGGATGGTGTATCGCGCACGAAACGAATCCGATTGGCCGATGCAGTTCGTCAGCGACGGTGCAGCGGAGCTGGTGGGCTACAGTTCTGAGGCGCTCGAAAGCGGCGACGTGTCTTGGGGGACGCTCATCAAGGATTCGGAAAAAGAGCAGCTCTGGGAGACGGTCCAGACCTGTATCGCCGCCAACGAGCCGTTTGAAGTCTCCTACCAGATCGAGACGGCCGATGGTGAGACCCGCTGGATGTGGGAGCGCGGACGTGTTGTCGGTACTGACGACGACGGCGTCGAAATCCTCGAAGGATTCATCACTGATGTAACTGCGCGCGAAGAGCGCGAGCGTGAACTCGCGAATCAGCGGGCATTTACCGAGAAGCTCATCGACTCCGTCGACGATATGTTCTACGTGGTCGGTACCGATGGAAGCCTGATCCGGTGGAACGACACCGTCCCGTCGGTGACCGGCTACACCAACGAGAAGCTAGCGTCGATGGACATCGGGGAACTCATCGTGGATTCCGACCACGAGAAATTATGGCGGATATTCGAGGAGACGCTGGAGACCGGGGACGGCACTATTGAGGCCGGAGTCGAGACGGCTGACGGCGAGATGCTCCAGTACGAATTCAAGGGGTCGCTCATCGAAGACGAGCGCGGCGACCTGTTCGGAATCGCCGGGATCGGCCGGGATATCACCGAACGGAAACGCCGAGAGCGGGAGCTCAGGGAGTATCGCACGCTGGTCGAGAACGTGGGAGACCCGATGTACATCCTCGACGCCGGCGGGACGATAGAGATGGCAAACGAGGCGATGGCCGCTCATCTGGGGCACGACCGCTCGGAGATTATTGGCTCAGATCCGGCTCGGTTCATGCCTGAATCGGATGTCGAGAGAGGGACAGCACTCATCCGAGACTTGCTTGACGACGACGAGCGGACGTGGGCTGCCTACGAGATGCGGACGATATCCGCCGACGGGACGGTCCGAATCAACGAGGACAGGATCGCGCCGCTGTTCGACGAGGACGGGACCTTCGACGGCTCGGTCGGCGTGATGCGCGAGACGACGGAGCGCAAGCAACGCGAGCGGGAACTCGAACGCTACGAGACGATTATCGAGGCCGTCGGTGACCCGGTGTACACGCTCGACGACGAGGGCGTGTTCACCTACGTGAACGAGGCGATAGAGCAGCTGACGGGGTTCGAACCGGACGACCTCATCGGCGAACACATCTCCACGATCATGGCCGGCGAGGACATCAACCGCGGCAGCGAGCTCATCCGGACGATGCTGTCTGACCCGACCCGGCGGAACGTGACCTTCGAAACGGATATTGTCGACCAAACCGGAGACCACGCGCCTATCGAGATCCATATCGCGTTGCTTCCAGCCGCGGACGGGGAGTTCAACGGTACAGCGGGCGTCATCCGCGATATCAGCGACCGGAAAGACAGGGAGCGACAGCTCGCGGAGTTCGCATCTGTCGTGAGCCACGACCTCCGAAACCCGCTGAACGTGGTCAAAGGGCGGATATCGGTCGCTCAGGAGACTGGAGAGGTCTCACATCTCGAGGCCGCGGAGTCCGCGGCCGACCGGATGGACGAACTCATCAACGACCTGTTGACGCTCGCCAGACAGGGTGAGACGGTCGGTGAGATGGCGATGGTGGACCTCGCTGCCCTCGCGGGTCAGGCTTGGGCCGATGTCGAAACCGGCGAAGCGACGCTCGAAAAACGCGGGACGGCGATGATCGAAGCCGATGCGGCGCGGCTCCGTACGGTGTTCGAGAACCTGTTCCGGAACAGTGTGGAGCATGGATCCACGAGCGGTCGGACGCAATCGGACGACGAGCGTTGTGCAGACAACGCGGCACCGATAACGGTCACCGTCGGAACGACGGACACCGGATTTTACGTCGCCGACAACGGCGTCGGTATCCCGCCGGAGGAGCGAGATGACGTGTTCGAGCGCGGCTATACCACGAGCGAATCGGGGACCGGGTTCGGGCTGGCAATCGTCGCCGAGGTCGCACAAGCCCACGGCTGGTCAGTGTCGGTGGCAGAGAGCGAGTGCGGCGGCGCGCAGTTCGAGTTCACGATGAGTTCGGGGCGCTGACGTGGCGATAGGCCGGCCCCGCAAGCACCAGCACAGCTAACGCCGCCGAGAACAGCAGGACGTGCGGGAGCGCGTCGATAGTGAGGCCAGTGAGCGTCAACGACCGCAGCGACGCGCCCGCGGTGACCTCGACGGCGACCCACGGAATCTCGCCGAGAAACGTTCCGACGGCAAAGGAGCGCGGCGAGACACGGGCGAACCCCGCTCCGTAAGAGACGGGGTCCGCAGGAACCGGTGAGAGCCGCGCCGCGAGGACGCCCCGCGTCTCGCCGGTCACCTCGATGATTCGCCGACCGGAATCCCCAAGCCAGCCGAACATCCCACCCTGTTCGCCGGCCCGGAGCGCGAACCGGTAGGGGATGAGGCAGGTGACAAGTGCGCCCATCAGCGCGACCGGGAAGCCGTATTTGACCCCGAGGACGAACCCGACAAACGCGGACAGCGGCATCGTCGGCCACGCGAAGAACGGGCGGACCAGATACAGCCCGACGATAACGCCGGCGAGGTACACAGGATGGTCGGCGAGGTGCATCGTCTGGGCCACCACCCGCTCGGGTGTGAGCAGCGTTGTCGCGACAGCGACGACTACCACCAGCCCGGCAGTTCCGACCAGCTGTCGCTTCGCGAGGCGGTCCATCTACCCAATCCAGCGGTAGCAATCGACAAACGCTTTGTGGTATCTTTTAGGTTGTTGGGGGTTGAAACGGCGATTGTGTCCGAGACGGGAGACCCGGTCGAACTCGGTGTCGAACTGCTCGCCCATCTGGAACACGGGGAGCTGTCCGTCGCCGACGCTCTCGACCGCATCGAGACGGTGACGACCAACCCACAGGTCCAGCGCGAAATCCTCGACACCGCAGTGATGCGGGGCCTTCTCGAGCGCGAAAACGGCGTCGTCCGCCCGCGATCACAGAGGTCGTACGTCAACTTCGACAGCGACGTCATCGTCCGTGAGGGGGAGTTCTCGTGTCAGCGCTGCGGGGCGGCTATCAGCACGGGCCACTTCGTCCAGTTCGACGGCGGCGAACTGGGCCCGTTCGGATCGACGTGTATTCGGAAAGTGTTAGGGCGGGAGTAGCGCGGTCGTGGCCACGATAGCGGTCACAACCTCGAAAATAGAGGGGCGCGACCGTAGGGAGTGACCCTCGTTAGACAAGCGGTGAACGGAGTGAGCCGCCAGTAGCGAAGCCGCGGCCGCGACCCCAGAAGGACGGTTGCAGTCGAAAGCAGAAACGGTTCAGCGGCCCTGTCGGAGTTCCTTGATGAGCTGTTTGATCGTGCGCTCCTGTTTCTGGAGCTGTTCGTTCTGGGCCTCGACAGCGGCGGTCAGCTCGGCGACCTCCGCTTCGAGTTCAGCGATATCGGAGTCTGCAGCGGTGTCTGACTCGACCGGTTCAGTGTCGATGCGAGACGTGTCTCCGGATTGTGTCTCCGTCGTGGCTTCGGTAGTCGTCCTCTGGTCGCTGGTCGATGCGGTCGCAGCCTGCGCGCCGGCGCTCGCGGACTCGCGTTCAGAATCGTCACCGCCTTCGTCGTCGTTGCTCACAAGCGGGTCGATACCGGATTCGAGGCCGAGACCGTTGCCGGCTTCGTCGGCATTCTTCTCGGGGTCGGCTCCAACTTTGGCGTTGAGATCAGCGAGTGAATCGACCTCGTGGTACGCGAAGAGTGCTTCTTCGAGTGTTTTCCGGACCATCGGTGCCTGCTCGGACGGCGCTTTGATGCGCTCCGGGCGCTCGTTAAACGAGGGCACGACAGCCGTAGCGACGCTGCCCTCTTCGAACTCCAAGCCGGTCATATCGTCAAAAGAGAACGCCTCGTAGTCGGCGTCCCAAGTGACGTTGCCGATGTGCTTGAGCAGTTGGCGGTCGGTAACGACCAGCGTGAGTTCGCTGAATCGGAACACGCCAGCGAGACTCTCGTCGGGGGCGATGCCACCCGAGACAGTGAGCTTCCCTTCGAGCAACCGTTCGAGGACGGCATCACCGCGGCTCCCGGGAACAGATAGTTCGAGCTTCTCACTGGTGTAAACGAGCGAGAACTTGGTCTTGCGTCGACCCTCCGAGACCGTGAGCCGTTCAAAGTCGTGCGGATAGCTGGCGACCTTCTCGTCGCTGAGAAGACCCTCACCGCGGTAGACGAGCGTCCGGGTCGATGTGAAACAGGCCGCGTCTTCGTCGCCGAGGTTGACACCGCCCCGGATCTCCTCGTCCCCGAGTTCCTGTTGGACGAGGTCTGGTATCTCCATACTGCCTGCATACCTGCGTGATGGCTTAAATCCGCGGGTCGAGTATCAGCGCCGATGCGCCCACGCAGCGTGGGACTGTGCCACAGTCCCGGCAGAGATGAGAACCTTCAAGACGGCTAACGGCCAACGCCTGAATGCACCCGCGCCCGGGTGGCTTAGCTGGACATAGCGCCGCACTCATAGGGTCTCTTGACTCATGCGGCAGTGCACCCGTCATGACCCCGGGGCGCTCGTCACGCCCCAGACCTGGGCCATGCGGAGATCGAGGGTTCGGAGCCCTCCCCGGGCATTTTCCAGATACCATCGATAAGTCGTCACTGGAGCCTCTGTCACGAACCGGCCAGACAGCGCTATATCAGTGCAAGCAGTGGTGTTCCGAGCGAACAGATCGCCGCAGCGGTGAGTTCTCAAACGCGGTTACGTTCGTCATGGCTGTTCCAGAGATTATATCGCAGTTTCACCGAACAAGAATCGCCAGCGATCAGCTCGACGAGAGGCCGCTACCGGGGAACTGTTGAAACACGGCTTCGAAGTCGTCAATCTCTGCGGCCGTGGTGTCGGCTCTTTCGCGGAGTTCTTCGAGTCGTTCGCTGACGGTTTGGTACTTGTCGCTGGCTTCGAGTTGCGGTGTGTTCTTCTGGGTTTCGAGGGTCGCTTTCTTCGAGGCCACGGCGAAGTACTCCTGCACCTGATCGTCGTACGTGGTCCGAACGAGCATCTCCGAGACGGTGCTGAGGAGGTCCTCGCGGCTGACCGGCTTGGTCAGGTACTCATCAAAGGGCATCTCGACGATGTCGAAGTCCGGGTCCACAGCCGTTACCATCACGACTGCGGGGTCAATACCGCGTTCGGCGATGGTATCGAGGACTGCATCACCACTCATGTCGGGCATCTGTCGGTCCAGAAAGACCACGTCGACGGACGCGTCGACTAACTGGAGTGCTTCCGTACCGCTGTGTGCGGTCCGAACGTCGTGTTCGGCCAGCAGCCACGTCGAATACAGGTCCGCAATATCTTGCTCATCGTCGACGACGAGCACCGTTGCCTCCTCCGTC